>NZ_CAJTUX010000010.1 GCF_910579365.1 uncultured Oscillibacter sp.
TACGAGATCGAGTAATGTGACTGGAGTTCAGACGTGTGCTCTTCCGATCTATCATGGAGATGTACCTGGATGGCCAGGAGGTTCCCCAGGAGAAAATCCGGACAGCCATCCGCAAGGCCACCATTGCCAATGAAATGGTTCCCGTTACCTGCGGCACGTCCTATAAGAACAAGGGCGTGCAGAAGATGCTGGACGCCATTGTGGACTTCATGCCCGCGCCCACGGACATCCCCGCCATCAAGGGCGTGAACCCCAAGACCGACGAAGAGGACGAGCGTCCCTCGGACGACAACGCGCCCTTCTCCGCCCTGGCTTTCAAAATCATGACCGACCCCTATGTGGGCCGCCTGAGCTTTTTCCGGGTCTATTCCGGACATCTCACCACCGGCTCCACCGTGCTCAACAGCACGAAGAATGTCAAGGAGCGCGTTGGCCGCATCCTTCAGATGCACGCTAATCACCGCGAGGACATTGAGGAAGTCTTCTCCGGCGATATCGAGGCCGCCGTGGGTCTGAAGCACACCACCACCGGCGACACCCTCTGCGATGAGAAGGCCCCCATCATTCTGGAGTCCATGGAGTTCCCCGAGCCCGTTATTCGCGTGGCCATTGAGCCCAAGACCAAGGCGGGCCAGGAGAAAATGACCATCGGCCTCATCAAGCTGGCCGAGGAGGATCCCACCTTCAAGACCTACACCGATGAGGAGACGGGTCAGACCATTATCGCCGGCATGGGCGAGCTCCATTTAGAGATCATTGTGGACCGCCTCCTTCGGGAGTTTAAGGTGGAGGCCAACGTGGGCGCTCCCCAGGTGGCCTACAAGGAGACCATCAAGAAGACGGTGGAGCAGGACACCAAGTATGCCCGCCAGTCCGGCGGCAAGGGCCAATACGGCCACGTCAAGATTCGCGTGGAGCCCAACGAGTCCGGCAAGGGGTACGAGTTTGTCAACGCCATTGTGGGCGGCGCGATTCCCAAGGAGTATATTCCCGCCGTTGATGCGGGTATCCAGGGCGCGATGAACGCCGGCGTCATGGCCGGATTCCCCGTAGTGGACGTGAAAGTCACGCTGTATGACGGCTCTTATCATGAGGTGGACTCCTCTGAAATGGCGTTCAAGATTGCCGGTTCCATGGCGTTTAAGGAGGCTTGCCGCAAGGCTGGTGCCACGTTGCTGGAGCCGATCATGAAGGTTTCCGTCATTGTGCCTGACGAGTATCTGGGCACGGTGATCGGCGATTTGACCGCCCGCCGGGGCCAGATTCAGGGACAGGAAGCCCGTCCCGGCGCGCAGCAGGTGGACGCTCTGGTGCCTCTGGCCAATATGTTTGGTTACGCCACCGATCTGCGTTCCAGTACGCAGGGCCGCGGTCAGTACTCGATGGAGCCTCACAGCTATGAGGAGATTCCCAAGAGCATCGCGGAGAAGATCGTGGAGACCCGGGTGAAGAGCAACTGACTTTTTTGCGGTTCGCTGGAAACCCTTTGGCCGAAAATGGGAAAAAGGGATTGATTTTCCAGCCGGAATGCTGTAAAATAAACATTGCTGATTATCGTTTCGCAATGCCGTACCGCAATTGAACATTTATTAGGAGGATTTTCAAATGGCTAAGCAGAAATTTGAAAGAACCAAACCCCATGTCAACATTGGCACCATCGGCCACGTTGACCACGGCAAGACCACTCTGACCGCTGCCATTACCAAGTGGCTGTCTTATCAGGGCAAGGCGGAGTTCGAGGCTTATGACAGCATCGACAAGGCCCCCGAAGAGAAGGCTCGTGGTATCACGATCAACACCGCTCACGTGGAGTATGAGACCGAGAAGCGTCACTATGCCCACGTCGACTGCCCGGGCCACGCCGACTATATCAAGAACATGATCACCGGCGCTGCGCAGATGGACGGCGCGATCCTGGTCATCGCCGCTTCCGACGGCCCCATGGCTCAGACCCGTGAGCACATCCTGCTGGCCCGTCAGGTGGGCGTGCCCGCCATCGTGGTGTTCCTGAACAAGTGCGACCAGGTGGACGACGAGGAGCTGCTGGAGCTGGTGGAGATGGAAGTCCGCGAGCTGCTGAGCACCTACGAGTTCCCCGGCGACGACCTGCCCATCATCAAGGGCTCCGCGCTGAACGCTCTGGTGTCTGATTCCACCGATCCCAACGCCCCCGAGTATGCCTGCATCAAGGAGCTCATGGACGCGGTTGATGATTATATCCCCACTCCTCCCCGCGACGACTCTCTGCCCTTCCTCATGCCTGTCGAGGACGTGTTCACCATCTCCGGCCGCGGCACCGTCGCTACCGGCCGTGTGGAGCGCGGACAGCTGAAGCTGAGCGAGGAAGTCGAGATCGTCGGCCTGGCGGAAGAGACCAAGAAGACCGTCGTCACGGGTATCGAGATGTTCCACAAGCTGCTGGACTTCGCCGAGGCCGGCGACAACATCGGCGTTCTGCTCCGCGGCATCGACCGCAATGGCATTGAGCGCGGCCAGGTTCTGGCGAAGCCCAAGTCCATCAACCCCCACACCAAGTTCAAGGGCCAGGTCTACGTTCTGTCCAAGGACGAGGGTGGCCGTCACACTCCCTTCTTCAACAACTATCGTCCTCAGTTCTATTTCCGTACCACCGACGTCACCGGCGTCATCTCCCTGCCCGAGGGCACCGAGATGTGCATGCCCGGCGATAACGTCGAGATGGCTGTTGAGCTGATCACCCCCATCGCCATTGAGAAGGGCCTCCGCTTCGCTATCCGCGAGGGCGGCCGTACCGTTGGTTCCGGCGCTGTTACCGACATTGCCGAGTAATGAGTTCTTAAAAAAGGACTGCCGCAAAGCGGCAGTCCTTTTTTTGGCGCGAATTTTGTCATTCCATTTGAATAAGCGGCAATTGAAAACCGCCGGCTCCGGAGGCGCAGATATCTCCGGCAACCGGAACTTCCTCGCAGACATAAAGATTGGCCTGCACGCCCTCGGAATTCCCCGAGTCGTTGATGACGGCATAGGTGAACCGGGCAACCTGCTTTCCGAGACAGCGGCGCAGGTCGAAGCCCTGAGGAAGCTGTATCTCATTGTAAGAGAGGTAAGGCTCCTCCAGTTCCGCAGGCAGCAAAAATTGCAGCGTTTCGATCGGCTCCGGCTCCACTTTCCACCCTAAGGACTGGAGATAGGTTATCCGTTCCTCATTGGTTGTCAGCTTGGGAAGCGGCGCCTCCGGTTCTGCTGGTGTCCGGCCCGTTAAGAGAATCAGCGCCGCCATTACTACGCCCATGAAAATGACGGCGGCAACGGCTTTCTTTCGGGAAAACTTTGCGGTCCAAATTAACATATCAATCCCTCCTGACAGTTCCTTATTCATTTTCCGAGAAAAATATGATACAATGAAACAAGCAATTCCAAAAACAGGCCGGAAAGGGGAGAGACGCCGTGGAAAAACAGCGGCTGGATAAGATCATCGCCTCCACAGGAAAATGGTCCCGCCGGGAAGTCCGGGAGCTGGCGCGGATGGGACAGGTACTGGTAGATGGGGTTTCCATTCGCTCGGCAGAGGAAAAGGTAAATCCGGAGGCGGTAAGCATTACCGTTAACGGCGAGGTGCTGTGCTACCGCCGTTATACCTGGATTATGCTGAACAAGCCGGCAGGCTGCCTCTCCGCCACAGAGGATGGAAGAGGCAGGACTGTGCTGGATTTGCTGCCCCAAGACCTTCAGCGGCAGAATTTATTTCCCGTGGGCCGGCTGGACAAGGATACGGAAGGCTTGCTGCTGCTGACCAACGAGGGGGAGCTGGCTCATGCCTTGCTGTCGCCAAGGCGGCATGTGGACAAAGTGTACTACGCCCGTACGGACGGACGGCTGACGGAGGCGGACGTCCGCGCTTTCGCCGTGGGCCTGTCCTTGGAGGACGGACTTCAATGCCAGCCCGCAAAGCTGGAGATTCTTTCCGCAGGGGAGCAGAGTGAGGCTTATGTCACACTGCGGGAGGGGAAATTTCATCAGGTGAAACGAATGCTGGCCGCCCGAGGAAACCCCGTTCTGTATCTGGAGCGGGTGCAAATGGGGAATTTGTCCTTGGACCGAACGCTCTCCCGGGGGGCTTTTCGCTTTTTGACCGAGGAGGAGATTGCTGCGCTCCATGCCCTTGTATAGTTCTTAGAAAAAGCTCGAATACTTACCAAAAAGAGAATGAGTTTTTTGTTGAAAAAAGAAAAAACATCTTGCAATTTGGTGAAGTTGACGATATAATATAGATGTTTTATAAGTGGATCAATGCTTCCCCGGTATTTTAGGTGAGGAGGACGGCCATGTCTGGGAGAATTTATCAAAATGTGGTATTGCAGTTGAAGGAAAATACGGATCGCACGATAGGCGTTATGGATGGGGAAGGCGTGGTGATTGCTTGCAGTGAGCTCTCCCTCATCGGGCAGCGGTGGACGGAGTATATCCCCGTGGTGAATAACGCCGCCGGTGCGCTGATTTCCTCAGACGGTAGGACCTTCAAAGCGCTGAATGGGTGGGGAAATCAGTTCGATTACGCCGCCTTCGCCTTTGGGGAGAATGATGTCAGCAAGGCCGTTTGCTCGGTGGCCACCGTGGCGCTGAACGCCGCAAAGGCCTATTACGAGGAGAAGCATGACCGGGGTTCGTTTATTAAGGATATTATCTCCGACAACATCATGTTGGGCGATATCTATATGCGGGCCAAAGAATTGCGGGTTACCGCCGACGTGGCCCGGGGGGTCTTTGTGGTTCGGTCTCTCAAGAAGGGAGAGTCGGTTCCTACAGATGTCGTGCAGGCCATGTTCCCTGACCGGCAGAATGATTTTGTCCTCAGCATCGGAGACGGGGACGTGGTGCTGGTCCGGCAAATGCCGGAAGGCGCGGGCTTCCGGGAGCTGAATAAGATCGCCTCCTCCATTGAAGAAAGTCTGCGCTCCGGCACGGAGAGCACGGTTGTTGTAGGCATCGGCACCATCGCGACCCATTTGCGGGATTTGGCCAAATCCTATAAGGAAGCGCAGATTTCCATTGATGTGGGCAAGGTCTTTGATACGGAGAAATATGTCATCAATTATGAGAATCTTGGAATCGGCCGCCTGATCTACCAGTTGCCCACCACGCTTTGCGAGATGTTTCTTCAGGAGGTCTTTAAAAAGAATCCCATTGATGCCTTGGATAAGGAGACGCTCTTCACCATTCACCGTTTCTTTGAGAACAACCTGAACGTCTCCGAAACTGCCCGGAAGCTCTTCGTTCACCGGAACACGCTGGTTTACCGGCTGGAGAAAATCAAAAAGCTGACGGGCCTGGACCTGCGGGAGTTTGACGACGCCATTACCTTCAAGGTGGCGCTGATGGTCAAAAAATACCTGACTTCCCGCGGAATTGACTCTTGACGGTTGCGCGGCGGACAAGCGTCCGCCGCTTTCTTTTGTACAGCGTCCTTCACCTGAGCTTGACAAAGCCTTTGGGGCATGATAGAGTATCCGATAGTACTATTGCAATAGTTTGCCGGCTTTTTTGGGTTGCGCCACATTGACGGGAACCGTTGTTTATGCTACAATAACATTCGAATTATGTCGACCGCCGGACGCTTGTCCTGTTTTCCGACACCAATTGGAGGCGCTTATATGGTAGAATCAGAGAACGCCATCATCGAGTTAAGGGACGTGGAAATGGAATACGATAACGGGACCAAGGCCATCCAAGGTATTTCCATGCGCATCAGGCCCGGTGAATTCGTTTTCCTGGTGGGGCCCTCCGGCTCCGGAAAATCCACCATCATCAAACTTCTCACCGGGGAAGTGGAGCCCAACGCGGGCCGGGTCCGGGTCAACGGGTTTTCTACCCGGAACATCTCGGAACGGCAGATTCCCCTGATGCGCCGGACGCTGGGGGTCATTTTCCAGGATTTCCGCCTGATCGAGAAAAAGACGGTTTATGACAATCTGGCGTTTGTCATGCGGGCCGTGGGGGCCTCCGCCCGGGAGAGCCGGCAGAGGATTCCCTATGTGTTGCAGCTGGTGGGACTGGAACAGAAGGCCTACAGCTATCCAAATGAACTCTCCGGCGGCGAGCAGCAGCGGGTGGCCATCGCGCGGGCCCTGGTAAACAACCCGGATACCATCATCGCCGACGAGCCCACTGGCAACCTGGACCCGGAGCGCTCCCTGGAGCTGATGGATTTGCTGGTGAAAATCAACGAACTGGGCACCACCATGGTGGTGGTGACCCACGAAAAGGACCTGGTGGACCATTTCGGCAAACGGGTGGTCACCATCGATTCCGGCCGGATTATCAACGACAGTATCGGCGGCTATGTGGGAGGACGCATTCATGGGTAAGCACAATTTCGGATACTTTGTCCATGAAGGGTTTTCCAACATGTTCAGTCATGGCTTCATGAGTTTTGCCGCCATCGGCATCACCGTGGCCTGTCTTCTCATCATGGGCACCTTTACGCTGGTGGCGGTGAACGCCAATGGCCTTTTGGAGGATCTGGAGCAGGAAAATGAGATGCTGGCCTTTGTGGATGAGAACTTTGAGGATACCCACGCGCTCCAGCAGAAGCTGGAGGCCATCCCCAATGTGGAGTCCGTCGATTTCATCAGCCGCCAGGAGGCTATGGAGCGCTTTACAGAGCAGTATCCCGATGAGGAGATGTTTCAGGACCTGGACCCCAATATCCTGCGGGACCGTTTTTCCTTGAAAATCATCAATCTGGAGCGTATCTCCCAAACCAGAGCGGCGGTGGCGGCCGTGAACGGAATTGCCCGCGTCAACGCCTCGGAGGAGGTGGCCGGGGGCTTTATCGCCCTTCGAAATGTGGCGACGGTGGTCTGTGTGGCCCTGATTGCGATCTTGTTCGTGGTGTCCGTCTTTATCATCTCCAATACCATCCGCCTCACCACCTTTGACCGGCGGGAGGAGATCGCCATCATGCGGATGGTAGGGGCCACCAACGGTTTCATTCGCTGGCCCTTTGTGTACGAGGGCTTCCTCATGGGATTCCTGGGGGCGTCCATCGCCTTTTTGATGCAGTGGGGGCTCTATGAGGCGGTGGCCCGGGGCGTCAACACCAGCGACGCGCTCCAGCTCATTGATGTGATTCCCTTTCAGGAACTGCGGGTCCCGGTAGCCAGCTCTTTCGCGGCGGCGGGCATCTTTATTGGCGTGGGAGGCAGCCTTTCCGCCATTCGGAAGTATTTGCAGGTCTGAGAGGAGGGCGGTATGAAGCGAAACTGCAAACGGTTTCTCCGTTCACTGCCGGTTCTGGCTCTGGCCTTGTGTCTGGTGCTGGCAGACCTGACTCCCGCTGCGGCGGTGACCCAGGCGGACATTGACGCGCTGAAGAGCGACGCCAAGGATCTGGCCCAGGAGAAAAAAGAGATTCAGGCGCAGATCGACAAACTTTCTGCGGATATCAGCAACACGCTGGAGCGCAAGCGCCTCTTGGACAATCAGATCAGTTTGACGGAGGAGGAGATTGCCAATAAGGAAGAGGAAATCCAGACGTATGAAAATCTGATTTCCCAGACGGCGGAGGAGCTGGCGGATGCCGAGGCCCGGGAAGCGGCTCAGTACGAGCTGTTCTGCAAGCGGGTCCGGGCCATGGAGGAGCAGGGGAAGGTGGAATATTGGTCCGTCTTGTTCCGGGCCAACAGCTTTTCAGACCTCCTGGGCCGGCTGGACGTCGTCAACGAGATTATGGAGTACGACCAGCGGGTAATTGACGATCTGAAGACGCTCCAGGCCATTACCGCCGAAAAGCAGGCGGAGCTGGAGGGACAGAAGAATGCCTCCGAGGAGGCCAAGGCGGAGCTGGAGACCAAGAAGCGGGACCTGGATTCCCAGCGGGACGCGGCGAACGCCCTGGTAGCTAAGCTCCGGGCCCAGCAGCAGGAGCAGGAGAACGCGCTGGACGACCTCTCTGACGAGGAGGAGGCGGTCCAGGCCCGCATCAAGTCCCTGATTAAGAAGATGGAGGAGGAAGAGGCGGCCCGCCGGGCGGCCCAGGGCCAGGCCGGCCCCACCTCCAACCCCGGCGGGTACATCTGGCCGACCAACAGCCGTTATATCACCTCCACGGTGGGAGGCCGGGACTCTCCCGGCGGCATCGGCTCCACCAACCACAAGGGAACCGATATCGGCCGGGTGGGCTATAACAGCAGCATCTACGCCGCTAAGGCGGGACAGGTCATCATCTCGGAGTACTCTAAATCCTACGGGAACTATGTGGTAGTCTATCACGGTCCCGGCAACTCCACACTCTATGCCCACATGAGCAGCCGGAAGGTCAGCGTGGGCCAGCAGGTGAAGCAGGGGGATGTTTTGGGCATCACCGGCTCCACCGGCAATTCCACCGGCCCTCACCTTCATTTTGAGGTCAAGGAAAACAACACGATCATCAATCCCATCGCCAAGGGTTACCTTACGGGCTATACCCTGTCTTCCTCGGCATAATCTGGCCTCCCGCCCCATATCATGGGGCGGGAGGTAGTGTTTTATGGTAGGTTTATTGACATGGGCGGACCCCCAAAAGGGGCAGCGGAGCGTTTGCCTGGAAGAGCGGATCCTTCTGCGGATGCGGTTTTTACAGGCGGAGATCGTAAAAAGCTCCCACGCGGCGGTGCTCCGCCGCCGTGTGGGGGCGGCGGGGAAGAAGCTCCGGAAGCGGGGCGTAACCCAAGTAGTGCTGCCGGAGGAATTTCCCTTTGGGGAGGCGCTTACAAAGTGCGGCCTGCGGCCTGTGTCTACCCTGGCTCTCCGGCGGGCCGTGGCGGCGGATTGGGTTCGGGCGGGACTGGCGGCGAAAGGGCAGCCGGTAGCCGGAGCCCGGGTGGCGGTCACAGCGGCGGCGCTGACAGGGGAGGTGGTCCGGGCGGTGACGGAGCTGAGCCTCCGGCACCGTTATGTGCTGCTGGACCTGCCCTACGGCGGGGAGGAGCTCTGCCGCCAGCTCCGTCGGGAGTATGGCGTGTCGCTGCTGCTGGGGCCCTCCAAGGACCAGCTGGAGGGGGCGGAAGCCCTGATTCTTTTCGACTCCCGGACGGATTTGTCCCTGAAAAATCCGGTGGCCCTGCGGCTCTATGATGAGAAGCAGGCGCTGCCGTCTCTGACTCTGCCGCCCAGTTTGGAGAAGGAGCTGCCCGAGGGGGCGGACCGGGGCCAGCTGCTGGCGGCCCTCCGGGAGGCGGGGGCCTTGAAGCGGGAGCAGATTGTCCTGGGCATATGAGAACCGCTTTCCCCAGTGCTGAACAGGCCGCCGTCTTCAAAACGGCGGCCTGTTCAACGCTGCGCGGGAAGATTCTACAGCCATACACCCCAGTCGCCATAGTAAAATTTGCCGCTGCCATGACACAGTTTCCCCTCCGCTTTCAGCGTTCGGAACGCGTCCCGCATACGGATTATGATTTCCGGTTCGATGTTCAGCGAATGGTGTGCGGGAAACACTTTCTTTACAGGCAGCGCCGCAAGTTCTTCCAGGGAAGCAAGATAGGCCTCCGGATCGGTGGAGGGATAATAGGCAAACAGAACATCCTTGTAAACCAGATCGCCGGTAAATAAGTATCCCCGCTCTTTTTCCCAAAAACACAGGTGCCCCGGGGAATGTCCGGGGGTGTGCAGTACTTCGATTTCCCGGCCTCCGAGGTCTATGATTTCGTGATTGGTCAACACTTTGGTTGGCGTACCCTGAAAAAACGCATAGCGGTTCACATCAAATCCGTCAGGCAGGTCGCAGCGGTCAACGACCATTTCCTTGATAGTCTCCAGCGGCAATGGGAATTCGCCGTTCAGCCAATTCAATTCTGCGGCGTGCGCGTAAAAATCCGGGAAATGGGAATGTCCCCCTATGTGGTCCCAGTGGATGTGGGTAGCGATTGCCGTAACCGGCTTATCGGTGAGGGGCTGAACCGCATCGCATATATTTGAGATACCAAGGCCCGTGTCAATCAACAGGCTCCGGCTTTTGCCGTTCAATAGATAGCAGTGGGTTTCTTCCCAGTGGCGGTATTCGCTGATGATGTGCGTTTCTTCATCCATTCGGTCAATCGTAAACCAGCTGCGCATTTGCTCTCGCTCCTCCTGATACAAGTGTTCTGGTCTGATTTTACTACAGGCGCGGATTCAAGTCAAGGCGTGACCACGAAACCGTCAAAGGAGGATCGCGGGGCAAAAGGGAACCGCGGGGAGACTTGACATTCCCGGATACCTTCTATATAATATCATTTTGTAAAATTGCGCCCAGGGAATCTCTCCCTTGGATCAAGCATAGGAAGAAAGGAACTGTCCGACATGGCAAAAGAATACAAGATGAGTCAGGCCCGTTATGATGAGCTGCAGGAGGAACTGAACTATCTCAAAACGACCCGGTCTGACGAGGTGGCGGAGCAGATCAAGGTGGCTCGGGGCTTCGGAGATCTCAGCGAAAACAGCGAGTACGACGAGGCGAAGAACGAGCAGGGCAAACTGTACTCCCACATTGCGGAGGTAGAGGAGATTTTGCAGCATGCCGTCATCGTGGACGAGAGCAGCAATACCGACATGGTGGCCATCGGCTGTAAGGTGACGGTGGAAGGACCCGACGGGAAGGCCTTGCCGACACCCTATACGATTGTGGGCTCTCAGGAGTCCGACCCCATGCATGGCATTATCTCCGAGGAATCCCCCTTCGGGAAGGCCCTCATCGGCGCGAAGGAAGGGGACACCGTCACTGTGGAGGCTCCCCGGGGAAGCATCCGCTATAAGGTGCTGAAAATTGAGCGCTGAACCGCTGTTATGTAAGGAGAGAGAGCATGGCTGAACAAATGAAGAACCAACAGCAGGACCTGGGCCAGCAGACCAAGGTCCGCCGGGAGAAGCTGGCGGAGCTCCAGGCCGCCGGAGAAGACCCCTTTCAGCTGACCCGCTTTGACTGGGATGTCACATCCGGGCAGATCAAGGAGAACTTTGACGCCATGGAGGGAAGGCCCGTGAAGGTGGCCGGCCGTCTTATGAGCAAGCGGGGAATGGGTAAGGTCAGCTTTTGCGACTTGCAGGATAAGGATGGCCGCATCCAGCTCTATGCCCGCCAGGACGAGATGGACGAGGCGGTCTATAAGAAGTTCAAGAAGTTTGACATCGGCGACATCGTGGGAGTGGACGGCGAGGTCTTTCGCACGCAGCGGGGGGAGATGAGCGTTCGGGCGAAGACCATCACCCTTCTGTCGAAGTCCCTTCTGCCCCTGCCGGAGAAGTTCCACGGCTTGCAGGACAAGGAGCTGCGCTACCGGCAGCGGTATGTGGACCTGATGGTCAATCCGGATGTGAAGAACAACTTCCTCATCCGCTCCAAATTCATCCAGTATATGCGCCGCTATCTGGATGAGCGGGGATATATCGAAGTGGAGACGCCGGTGCTGAATACCCTGGCCGGCGGCGCGGCGGCCAGACCCTTTGTCACTCACCATAACACGCTGGACATTGACATGTATATGCGTATCGCCACGGAGCTGCCCTTGAAGCGGCTGATTGTGGGCGGTATGGACCGGGTGTATGAAATTGGCCGCATTTTCCGCAACGAGGGCATGGACCCCAAGCACAACCCAGAGTTTACAACGGTGGAGCTGTATCAGGCCTATACCGATTTTCACGGAATGATGGACGTGGCGGAGGGAATCATCTCCGGCGCGGCTCAGGAGATTTTGGGAAGCTATCAGGTGGAATGGCTGGGCCAGCAGATTGATTTAACCCCCGGATGGCGGCGGCTGACCATGGTGGACGCTGTGAAGGAATACGCGGGAGTGGATTTCGGAGCGATTTCCGGCGACGCCGAGGCTGTGGCCGCCGCCCAAAGCATTGGTGTGGAGCTGGCGGAGACGGCGGACAAGACCTGGGGCAACGCTCTGTACGCCTGTTTTGACCAGCGGGTGGAGGAAAAGCTGATTCAGCCTACCTTCATCACCATGTATCCGGTGGAGGTCTCTCCGCTGACCAAGCGGAGCCCGGCGGACCCCCGGCTGACGGAGCGGTTCGAGCTCTTCATCTGTCACAGTGAGCTGGCCAATGCCTATTCCGAGCTGAACGACCCCATTGACCAGCGCCGCCGCTTTGAGAAGCAGGCGGAGCTGCGGGACCGGGGCGACGACGAGACGGAGATGCTGGACGAGGATTTCTTGACAGCGCTGGAGTACGGTATGCCTCCTACCGGCGGCATGGGCATGGGGATTGACCGCTGCGTCATGTTGCTGACGGGGGCGGATACAATCCGGGATGTGATCTTGTTCCCCACCATGAAGCCGCTGGATTAAATTGCGGTGGGGAGAACCCGAGAAAAGAAGACGAATTTCATATATGCTATAGAAGAAGTACCAGCCTCCCGGCTGGTACTTCTTGCTGTTTTTAGAAGGGAGAAAGAAGGCCCTCTGTACGAAGCAGCCTATCCTAACAATTGCCGGTGTAGACATAGGACAAATACTCCCGCGCCGCCTCCGCCAGCCGAAAGACCTGCTCCGCCGGCGTAGGCGGGCGGTCCGTCATCCGGTAGCGGGGAAAGAACCGGGACAGGTGCAGAGGAATCTTCGGGCTGATTGCGGCAAGCCATTGCGCCAGTTCCCGAATTTCCTCTGCGCGGTCATTTTCTCCGGGGACCAGCAGAGTGGTCACCTCTACATGACACTGCTCCGCTGCCAAAACAATGGAGCGCATGACCGTCTTCAGGTCCCCGCCAAGCCGCCGGTACCATGTGGAGGTAAAGCCCTTCAGGTCGATGTTGGCGGCGTCAATCAGGGGCAGAAGCTCACGCCAGGGGGCCTCCTCTATGGCGCCGTTGGTGACCAGCACATTAACCATGCCCCGCTCATGGACCAGGGCGGCGCAGTCCCGGACATATTCAAAGCCGGTCAGAGGCTCGTTATAGGTGTAGGCCACGCCGATGTTCCCCTGTATGCGCAGCTCCGCCGCCTTGGCGGCCAACTGTTCCGGGGACACTTCCACAGTTGGGATATCCGATATCCCCGCCATGGAAATCTCATGATTCTGGCAGAAAGGACAGCGCAGATTGCATCCAAAGCTGCCTGCGGAAAGGATCAGTCCGCCGGGATGGAACCGGCGCAGAGGCTTTTTCTCAATGGGGTCCAGGGCCAGGCAGGTCAGCTTCCCATAGTTCAGCGAGACAACGGTCCCGTTCCGGCAGGCCCTGGCCTGGCAGAAGCCGCTTTCCCCCTCCTCCAGATGGCAGCGGCGGAAGCACAGCCCACAGATTACGCTCATGTGTGCCGCACCACCTCAAACCGCTCCAGGGTATAGTGTTCCTGTGCGCGGATGCCGCCCTTCTGGCGGGCGATCTCGATCTGCTGTTCCACGGTATCCACACCGTCCAAATCAGGCAGCAGCAAACCTCTCCGGCTGCCGCAGGACACAATTACACCGTACCGCTTGACATCCAGCCGGGCAGGAGAGTCGATTGGCTCCGGCGTGCCCAGCACGTCCACGCTGTACTCCAAACTGTCCAATTCCCCCGCCTGCACCGGAGAAAAGCGCGGGTCTCTGGAGCAGGCGGAGACGGCGTTTTGAATGATCTCCCAGGCCACGCTGGCGGTGGTGGGGCCGGTGGTGCCGATGCAGCCCCGCAGCTGGCCGTGGGTGTGGAGGGAGACAAAGGCTCCGGCGGCCTGTTCGGTCATCGCGCTGGGCAGGCCCTCCGGCAGGCGCTCCAGCGGTTTTCCCGTCTTAACGTAGGTTTCAAGGGATAGGCGGGCCAGCCGCACCCAAGGGTCCTCGGCGGTCTTCCGCTCTGCCAGTCGGGCCCGCTCCCATTCCTCGCACAGCTTGGCAAACTGGCGGCTCTTGTCCGGGCCGGCGACGGTAAAGACGGCCACGCCGTATCCCACGCCGAAGGTCCCCTCATAGCTGAGAAGGCGAGGGTTCACCGCCAGACCGTCCAGCGCCCCGGCCATGATCTGGAAGGAACGCAGACCGCACTCCGCCGCCTTGCCGCATAGTCCGGCGTCCATGGTGAGAAATTGCAGAAAATCTCCCGTCTCCATGGCCTGGGTTATGCAGCGGTCAAAGGCCGGTCCCTCCGGGGCGTAGCCGTAGGGGCCGTCGTCCTTCAGCTTATGAGAGAGGTCGCCGCTGGCCACAAATATCGCCCGGCGGCCCAAGACCTCCACGGCCTGGGCAATGCACTGGCCCAACCGGTAGTGCTCCAGAGGAGAGAAGCCGGACAGCCCGATACGCAGGATGGGGCAGTCCACCCCCGCGTCTCGGAGGAAGTACAGAGGGAGAAAGACGCCGTGGTCCAAGGCGGGATTCTGTTCTCCCAGGGTTCCGGCCTGAATGCCGTCCGCTTCCGCCTGGCGAATAAGCTCCTGCCGCAGTTCGGCGTCATACCGGACCTCCAGCCGGGTCTGGGGCGCGCCGAAAGCGGACATATCGCCGGAGGCGCCACTGCCGGGGGCGATATGGAAGTAATCGGCGTACATGACGGTATGGGGAGAGACGACGATCAGCACCTCCGGCGCCCATGCTGCCGCCTGTTTTGCGGCGGCGCGATAGGCGTCTATGGTGGTCTGGCCCCCCCGTTCTTGTCCGCGGCCTACGGAGGGAACAAGAATGGGAGGATGGGGAACAAGGATGGCTCCGAGGATTCGGCTTGCAATCATGTAAATCAACCTCTTTCTTGGCCAAGGAATACATTTTCAAACCGGCGAACAGGTTCCATAACCAGAATACCATGGTTCTGAAAAATAGCAAGCACACGTTCCATAAAATAATTTGGACAAACCCGGCATAGTGTGGGACGGGCTCTCATAGAGTGGAGTAACCAAAGAAAGGGGGAATCTCCCTTGCAAAAAAATGAACTCGTTTCCCGCTATGAACAAGCGGCATCCATCCTGCCCAGCCGCCTTCGAAAAGCGGCGCTGGCCCTCTCCGATGGGGAGAAGGCAGAAGCGGAAGAGCTGCGCCTCCGGGCGGGGCGGCCCATGACGGCGCTTCTGCCGGCAGGAGAGCTGCCGCTGGAGGCGGTGGTGGAGCCGGAGGAGCTGGAGACGCTCTGCGATCTCGCCACAGAGTTTTCCCGCTATGCTGCGGCGGAGACCATCCGGGAGGGGTTCCTGCCTGTCCGCGGGGGCTTCCGGGTGGGGCTCTGCGGCACCGCAGTGATGAAGGAAGGCGTGAATACGAATCTGAAAAACCTCTCCTCGGCGGTGATCCGTATCTCCAGAGAGCGGCGGGGCATCGCCGACCCCATCGCCCCCAAGCTATTTCGAAACGGCGGGTTCCTCAGCACGCTGATTCTGTCCCCTCCGGGAGGAGGGAAGACGACGCTTCTGCGGGATTTGATCCGCTGCCTCTCCGAGGGCGGGCCAGACTGGCCGTCTCAGAGACTTGCCCTCATTGACGAGCGGGGGGAGGTGGCGGTGGTCTATCAAGGCGCGCCCCAGATGGACATAGGGCCTCGAACCGACGTGTTGGACGCTTGCCCGAAGGCCCTGGGCATCCCCATGGTTCTCCGGGCCATGAATCCCCAGACCATCGCCGTAGATGAAATCACCGTTCGGGAGGATTTGGCGGCAATCTCCATGGCGGCGGGCTGCGGCGTGGGACTGCTGGCCACCATCCACGCATCGGGAGTGCCGGAGCTGCTGCAAAAGCCCCTTTACCGGCAGCTGCTGGAAAACCAGGTTTTCCGTGTGGCAGTCCGTATTCTGCGAAGTGAAAACGGACGGGCCTACGAGTTGGAGGAGCTGCCATGCTGAAGCTGCTGGGGAGCCTTCTCGTTGCCTCCGGAGGTACGCTGGCCTGGTATCTCCAGCGTCTGGAACGAAAGCGGACGCGGGACTTGATCTCCGATTTTCAGACGGCCTTCCGCAGAATGGGGGAGGAGGTACGGATGGCCAGGACGCCTCTGCCGGCGCTGCTTGCTGGACTGGCAGCGGGCTGCGGAGAGCCCGCCACCTCCTTTTTTGCCGCAGTATCCCAGGCCGCCGGAGAAGGGGAAGCGCTTCCGCAGGTCTGGCGGGAGCAGGCGGATGCGCTGCCCATGAGCGAGGGGGACAAGTCCGCCATTTCCGCCCTGGTGCAGGACCTGCAAGGCGATGAGGAGAAGGTCTGTAAAGCAATATCCCATGTCATCTATACACTGGCGAAAAGCACTGAGGAGGCGGAGCAAAAGCGCCCGGAAGAAGAGAAGCGGGCGGCCGCGCTGTGGTTCTCCGCCTCGGCGCTGCTGGTAATTTTACTGATCTAGAGGGACGAACGCATGGATGTGGATTTGATTTTCAAGATTGCCGCCATCGGCATTCTGGTGGCGGTGCTGAACCAGCTCTTGGTCCGTTCCGGCCGGGAGGAACAGGCCATGATGACAACCCTGGCGGGGTTGGTGGTGGTCTTGATGATGATGGTACAGGAGATCAGCGATCTCTTTGACCTCATCAAGACCCTCTTCAACTTTTAACCGTGGAGCTGTCGGTACAGGCGGCGGCGTTGTGCGTTGTGGCGGCGCTGCTGGCGCTGGTGGTGCGCCGGGGAAGTCCGGAGGCGGCGCTGCTGCTGACGCTTGGGGCCGCGGTGGTGGTGCTGCTGTCTCTGGCGGAGAGCCTGGAGCTTCTGATGGACTTTTTGGGCGAGCTGGTGGAGGAGAGCGGGCTGTCCCGGGAGCTGTTCATTCCCCTTTACAAAACCGTGGGCATCGCCCTGGTTGTGAAGCTGGGGGGCGGCCTCTGCCGGGACGCCGGGGAGTCGGCCCTGGCCTCGGTGGTGGAGACGGCGGGGGCGATCTGCGCCTTGATCGCCGCCCTGCCGCTGCTGCGGGCGGTGCTGGCGCTGCTGTTGGAGCTGATGCGATGAAACGATGGATTTGTTTGCTGTTCCTTCTTCTGGCCCTGACGGTGGACGTTCGGGCGGAAGAGCTGCCCCGCAGCCTGACGGACGCCCTGCCGGAGGCGGCGGAGGACATTCTGGATATCGACAGCCTCTCCGGTCCGGAGGGGTTTTCCCGGGGGCTGGCGGGAATCGCCGAGCGTCTGGCCGGAGAGGTGAAGTCCGTTCTGCGGCAGCGCGTCCGGGGCGCGGCGTCCATTCTGCTAGTGGCGGTGGCTTGCGGCGCGGTGGACGGGTTTGCCAAGGGGACCGGGGAGGGGAAGGCGGCGGCCTATCTGCCCATGGCGGGGGCCCTGGCGGTTACGCTGCTGACGGCGGGGAGCCTGGAGGATCTTATCGGCCTGGGGGTGGAGACCATTGGGGAGCTGAACCTCTTCTCCAAAGTCCTGCTGCCCACTCTGGCGGCGGCGACGGCGGCCTCCGGCGCGGTGAGTAGCGCCACATTCCAACAGGTGACCACTGTTTTTCTGGCGGATTTACTGATGGAGCTCATCGACGGGCTGCTGCTTCCGCTGGTCTATTTGTACATCGGAGCGCTGGCGGCCTCCAGCTGCCTGCCGGAAAACCGGCTTGGGGCCATCGCCGAGGCGCTGAAAAAGATCATCACCTGGATACTGACCTCCTCGCTGCTGCTCTTCACCGTGTACCTCTCCACGGTGCGGGTCGTGGCCGGGGCGGCGGACGGCGCCTCGGTGAAGGTGGCCAAGGCGGCCATCTCCGGCGTGGTGCCGGTGGTGGGAGGCATTATCGCCGAGGCGGCGGAGACCGTTCTGGCCGGAGCGGGGATGCTGAAAAACACCATCGGCGTCTTTGGAATGCTGGCGATTCTGGCCGCCTGTGCCTACCCCTTTTTGCAGCTGGGCGTCCAATATCTGCTGTACAAGCTCTCCGCCTTTCTGGCGGCGGCGGCGGGAGCCCCAGAGCTTCGGGAGCTGATTGACGGCCTGGGCGGGGCATTTGGTCTGGTTCTTGGCATGACGGGGAGCTGTGCCCTCTTGCTGCTGGTTTCCGTGCTCAGCTCCATCGCGGCGGTGACGCCATGATTGGGGCGGTGCGAAGCTGGATCACCTCCATCGCGGCGGTGACGCTGCTGCTGACCGTGGTCCAGGCCCTGGTTCCGGAGGGGACCCTTAAAAAAATAACCAGCTTCACCGGGGGACTGCTTCTGCTGGCGGTTCTGCTTCAGCCGGTGCTGCGGACGGACCTGGGGCGGCTGCGGCTGGACTTTTCCGACTACGAAAATGCCATCGGGGACCGGACGGCGGAGCTGGAGTCCGCCGGAAAAGAAGAGCTGGCGGCACTCATAGCCGGGCGGACAGCCGCATATATATCGGACAAAGCGGACGCGCTGGGTCTGGAGGTGACGGTCCGGGTGGAGACGGAGCCGGGGGCGGACGGGGAAGTTCCCCTCCCGGCCTTTGTGGAGCTGACGGGGCCCTATTCCCAGAGCCTGACGGACTGGATCGCGGGAGAGCTTGGAATTCCGGCGGAGAGGCAGGTTTGGCATGAAGGAAAAAACTAAAGGAGTGCGAAAGATATGGGACAGATACAAGTACGCGGCGCTGGTGGCGCTGATCGGCGCGGGACTGCTGCTGTGGCCCGGACTTGGAGAGCGGGAGACGTCTTCCAAGCCCCGTGCGGAGAACCGGGAGACTGCCCAGAGCGGCTGGGACCTCCAGACCATTCAGACGGAGATGGCGGACATCCTGGCGGCCATGGACGGCGTGGGGCAGGTGAAGGTGATGCTGACAGTGGATTCCGACGGGGAGCGGCAGCTGGCCCAGGACACACAGCTGAGCTACAGCGGGGACACCGCCGCGCCGGAGGACTATTCCCGCAGATCGGAGACGGTCCGTCTGGATGGTTCCGGCGGGGACGAGACGGTGGTGGTGCGGAGGACGTATCCCACCTACCGGGGGGCCCTGGTGGTCTGCCAGGGCGGCGGCAGCGCGGAGGTGCGGCTTGCGGTGACGGGGGCGGTGGCCGCTCTCACCGGACTGCCCACGGACCGCGTCACGGTGGCAAAATGGCAGTGATTATTTGGAGGAGGAAAGGGTCTATGAGCGCAAGATGGAAACGGAACGCAGTGGTGGCGGTGATGGCGGTGCTGGTCTGCTCGGCGGTGGCGCTGAACTGGATGTACACCGGCCAGGAAGCGCAGGACGCCTCCGGCAAGCTTCTGGGGGAGGCCCAGCTGGTTTCCGGCAGCGGGGACGCGAAGGACGGCGGAGCGCCGGCGGAGGGCGGGGAACCGGCCGGGCCGGAGGACGCCGCCGCCCCGGCGGACGAGGACACGGTCTACACCGGCTCGGATTACTTCGCCTCCGCCCGGCTGACCCGGCAGCAGGCCAGGGACAACGCCATCTCGCTTCTCCAGGAGGCGGCGGAGCAGGAAAACGCCGACCAGGCCGTAGCCAACGAGGCCTCGCAGGGCATCCAGGTCCTGGCGTCCTACACGCTGAAGGAGGCCCAGATTGAAAACCTGGTCACCGCCAAGGGCTACACGGACTGCGTGGCCTTCATGGGGGACGAGAGCGTCAGCGTGGTGGTGTCCACCAAGAGCGGAGAGCTGACGGCGGAGGACGTGGCCAAGATCACCGACATTACCATGACGGAGACCGGCTTCCCGGCGGGGGGCATCAAGATCATGGCGGCAAATTAGTGGTTGTAATTTCCGGCGGGATATGGTACAATAACTCAGCATGATTTCAGCAGGAAAACCCGCCGTGGAGTGGAACCCCATTTCACGAAGGAACGAAATAAGGAGAGGTACAGCATGGCCGAGAGCAAGGAATATATGACCCTGCCGGAGGAGAACGGCAGCATCAACATCTCGGAGGAGGTCATCGCCGCCATCGCCGTGGGCGCGGTCCGGGAGGTGGAGGGCGTCTCCGGTATGATGACGAATCTGGGCGGCAGCGTCAGCGATCTGGTGAACAACCGGAAAAACGCCCAGAAGGGCGTCCGGGGCGTGAAGATCGACATGACCGGCGCGGCGCTGGTTCTGGACCTGTATCTGACCGTGCGGTACGGCCACCCCATTCCCGAGGTGGCGGCCAACGCCCAGAAGGCCGTGTCCGGCGCGGTGGAGGCCATGACCGGCTGCCCGGTGGAGGCCGTCAACATCCATGTGGGCGGCGTGGCCCTGAACTGACGCCGGAGTGAACATCAGATAAAGGACGTAGAACTATGGTACGGAATACCGCCCGGGAGATTGCCATTCATCTCTCTTACGAATTGAACTTTACCGACAAGCCCGCGGAGGAGCTGCTGGACCAGCGCCTGACGGCGGAGGCCTTCGCCGGGCTGGCGGAGGAGGACGATCTTTACCGGGAAGCCCCCAACGCCAAACAGGCGGCGTATATCCGCCGCCTGGTCCGGGGCGTGCGGGAGCATGGGGCGGAGCTGGACGGCTATATTGAGAAATACGCCAAGGGCTGGAAGTTCTCCCGCATTCCCATGGTTGCCTCCGCCGTTATGCGGGTGGCCATGTACGAGGTGATGTACATGCCGGATATTCCCAACGCCGCCGCCATCAACGAGGCGGTGGAGATCGCCAAAAAGTACGAGATGCCGGAGACGGTGAAATTCATCAACGGCATTCTGGGCAGCTTCTCCCGGCAGGAGCTCTCCGAATAAAAACAGCAGAGCGGGCATGGGTGCACCATGTCCGGCTCTGCTTTTTCCCGTGGAGGGGTCCGGCGGGCCGGAACCTCCGTCTCTCCGGTCAGCGTTGGGGCACGGCGCCGGCCAGCCCCGCGCCGGTCCGCAGACCCAGGGTGAAGGCGTGGAGGGCTGTAAACTCCAGGCATTTGTCCATGGAGAGCCGTTCGGAGGCCGGAAGACTGTTCCGCACAAGGTCGAAATGGAAGCTGTAATCCCCCTTTTTCTGTGCGTCAATCTGGGGCCGGATATAGTTGGCGTGAAGCCAGAGCATGAAGTCGGACATAATGACCACCTTTCTTTTGAGACATTTTGGGAACATGAAATCTATTTCGTGCTCTTAGCATAGCATGAAATCCATTTCGTGTCAAGGAGTTATCATGGAATTTTCAGAAAGATTGCGGGCTTTGCGGATGGAACGCAAAGAGACTCAGGTGCAAGTTGCGGTGGCGGTTGGAATTACGGCCCGCCAGTACCAAGGACTTGAGGGGGCAACCAGCGTTCCTAATTTTTATAATCTCTGCGCCCTGGCAGACCATTTTGGCGTCAGCCTGGACTATCTGGCCGGGCGCTCCGACGAGAGGTAACTCATGGAACAGCACATTTTCGGCGTCGCCGAGGTCAATCAGCTGGTCAAGCTTCTGCTGGACGGAGAGCCTATGCTTCAGAACATTTATGTCCGGGGTGAGCTTTCCAATTATAAAATGTATCCCTCCGGGCACCATTACTTTACCTTAAAGGACCCGGAGGGGGCCCTTCGCTGCGTCATTTTCCGGGGACAGGCGTCCCGCCTCCGGTTCCGCCCGGAAAACGGCATGAAGGTCATTGCCCAGGGACGGATTACGGTCTTTCCCCGGGACGGGGCCTATCAGCTCTACTGTAACGCCCTGACTCCCGAAGGGGCGGGGGACCTGGCGGTTGCCTTCGAACAGCTTAAGGCTAAGCTCTATGCCGAGGGTCTTTTTGACCCGGCCCACAAGAAGCCCCTGCCGCTCTATCCGGAGAAAATCGCCATTGTCACCTCCTCCGCCGGCGCGGCGGTTCACGACATGATCCGCATTCTGCGACGGCGCTATCCTCTGGCGAAGGTGCTGTTGCTGCCCGTTCGGGTCCAGGGGGCCGAGGCTCCGCCGGAAATTGCCGGAGCCATTCGCTACGCCAACAAGTGGCGGGTGGGAGATGTCATCATCACCGGCCGGGGCGGCGGGTCCATGGAGGACCTGTGGGCCTTCAACGATGAGCGGGTGGCCAGGGCCATTTACGATTCGGAGCTGCCCGTCATCTCCGCCGTGGGCCACGAGCCGGACGTGACCATCTCCGATTTCGTGGCGGACGCCCGGGCGTCCACTCCCTCCAACGCGGCGGAAATTGCCGTGCCGGACCAGGAGGCCCTGCGGCAGTGGCTGGGGGGAGCAGCGTCCCGGATGGAGCAGAGCGAGGCCGCCCGGCTGGCGTCCGCGCGACAGAGACTGACGGCGCTGGCGGAAAAGCGGGTCCTTCGGGACCAGATGGCCTACGTCCAGGACAAGCGGATGGAACTGGTACACGTCCAGCAGCGGCTGGGGGACCTGTCCGCCGGGCTGGTGGCGGGAAAACGGCAGCGGGTGTCCGTCCTGGGGGCGGCGCTGGACGCTATGAGCCCCTTGAAGGTCCTGGGCCGGGGCTACGCCATGGCCCGCGGGCCCTCGGGCGAGATTTTAAGGACCTGGCAGGATGTTCAAACCGGGGAACGGGTGGCCGTGACCCTGGGAAAAGGGGGCTTTATCTGCACGGTGGACGAGCCCTATCAAGAGGAGGAGAACGCGCATGGCCGCGAAAAAAGTGACGTTTGAGCAGCAGATCGCCCGTCTGGAGGAGATCGTCTCCGCCCTGGAGCAGGGAGACGTTCAGCTTGCGGATTCCCTGGCCCTGTTTGAGGAAGGGACGAAGCTGATCGCCGCCTGTACCAAACAGCTGGATCAGGCGGAGCAGCAGGTGGTAAAGCTGATGAAGGGCCCCGGCGGCGCGCCGGAGGAGTTGCCCTTCGAAACCACGGAGGAGGCTTGAAGCATGGACTTTCAGCGGGAACTGGAGACGGCCCGGACAATGGTCGAAACCCGGCTGCGGGACTTTTTCCCCGGCGAAGGGCTGGAGGAGGCCATGCACTACAGCCTTCTGGCCGGCGGGAAGCGCATCCGGCCCATTCTAACCATGAAATTCTGTGAGGCGGCGGGGGGGTCCATGGAGGAGGCGCTGGATTTTGGCTGTGGAGTGGAAATGCTTCACACCTATTCTCTCATCCACGATGACCTGCCCTGCATGGACAACGACGACCTCCGCCGGGGGAAGCCCACCTGCCACAAGGTTTACGGCGAGTGCGTGGCCACCCTGGCGGGCGACGCCCTTCAGGCGGCGGCGTTTCGCACGGTGCTCTCCGCCGGGGGCCAATGGCGGCACGGCGGCGGCGCGTGCAAGGCGCTGGCGGCAAGGATTCTGGCGGAGGCCGCCGGGGAGACGGGCATGTGCGGCGGGCAGTACTGGGATACCATCGGCAACGGCCAGTCTCGTACCGCCGAGGCCCTGACGGAAATTAACGACCGGAAGACGGGAGCTTTGCTCCGGGCGGCGTGCATGATGGGCGTCGCCGCCTCTAAGGGCCGCCGGACAGTGGATGACGCTTGCATGGACGCCGCCAGGGATTACGCCACCAATCTTGGTCTGGCGTTTCAGATTCGGGACGACATTTTGGACGCGGTGTCCACCCGGGAAGAGCTTGGCAAACCCATCGGCTCCGATGCGGCGAACCAAAAGAGCACGTTTGCGGCTCTGTTGGGCATTCCGGCCTGTGAAGAGAAGGTTCGGACCTATACGGAACTGGCCAAAAAGGCGCTGAAAGGCTGCGGCTGGACGGGAGAGACGCGGTTTCTTCTGGAGCTGGCGGACAGTCTGGCGGTGCGGAAAAACTGAGCGGGTTTTTAAGCTGCTTTGGGAGGCGTTTTATGTCGATTTGGGAAAAGCTCCACAGCGGGGAGCTCTATCAATCTGCGGATGAGGAATTGCTTCGGGAGCAGGAGAGGTATCTTGACCGTTTGTATGCCTTCAACCACACCCGCCCCGCCGAGCAGGACCGCCGGACGGCCATTTTGCGCGAGCTGCTTGCCGAGTTTGGCGAGGGCAGCTACATTGAGCCGCCCTTTCACGCGAATTGGGGCGGCCATCATCTGCATATCGGGAAGAATGTTTACGCGAATTTTAACCTGACTGTTGTGGACGACACCCATATTTACGTGGGAGATTATACAAAATTCGGGCCCAATGTGGTGCTGGCCGCGGCGGGGCATCCGCTGTGGCCCGGGCTTCGGGAACAGGGCTATCAGTTCAACGCGCCCATTCGGATCGGAAGGGGCTGCTGGCTGGGGGCCGGCGTGATTGTTCTGCCCTGCGTCAGCATTGGGGACGGAACGGTCATCGGGGCGGGAAGCGTCGTCACCCGGGATATTCCGCCGGATTCCCTGGCCGTGGGAAATCCGTGCAGAGTTCTGCGCGCGCTGGGCGAGCATGACCGGAAATACTATTTCAAAGATCGGAAGATCGACGCGGAGCTGTTTCAATAGGCGCGGTGTCGAAAGCGGAGAAGAGAATCCATGGTTCGATCAAATTCCTTGGAAATCCGTTCCGGAGGGAAGAGGCCAATGGCAAAAGACATTTTGCATCAATTAGAGCAGGGCAAGGACGGCTTTTCCAAGGGGCAAAAGCGCATTGCCAGCTACATTCTGGAAAACTACGATAAGGCCGCTTTCATGACCGCCAGCCGTCTGGGCCTGCTGGCGGGAGTCAGCGAATCCACGGTTGTGCGCTTTGCCTCCGAGCTGGGGTACGACGGCTATCCCAGCATGCAGAGGGCCCTTCAGGACATGATCCGGAGCCGTCTGACGTCCACACAGCGCATACAGCAGGCGGGAAACCTGTTTTCCGGACAGGATATTCTGCCAGCGGTCCTCCAGTCTGATATTGACAAGCTGCGTCAAATGTCCGGCAGGATCGATCAACGGGAGTTCAGCCGGGTGCTGGACAAGATTATGAACAGCCGCCATATCTATATTCTGGGGGTTCGCTCCTCTTCCTTCGTGGCGGGCTACCTGCATTTTTACATGCACTTGCTGTCGGAAAATGTAACGCTGATCCAGTCCAACGCGGCAGGGGAGATGTTTGAGCAGATGCTTCGCATGGGAGACGGAGACGTGCTGATCGCCATCAGCTTTCCCCGCTATTCCAATGTCACCATCAATACGGTGAAGTTTGCCCGTGACCGGGGAGCCAGCATCATCGCCATTACGGACAACGAGCTCTCGCCGGTCTATCAGCTTTCGGACGCGGCGCTTCTGGCCCCCTGTGAAATGATTTCCTTTGTGGACTCTATGGTTGCGCCCTTGTCGCTGATCAACGCGCTGCTGGTGGCGCTGTCCAACCGGATGGGGGCGGACGTCTCCGGCACCTTTGCGGAGCTGGAGGAAATCTGGAATCGATATGGTGTGTTTGGCAGGGCAGACGATGAGTAGAGAAGTTCTGGTGGCCGGCGGCGGCGCCGCCGGCATGATGGCCGCCATTTCAGCGGCGGAATGCGGGGCCTCCGTTACGCTTCTGGAGCCCAACGAACGGCTTGGAAAAAAGCTGAACATTACCGGGAAAGGCCGCTGTAATGTGACCAATCATACCGGCCTTGAGGGATTACTGGCCAACATTCCGCGTAATGGGAAATTCCTTTACAGCGCTTTCTCCCGCTTCAATGCCCAGGATACCATGGCCTTTTTTGAGGAGCTTGGCGTCCCTTTGAAGACGGAGCGGGGGAACCGGGTGTTCCCGGTGTCGGACCGGGCCTTCGACATCAGCGCCGCGCTGGAACGGAGGCTTCGAAAGCAAAAGGTTTCCATTCTCAAGGACCGCGCCGTGTCCCTGGAAATTGAAAACGGCGGGGTGTCCGGCGTCAGAGGGGAGCGGGGGCGCTATCCGGCCTCTGCGGTGATTCTGGCCACCGGCGGCATCTCTTATCCCGCCACCGGCTCCACCGGCGAGGGCCACCGCATGGCTGCGGAAGCGGGGCACACGGTGACGCCTCTGCGGGGCTCTCTGGTACCGCTCCGGGATTTTGGAGTTGGAAAAACCCTACAAGGTCTCAGCCTCCGGAATGTGGGCTTGACGGTGTTGGAAGACAGCAGGAAAATCTATACGGACTTCGGGGAATTGGTGTTCACACATTTTGGCCTCAGCGGCCCCCTGATCCTGTCGGCCTCCGCTCATATGCGGCGGTTTGGGGAGCGGGCCTATCACCTGGAAATCGATTTGAAGCCCGCGCTGGACGAACAGACGCTGGACCGGCGGCTGCTGGGAGATTTTGAAAAGTACAGCAACCACGATTTCTGCAATGCGCTGAACGATCTGCTGCCCCAGAAGCTGATTCCGGAAATCGTTCGGGCCTCCGGCATTGATCCCCGCCAGAAAGTTCACGATATTACCCGGGAACAGCGCCGGGGACTGCTTCGGGTATTGAAATGTTTTCCCGTTGTGATCGCGGGACCCTGTCCGGTGACGGACGCCATCGTCACCTCCGGAGGCGTCAAGGTGGGGGAGGTCCATCCAGCTTCCATGGAGTCGAAGCTGGTACGGGGACTCTATTTTGCCGGGGAGATTCTGGATGTGGACGCATATACCGGCGGCTTCAATTTGCAGATTGCCTGGTCCACAGGCAGAGCCGCCGGGATTGCGGCGGCGAATGAAGATTAAACACTGTGGAGGTTTCATATGAGCACGATTCGCGTAGCCATCGACGGGCCTTCCGGCGCAGGGAAGAGCACCTTAGCCAGAGCCGCCGCCAAAGCCCTGGGATTTGTATATGTGGATACCGGCGCAATTTACCGAACTGTTGGGCTCTTCGCTCGGAAGCGCTCGGTCGCCCCCGGCGACGAGGCCGCTGTGGCGGCGATTCTGCCGCTGATACAGGTGGAGCTGCGCTATGATGCGGAGGGACAGCAGCGGACGCTGCTGAACGGACAGGACGTCAGCGAGGAAATCCGGCTGCCCGAGGTCTCCCGCTACGCCTCCGCCGTCTCCGCCTTGCCGCCGGTGCGGGCCTATCTGCTGGAAACCCAGCGGGAGCTGGCTCGAACATACAATGTGGTAATGGACGGACGGGATATCGGCACGGTGGTCCTGCCGGACGCGGAGGTCAAGGTTTTTCTTACAGCCTCCGTCCAGGTTCGGGCGCGGCGCCGCTGCCGCGAGCTGGAAGAACGGGGAACGCCCCAGCCCTTTGAGGAGGTGCTTCGGGACATTGAGGACCGGGACTGGCGGGATACCCACCGCGCCGCAGCGCCGCTGCGGCAGGCGGAGAACGCGGTACTGCTGGACACTTCGGCCCTGAACTTTCAGGAGAGCCTGCACGCGCTGCTGGCCATCGTCCGGGAAAGGACGGGCCTATGAAACCCTTCAACCGCCTGTTTGTCGTCGTTTATTATGTCGTGGGTCTCGTTACCAGAATCCTGCATCCCGTTTCTGTGGAGGGAATGGAGAAGCTGCCCAAAAGCGGCGTGCTGCTCTGCCCCAATCACTCCAGCAACTGGGACCCCATCTTGGTGGCACTGAGGCTGCCCATCAATTACCGGCTGCACATTATGGCGAAGGAGGAGCTGTTTCAAAATCCTCTTCTCGGCTGGCTTCTGCGAAAGGTGGGCGCGTTCCCGGTGAGCCGGGGCAACAACGACATCAACGCCGTCAAGCAGTCCATCCAGGCGCTGAAGGACGGCGATAACCTCCTGATTTTCCCGGAAGGCACCACTGTCCGTAACGGGATTGGGTACCTCGACGGTTTGCCTCCTCAGGCAAAAGCGGGAGTTGCCATGATTGGCGTTCGTACCGGAGCCACGCTGATACCGGTCTTTGTGGACGGGGAGAAGAAGCTGTTCCACCGGACCCGGATCATCTTCGGTGATCCCTATGTGCCCCAGTACACCGGCCGCCGGGGCACCTCGGAGGAGATGCAGAAAATTGCCGACGATTTGCTGGAGGCCGCCTATGCCCTGGGTGGTCAGGCTGTGGGAGGAAAGCCGCGATGCGGGTAATTTTAGCGGAGAGCGCCGGTTTTTGCTATGGCGTGCGCCGGGCGGTGGACTTGGCGCGCCAGACGGCAGAGGAGACGGGGCGCTGCTGGATGCTGGGAGACCTGATTCACAATACCCATGTTGTGGAAGCACTGAAAAGAGCTGGAATTCAACAGACTGAAAGTATAGACACTTTACAGCCTGGAGATGCGGTAATCATTCGCTCACACGGAGAGCCAAAGGAAATTTTGGACCATTTGGAGGCAAAAGGCGTTCGCTTGGTGGACGCCACCTGTCCCAATGTCCGCCGGATTCAGAATTTAGTGGCGGAGGCGGAAGCGGAGGGACGCACCCCGGTCATCATCGGGGATGCGGCGCATCCGGAGGTGGCGGGAATCGCCAGCCGCTGTGCCCATTCCCTGATTTTCAGCGGACCGGAAGAGGTGGAGGTTCGGCTGGAAAAGGACCCCGGCCTTCGGGAAACGCCCCTCACCGTGGTTGCTCAGACCACGTGTATTCGTGAACTTTTTGAAACTTCTTGGAAAATCGTAAAAAAAGAGTGTACAAACGCAAAAAAGTTTGATACAATATGTACCGCTACGCATAAGCGTCAGTCTGAAGCGGCCATACTCGCCGCGAAAGCGGACGTCATGGTCGTGGTAGGAGACCGTAAAAGCGCCAACACCAAACATTTGACGGAAATTTGCAAGGAGAGCTGCTCCCGCGTAATCCAGATCGAAAACGCGGACGAGCTCCCGCCGGATTTTTTCAGTGGTTGTTCTGTTGCGGGCCTTACGGCCGGTGCTTCCACGCCAGCGGGCATTATTAAGGAGGTATATGCAGCCATGAGTGAAGAAATCAAGACGATGGAGAACAACGAGGAGTCCTTTGAGGAACTGCTGAACCAGTCCTTCAAAACTTTAAATACAGGGGAGAAGGTAACCGGAATTGTCACCGCCATCACGCCGACGGAAGTGCAGGTGGATGTGGGCGCCAAGCAGGCGGCTTACATTAAGTTCAGCGAGCTGACCGACGACCCTGCCGCCAAGCCGGAGGACGTGGTGAAGGTCGGCGACGAGATTGAGACGTACATCGTCCGTGTCAACGACGTGGAGGGGTATGCCGAGCTCTCCAAGAAGCGGCTGGACGCTGTGAAGGTCTGGGAGAACATCGAGCAGGCCGTGGAGGAGAAGACCGTCATGGAGGGCACCGTCACCGAGGAGAACAAGGGCGGTATCGTGGTGTCGGTCAAGGGCGTGCGGGTGTTTGTTCCCGCCTCCCAGAGCGGTCAGCCCAGAGGCGCGGATCTCTCTGCCATGAAGGGGCAGAAGGTTCAGCTCCGCGTCACGGAGGTCAACCGCGCCCGCCGCCGGGTGGTCGGTTCCATCCGCTCCGTCTCCGACGAGGCCCGCCGGGCCGCCCAGGAGGAGATTTGGAACAACATCGAGGTGGGCAAGCGCTACACCGGGACCGTGAAGTCCATGACCAGTTACGGCGTGTTCGTCGACATCGGCGGCGTGGACGGCATGGTACATATCTCGGAGCTGAGCTGGAGCCGCATCAAGACTCCCTCCGAGGTATGCAAGGTCGGCGATACGATGGAGGTCTATGTCATCTCCTTTGATCCCGAGAAGCGGAAGATTTCCCTGGGCGTCAAGGACCACAATGTGGACCCCTGGCAGGTCTTTATGGATAAGTACTCCGTGGGCGACGTGGCTTCTGTCCGCGTTGTGAAGCTGATGACCTTCGGCGCTTTCGCCGAGGTGGTTCCCGGCGTGGACGGCCTGATTCACATTTCTCAGATCGCGGACCGCCGCATTGAGAAGCCGGAGGACGTGCTGTCCGAGGGGCAGATTGTGGATGCCAAGATTACCGCTGTCGACGAGGAGCGGAAAAAGATTTCCCTGTCCATCCGTGCTCTGCTGGCCCCCTCTGTGGAGGAGCCGGAAGAGGAGGAAGCCGGGGATGTGGAGGAGTAAGTCTCCGCAAACTGGCAAAACCTTTGAAATTTGAGGACAGGCCCGCTGGGCCTGTCCTTTTTTCACAAAAACATGTTATTTTTTTCACGTTTTCCCATTGCAATATTTTGGAAGAGATGTTATACTGTTGAACGTAGATGTCATACCATGGAAATTTTCCCTTCGTTTTTGGCGAAGAAATAGAACGGATTATTGGAGGAATCGACTATGAGCTATCAGGAGGAATACCGGCAGAAGCTGACCGGCGCGGAGGAGGCGGTGAAAGCCGTCCGGTCCGGCGACTGGCTGGATTACGGTTGGAGCGTCTGCTCTCCCAACGCCCTGGACAAGGCCCTTGCGGCCCGGATGGGAGAACTGACGGATTTGAAGCTCCGCGGCGGAATCCTGACCCGGCGGCCCGCCATTTTCGACGTGCCGGATGTTGCGGAGCGCATTACCTGGAACTCCTGGCATATGAGCGGCATAGAGCGCAAGGCCATCAAAGAGGGTTTTGCCTATTACATTCCCCTGCGTTACTCCGAGCTTCCAGGCTATTATCGGGACTGCATCAAGACTTTGGATGTGGCGATGTTCCAGGTGGCTCCCATGGACGAGCACGGATGGTTCAATTTCGGCCCCGGCGGCTCTCACATGAAAGCGGTCTGCGAATGCGCCAAGACCATTATTGTGGAAGTCAATCAGAATATGCCCGTGTGTCTGGGCGGCTTTGAGAACTGCGTCCATATCAGCGACGTGGCCATGATCGTGGAAGGGGAGAACCCGCCCATGGAGACCCTGGGCGGCGCCGGAACGGCCTCGGAAGTGGATCTGGCCGTCGCGAACCTGGTGGTGCCGGAGATTACCAACGGCGCCTGCCTCCAGCTTGGCATCGGCTCTATGCCCAGCGCCATCGGAAAAATGATCGCCGAGTCCGATTTGAAGGACTTGGGCGTACATACCGAGATGTACGTGGATGCCTTTGTGGACATGTCCAGGGCGGGCCGCATCACCGGCGCCTGCAAGCCCTTTGACCGGGGCCGGCAGACCTACGCCTTCGCTGCCGGCACGCAGAAACTGTATGATTTTCTGAACAACAACCCGGAGTGCATGGCCGCCCCGGTGAGCTATGTGAACGACATTGCCCGGGTGTCTCAGATTGAGAATTTCACGTCCATCAACGGCGCGGTGGACATTGACCTTTACGGCCAGGTGTCCTCCGAGTCCTCCGGAATCCAGCACATTTCCGGTGCCGGCGGCCAGCAGGACTTTGTGATGGGCGCCTATCTGGCCAAGGGAGGCAAGAGCTTCATCTGCTGTTCCTCTTCCTTTATGGACAAGAAGACTGGCCAGCTGAAGTCCCGCATCCGACCGACTTTGGTAGAGGGGTCCGTAGTCACCGCCACCCGTACCAATCTCCATTGGATCGTAACGGAATACGGCAAATTCAATGTCAAGGGAAAATCCACCTGGGAGAGGGCGGAGGGCCTGATCGGCCTGGCTCATCCCCAGTTCCGGGAAGAACTGATTGCCGAGGCGGAAAAAATGCACATCTGGCGGCGCTCGAATAAGCGCTGAGTCACCGCTCTTTGCGGGGCCTCTGCCGCATGGTGTTTGTCTCATCGAGTGGGTGCTTCGTTAAACAGCAGTTTGCAATCAATCATAGCATGGAACCATCAAATTTAGCATGGAATTCATAGTATCAAGAGGCAAACAACATATGCGGCGGAGGCCGCGACAGAGAAAGGGGTGTCCATGTTCCAAATCGGGGACCTGATCGTGCATCCCATGCATGGCGCTGGCGTCATTGCCGACGTCGTCCAGGAAAAAGTGGCGGGCACGATAAAGGAGTACTATGTATTCAAAATGCCGGTGGGGGGGTTGGTTCTGAAAATTCCAACCGCCAATTCACAAGCCATCGGCATTCGGTCCATCATTTCTCCTACGGAGGCGGAGGCTTTCTTTGACAGCATTCCCTCCCTGGAAGTCGAGTCGAGTCCAAACTGGAACAAGCGGTATCAGGAAAATCTTCTCCGCCTGAAAAGCGGGGACCTTAGTGAAGTGGCCCGAGTGGTAAAGGGCTTGATGCGGCGGGACTCCCGCCGGGGATTGTCCACCGGGGAAAGGAAAATGCTCCACAACGCAAAGCAGATTATCATCTCTGAGATTTCGCTGGTGCAGGGATGCGACTATCAGGATGTGGAGGCCCGGCTGGACCACGCGGTCATGCAGAAGCTGCCGGTCTCCCAGTGAGGCCCGCCGGGGCAGAGAGGGGTTTGGAATGCTGCCATTTTTCAAGAAAGTGCGGGAGGCCCGGAGACCCCGCTGCGCCGCGCTGGTGGCGGCGGCCGGGAGCTCGCAGCGGATGGGCGGCATCAACAAGCTGCTCCAGCCGCTGGACGGCGTGCCGGTATTGGTCCGAACGCTGACGGCGCTTCAATTCGCCGGAGGCGTGGACGAGATCGTTATCGCCGCCAGGGAGGAGGACATTTTGGAAATCTCCCAGCTATGCCGGACCTATGGAATCGCGAAGTGCACAAAGGTCGTCCGGGGCGGGGAGAGCCGGGTCCATTCCGTTTTGCTGGCCGCCCTGGAGGCTGCGCCGGAGACGGAGCTGCTGGCCGTACAGGACGGCGCCCGTCCCTTGGTGTCGCCGGAGCTGATCGACCGCGTGATCTCCGCTGCTGCCCGCTGTTCCGCCGCCGCCCCGGCCATCGCGGTAAAGGATACAATGAAGACATTTCGAGACGGAGGCGCGGTGGAGGAAACCCTGGACCGGGAACACCTCCGGGCCGTGCAGACGCCCCAGGTTTTTCAGGCGGGTCTTTTAAAGGCCGCACTTCAGTCCACCCTGGAGCAGGAAGTTCCCGTCACCGACGACGCTTCCGCCGTAGAGCGCCTGGGGAAGGTGGTCTTTTTGGTGGAGGGCGAGGAGGAGAACCTGAAAATTACCACGCCGCTGGACCTGGTGATCGCGGAGGCCATATTGCGGGCCAGAGAGGATGGAAGATGACAAACCTGCGTATTGGTCATGGCTATGACGTCCACCGGCTGGCGGAGGGGCGAAAGCTGATTCTGGGCGGTGTGGAGATTTCCTGGGAAAAGGGCCTGTTGGGGCACTCCGACGCCGACGTGCTGGTTCACGCCGTGATGGATGCTCTGGCAGGGGCTGCCCGGCTGGGGGACATTGGGAAGCTGTTCCCAGATACGGACCCCACCTACAAGGGTATCTCCAGCCTGCGGCTGCTGGCGGAGGTGGGAAAGCTTTTGCGGGAACGCAGGACCACTGTGGTGAACATTGACGCTACGCTGTTGGCTCAGGCGCCCAAGGTGGCGCCCTATAAGGCGAAAATGGCGGAAAACATCGCCGCCGCTTTGGGAATTGAGGAGGAACGGGTCAACGTCAAGGCAACCACGGAAGAGGGGCTTGGTTTCACCGGAGACGGCTCCGGCATGGCGGCCCACGCGGTGGCTTTGGTGGAAAAGATGCCATGAAAAAGCGAAGCCAGCCCTTGACATTCCAGACAGCGGGCTGGAGCGGGTTCAGGGGACCTATCTGCGGGACCGTTTCACCGCAAGGCTCCTATGCATAAAATAACACTGGAAGCCCTGTCCCTATGGCGGGGCTTTTTTGTGTCCGGCTTCCGCACCTTTTTCCCGGACTCCCATAGAATGGGAGGAAAGGAGGAGTGTTTTGTGGAGCACTATATCATCCTCGCCCGCTCCGTAACCTATGCCCAGCGGATGCAGAAGTCCCTGGGGCGGGCTGGCATCCGCTGCCATATTTTCCGCCCCCCCAGGGACCTGACGGAAATGGGCTGCGCCTATGCCGTGCGCATTGCGGTTTCCGATCTGCCGGAGGCCCTGACCGCTCTTCACCGGGACAATCTGGACCCCGTTCAAATATTCATGTATCAACAGGGGCTGTACCGGGAGGTGGGGCCATGATCTACTTCGACAGTGCGGCTACCAGCTTTCAAAAGCCTCCCGCTGTGGCCGCCGCCATGTGGGAGGCTCTTGCCTCCATGAGCTCGCCGGGGCGGGGAGGCTATCCCGCTGCGGAAAAGGCCGCCGATACGGCCTTCCAGTGCCGCTCGGAGCTGGCAGAACTCTTTGGCCTGCAAAATCCGGAGCAGGTGGTTTTTACGCTCAACGCCACCCACGCGCTGAATATCGCCATCAAGAGCCTGGTTCCCCCAGGGGGAAAGGCCGTGATCTCCGGCTATGAGCATAACGCGGTTACCCGGCCTCTCGCGGCGCTGAAAGCCCGTGTTTTTGTGGCTTGGGCGCCGCTCTTTGACCCGGCGGCGGCGGAAGAGGCGTTTGCCCGCCTGATTGGCCCCGATACGGACGCGGTGGTTTGCAGCCATGTTTCCAATGTCTTCGGCGCTGTTCAGCCGGTGGAGAAAATCGCCGAAATCTGCCGGAACCGAGGTGTGCCGTTTATCGTCGACGCCTCGCAGTCCGCAGGCGTCCTGCCCCTCAACATGACGGACCTGCGGGCCGCTTTTGCCGCCATGCCCGGACACAAGGGGCTTTACGGTCCCCAGGGCACTGGCGTGCTGCTCTGTGGGGAGGGCGTCTCCGCTCAGCCGCTTTTGGAAGGCGGCACCGGAAGTCTTTCCATTCAGCAGCAGATGCCGGATTTTCTGCCGGACCAATTGGAGGCCGGAACCCATAATATGCCTGGAATAGCGGGACTTCTGGCCGGCGTCCGCTACGTCCGCCGCCGAGGTCTGGACAAGATTCTGGACCATGAGTGGTACCTGACCCGCCTGGCTGTCCAAGGCCTGGAAAGTATTCCTGGTTTACAGCTTTACGCCTCGCCGGAGCTGCGCAATCAGACAGGGGTGCTTTCCCTTACCGCGAAGGGACGAGACGCGGAAGCTCTGGGCACGGCGCTGGCGGAGCGAGGCTTTGCCGTTCGGGCGGGGTTGCACTGCGCCCCCTACGCCCACCGCAGCGCCGGAACGCTGGACACCGGCACGGTCCGGCTCAGCTTCTCCGATTTCAACACGCCGGAGGAGGTTTCCCGCCTGATTTTTGCAATTCGCGGTATCCTGGGATAATTTTCTGAACAGTTCGTGAATTTTCCGGGAATTTTCCCTTGGTTTACCTTGCTTTTTACCGACAGGTTCTATATAATCTAATCTAAATGATTCGCAACCTGAAGCCAGATTTTTCATCGGAACCCATGCAGCCGCTGTTCCGGCGGCCGGGAGGAAAGGGATGACGACGTAAAAATGAATGTGACGCTGACAGAGCTGTGTGCCACCATTGGCCGGTATCTGCTGACAATTGAAGCCACCGATATTTTGGATATTGCCATTATGGCCTTCGCTCTTTATAAGGTGCTGACTTTGGTGCAGACTACCAAGGCCGCCAGTCTGCTGAAGGGACTGTTTGTGTTCCTGGCGGCGCTGCTTTTGAGTTATCTGTTTCAGCTCCACGGCATCTACTACCTGCTGAGCCGCATGGTGGAGGTGGGCGTGCTGGCGCTGATCATTCTCTTCCAGCCGGAGATTCGCCGGATTCTGGAGGAGATGGGCAGCCGGCGGATACTGGCCTTGTTTACCCGCGCGGAAAACGCCAGCGTCTTGGAACAGACCATTGAGCAGACCGTGCTGGCCTGCTCCGAGATGTCCCAGTCCCGTACCGGAGCGTTGATCGTGTTCGAGCGGGAAATCCTTCTGGACGACATGGTCCGCAGCGGCACGGTGCTGGACGCGGCGGTCTCCAGCGAGCTTTTGAAAAACATCTTCTTTGTCAAAGCGCCCATGCACGACGGCGCTGTCATCGTCCGCCACGGGCGGGTGCTGGGGGCAGGCTGCATGCTGCCCCTGAGCAAAAACGTGAACCTCTCCCGGGATCTGGGGATGCGGCACCGGGCCGGCATCGGCATGAGTGAAAACTCGGACGCGGTGGTGGTCATCGTGTCGGAGGAAACCGGCTCCATCTCCGTGGCTACCGGCGGAATGCTGAAACGGCATTTGAAGCCGGAGACGTTGGATAACCTCCTGCGGAATGAACTGCTTCCGCAGGAGGAATCCGAGACGGACAGGCCGAAATTCAGCCTGATGGGCCTTCTGCGCTCCAGAAAGGACGGGTGAGTATGGAAAGCGGAAAGACGGGACACCGCAGGGTTATTTACCTGCTGCTGTCCATTTTGGTGGCCTCCGGTATCTGGCTCTACGCCGATCTGACCACCGGCCCCAACAACACGGCCAGAACCGTAACCAGGGAATTCGAAGGGATTCCCATTGAATTTCTGTGGGAGGGTACCTTGACCGATCGGGGGCTGATGCTGGTGGAGGACGGCACGGACCTCTCCATCGACTTGACGCTGGAAGGCACCCGCTGGCTGATTTCCGAATTGGACCGTTCTCAAATACGGGTTACCGTCAGCCTTTTTGACGTTACCAGCGCCGGAGAACAGCGAATCAACTGGAGCATCAGCTATACCGACTCAAAATTCAGCCCCAGTACCATCCAGACGGAGGACGCCAGCTTCCAAATGGCCTCCGTCAACATCAGCGAACTCTACAGCCGGACCATTGATGTCAGCTGCGAGCTGGTGGGCAATGTGGCGGAGAACTGCTCCGCCGACCAGGTTCAGCTCTCCCACACGGAGGTTGAGGTCCGGGGACTTCAGGAGGACATCGATCCCATCAGCTATGCTAAGGTCACCTTGGACATCGGCAGCAGCGCGGCGGAGACCGTATCCAAAGATTTGGAACTGCAATACTACGATCAGAACGGACAGCTTTTGGACAAGTCCGGCATCCACGCCAACGCGGAAACGGTCCGGGCCACTCTGCCGGTATATGTCACCAAGGAGCTGCGCCTGGTGGTCAATTTCGTGGAATCTCCCGGACGCCGGATAAAGAACGCCCGGTATTATATCGAGCCGCAGACCATCCTTGTCTCCGGCGACGCTACACAGCTGAAAAATGTGGAGACGCTGAAGCTGGACGATTATGATCTGTCAGAGTTGGACACCACCGCCTCTGAGAATTACACCACCACCAACTACCCCATCATGCCCCCTGATGGCTGCCAGAACCTCAGCGGCGTCACCCGCGCCGCCCTGCGGATCCGCTTTGAGGATATGACCAGCGCCACGGTGGAAACGGAGAACATCACCTGGTCGAATCTGCCGGAGGGAAAATCGGTGGAGCTCTTGACCAGCAGCCTGCCGGTGAAGGTCTTCGGCACCGAGGCGGACGTTTCCGCCCTTACGCCGGAGGACATCTCCGTGACGCTGAACCTCGGCGATTACTCCGCCGCCTCCGGCACGTATACCGTTCCGGCGGAAGTGACCGTTGGGAAGGGTGACATCGGCATCAGCGGCGATTACCAGATTCAAGTGACCATTCGGGATGGCACCGGGGAGGAGGAAGAGCCCCCGGACGAGTCCCCGGAGGACCAGCCTGCGGCGGAATGACCGCCCGGGCACCCCAGATTGGGAGGATAAGATGACGCAGATTGCAACTGTAGAACGAATTTTGGACTCCGGCCACGCGGAGATATCCGTTCCCCGGAAATCGGCCTGCGGCCACGACTGCGAGGAGTGCGCCGGCTGCGGCGTCAGCGGCGCGGCGGTTCACGCCAGGGCGGCCAACCCAATCGGCGCCGCTCCGGGGCAGAAAGTGGTGGTGGAAAGCAGCACCCAAAAAATGCTCCGCATCGTCGCCCTGGTTTACTTGATTCCTGTGGCGCTGTTCTTCCTGGGCTATTTCCTGGCGATGGCGGTGACGGCCAGCGTGGCGGTTCAATATACCGCCGCCGTGGCAGGCTTTATCCTGGGCGTGTTGGGGGCCGTTGCATATGACCGCCGTCTCCGCGCCAAAGGGGGGCTGTCCTTTACCATTGTCCGACTGTTCTGATGTTTGGCTATGTCAGACCGCCCCAGGACCTGCCGGAGGAGGAGCGGAAGCGCTTTGGCCGGGCATACTGTGGTCTCTGCCATACCTTGGGAGAACGGTATGGCACGGCGGCCCGGTTTATCCTGAATTATGATTTTACCTTTCTGGCCATTCTTCTCAGCTGCCCGGAGGAGGGCCCCGTTTATCACGACCGCTGCGCCGCGCATCCCATTCACGGGCGGGAGAGGCTGGAGTCCAGCGAGGCGCTGGCCCTGGCGGCGGATGAGAGCGTAATCCTGGCCTATTGGCAGCTGCGGGACGGGGTGGAGGATCACGATTGGTTCCGCGGTCTGAAATACCGGAGCGTCTCCCGGATACTGGAGCCCGCCTACCGCAAGGCGGCAAAAGCCCGTCCGGAATTTGACCGGAGTACCCGCCGCCAGCTGGAACTGCTGGCGGCGCTGGAGAGGGAACAGTGCCCTTCCATGGATCAGGCGGCGGACACCTTTGCCGTGCTGCTGCAAGGGGCTGCCCGGGCGGTGGACGAGCCGGTCCGCCGCCGGGTACTGGAGCAACTGCTGTATCATTTGGGCCGGTGGATTTATCTGGTGGATGCGGCGGATGATCTGGTGAAGGATTTCCGCTCCGGCTGCTATAACCCGGTGGCGCTGCGCTATGGATTGGAACAGGGCCTCTGGACGGAGGAGAGCCGCTGGAGCTTTGCGGCCACCCTGGACCACTCCATTCATATGATGGTCACAGCTTACGAACTTTGGGACTTCGGCGTGTGGACGCCGGTTTTGGAAAAAACCCTCTATACCGGCCTTTTCCATGTGGGCAAGGCGGTGCTGGACGGCACCTTCCGGCGCGGGGGCAATCAGAGAGAAACACAGGAGAGAAGCACATGAATGATCCCTATCAGGTACTTGGCATTGCAGAGAGCGCCTCGGACGAGGAAGTCAAGCGGGCATATCGGGAGCTGGCCAGGAAGTATCACCCGGACAATTACCAAGACAATCCGCTGGCGGATTTGGCTCAGGAGAAGATGAAGGAGATCAACGCCGCTTATGAGGAGATCAACAAGCGGCGCAGCGGCGGCGGAAGGCCGGGCGCTTCCGGCGCTTCCGGCTATGCCGGAGGCTGGCAGCAGCAGTACGGCTCCGGCGGTTCCTCGGTTCTTCAGCAGGTCCGCGCCGCCATTCAGATGGGGGACATCGCCCGCGCGGAGGCGCTGCTGAACAACACCGGCGACCATGGCGCGGAGTGGAATTTCTTAAAGGGCGCGGTGTGCTACCGCCGGGGCTGGATGGACGAGGCGCTGCGGTATTATCAGACCGCCTGCCAGATGGAACCGGGCAATCCCGAATACCGGAGGGCCTTGAATCTGATGCAGAACGGATCGCCTTACCGGCCTGGGGGAGAGCCCTTCGGCACGCTGTGCGCCGGAAATCCCTGCCTGACTTTGTGTTGCGCGTATACGCTCTGCAATGGGGGCTATTGCTGCCTTTGAGATAGGGGGAGATTGACTTGATTAAGAGTATGACCGGCTATGGCCGGGCGAGAGAGACCAGAAACAGTCGGGATATTACCGTGGAGGTCCGGGCGGTTAACAACCGCTATCTGGACTGCACGGTGAAGATGCCCCGACTGTATATCTTTGCTGAAGACATGCTGAAGCAGCGGGTTCAGCGGGCGGTTTCCCGGGGAAAGATAGATGTTTTTGTCACGGTGGACGCCTCCGCCGCCGACGTCACCAAGGTGGCTGTCAACCGGGAACTTGCGGGACAATACGCCGCCGCGCTGAGGGAATTGGCGGAGGTCTGCGGTTCCGCCGCATATTCCATCACACCGGAGGCGTTGGCGCGTTTTCCGGACGTCCTCAACGTCACCAAGGCGGATGAGGACCTGGATACCGTTACCGCCGACCTTTGCGCCGTGCTGGACGCGGCGCTGGAGGCGTTCAACGAGATGCGAAGCGTGGAAGGCGCCCGTCTGGCGGAGGACATTGGAAACCGACTCAACACCATTGAGCGCTGTACGGCTCAGGTGGAGGCCCGCTCTCCGGAGACGGTGGCGGAATACCGGGCAAAGCTCACCACGCGGATGCAGGAGGTACTGCAAAGCGTTTCCATCGATCCCCAGCGTATTTTGACGGAGGCCGCCATCTATGCGGACAAAGTCGCCGTTGACGAGGAGACGGTGCGGCTCAGAAGTCACGTGGCCCAACTGCGAACCATGTTGGAATCCGCCGAACCCATGGGCCGGAAGATGGATTTCCTCATTCAGGAGGTCAACCGGGAGGCTAATACCATCGGCTCCAAATGCGGCGACGTCTCCATCGCCCAAGTGGTGGTAAACTTAAAGGCGGAAGTGGAGAAAATGCGGGAACAGGTTCAGAATATCGAGTAATTATGGAATTTATCAATATCGGTTTCGGGAGCATGGTCTCCCGGGAGCGGGTGGTGGCCATTGTCGGTCCCGATTCCGCCCCGATCCGCCGTATGACCCAGGAAAGCCGGGAGCGGGGGATGCTGATTGACGCCACCTATGGGCGAAAAACCGCGTCGATCTTCATTATGGACAGCGACCACGTGATTTTGTCAGCTCTGCCGCCTGAGAAATTCGGAATCGCGGCAGACACAAAGGAGGAGAATACATGAAAAAGGGAAAGACATTTATTGTGTCCGGGCCCTCCGGCGTGGGAAAGGGCAGCGTTTTGAAGGTTCTTCTGGAAAAACGGAAAGATATCTATGTCTCCGTTTCCGCCACCACCCGCCCGCCAAGGGAGGGGGAGGAAAACGGAGTTCACTACCATTTTTTGGATGTGGAGACCTTTCATGACTGGATTGCGCGGGATGCGTTTCTGGAGTATGCCGAATATGTAGGCAATTTCTACGGCACGCCCAAGCGCTTCGTGGACGAGGCCATGGACGAGGGACGGGATGTGATTCTGGAAATTGACGTACAGGGGGCGCTGCAAATTGCCCATAAGCGCCCGGATGCTATTTTGATCTTCATCGCGCCTCCCAGCTGGGAAGAGCTGGAGCGCCGCCTGACCCTTCGGGGCACCGACAGTCCGGAAAAAATCCAGAAACGCCTTCTGCGGGCCAAGGTGGAATGCCAGACTGCCGCAGCATACCACTATTTCGTCATCAATGATACCATTGAGAACGCCGCCATGGAACTGGACGCCATCATGACGGCGGAGCACTGCCGTTCCATGGACCGCATGGAGATCATTACCGAGCAATAACCTTCATACGATGAAAATCAGAAAGGAAGTCGATGCAATCATGATGCTGTATCCCGCCATGAGCAAACTCAATTCTTATATTCCCAACCGCTACATGCTGGTGAACGTGGTGGCCCGCCGGGCCCGTCAAATCGCCGAGGATGCGGAAATTACCGGCCTTCATCTGGACGAAAAGCCGGTAACGCTGGCCATTCACGAGGTGGCCGAGGGCAAGCTGACTGCCGGCAGTCTGGACCTGGCCGGGGAAGAGGCCTGATTTCGCGGCATGGAGACCGCGGCTATTGTAAAAGTGGCGGTCAGCGCCGCACCTTATTTCATCGACAAACCCTATGACTATTTTGTGCCGGAGGCCCTGGCGGACAAAGCCGTTCCCGGCGTGCGGGTCACCGTGCCCTTTGGCCGGGGAAACCGGCTGTCGGAGGGGGTAATCCTCGCCAGGACCGAGGGGAAAAAAGTACAGGGACTGAAAGCGGTTTCGGCTGTGCTGGACCGGGAGCCGGTATTGGACAGCGCCGGATTGGCCCTGGCGCTCTGGATGCGGCAGCGTTATTTCTGCACCATGTTTGAGGCGGTGAAGACCATCCTCCCCGCTGGTCTTTGGTATCAGATTCAGGAGATCTGGCGTATACAGGGAGAACTGGACCCCGCCGCTGCGGAAGCTGCCGCAGGGGGAATTTCCCATGGGGCGGAGGTTTGGAAGACCTTGGTCCATTCCGGCGGCTCCGCCGCGCTGGAGGAGCTGCGGGACGTTCATGGGGAGGGCGTACTCCCGGTTCTGCGGGCATTGGAGAAAGCGGGAATTGTTTGGGTGGAGACCGCCGCGAAGCAAAAGGTCTCCGATAAAACCCGCCGCATGGCCGAGCTGGCTCTCAGCGCCGAGGAGGCGCTGGCAGAGGTGAAGCGGCGTGCGTCTCCAGCCCGCTTCGAGGTGGTCCGGCTGCTGGCCTCCGCCGGAAAGACTGCCTGTACGGAGATCAGCTATTTTACCGGCGCTTCCATGCGCACGCTCCGCGGAATGGAGAAGGCGGGTCTTTTGAAGTTTTCCGAGGCGGAGGAGCTGCGGCTTCCCTCCGCCGTCAGTGTGGAGCCAGGTCCCCCGATTGTCCTGAATGAAGAGCAGCAGGCAGCACTGGACCTTTTCTTGAAACTGGCGGAAGAGGGGCGGGCCTCCGGAGCGCTTTTGCTGGGCGTCACCGGCAGCGGAAAGACCCAGGTCTATTTGCGGCTGGTCCAGGAAATACTGTCCGGGGGGAAAAACGCCATCGTCCTGGTGCCGGAGATTGTTCTGACGCCTCAGATGATGGGAAAGTTCTCCTCCTATTTCGGCGGGGATGTGGCCATGCTCCACAGCGGACTGCGTATGACGGAGCGCTACGACCAGTGGAAGCGGATTCGCCGGGGAGAGGTCCGGGTGGTATTGGGAACCCGTTCCGCCATTTTTGCCCCTCTGCAAAATCTGGGCGTTATCATTCTGGATGAGGAGCAGGAGGGCAGCTACCAATCGGAAAATCCGCCCCGGTATCACACCCGGGACGTTGCCAAATATCTGTGCGCCAGGGACAAGGCGCTGCTGGTCCTGGGTTCCGCCACGCCCTCTATTGAGACGGCTTGGGCGGCGGAGACGGGGCAGTACCGCAAAGCGCTGCTGCGTTGCCGGTACAACGACCGCAGTCTGCCTCAAGTGTTGATCGCAGACCTCCGTCAGGAAATCAAGGCCGGAAATCCCGGTCTGATCGGGGCGGACCTCCGGCAGGAGCTGGAGCGGAACCTTCAGAATGGGGAACAGAGCATCCTCTTCCTGAACCGCCGGGGCAGCAGCCGCTATGTGCTGTGCGGTGAGTGCGGCTATGTACCGGAGTGCCCCCGATGCAGCGCGCCGCTGACGTATCACTCCGCCAATGGGCGGCTGATGTGCCATCACTGCGGCCATTCTCAAAGGAGCTTGGAAGCCTGCCCAGTCTGCGGAGGCATCATGAAGCAGATCGGGACAGGCACACAAAAAGTGGAAGAGGAGCTCTCCTTGCTGCTGCCCGGCGCGGAGGTCCTGCGGATGGACGCCGACACGGCGGCGGGAGGGCATGAGAAGCTGCTGCGCCGGTTTGAAAAAGAACGCATTCCCATTTTGCTGGGCACCCAGATGGTGGCCAAGGGACTGGACTTTGAAAACGTGACCTTAGTCGGCGTTCTGGCCGCCGACCTTTCGCTGTATCTGGACAATTACCGGGCGGCGGAGCGGACCTTCAGCCTGCTGACCCAGGTGGTGGGCCGGGCGGGCCGGGGCGGGAAAACCGGCCGGGCCGTGATTCAGACCTACACGCCGAACAACGACGTAATTCAGTGCGCCGCCCGGCAGGATTACGACCGCTTTTATGAAAGCGAACTGCGGGTGCGCCGCCTGCGCCGTCTTCCTCCTTTTGCGGACCTCTTCACGATTACGATTTCCGGAGTAGAGGAGGGCGCGGTGCTGCGGGCCGCCATAGGCGTGCGGGATGTGCTCCGGCAGAGCGGAAATGAGGAGGTTCTGGGCCCCGCGCCCGCTCCGATTCTGAAGGTCAACAACCGCTACCGTTACCGGATTTTGCTGGTGGGAAAAAACGATAAAGGAACCAGAGAACGGATCGGCGGATTGCTGCGGTCTTTCGCTGGAAACAGCGCCAACCGCGGATTCAATATTTTCGCAGAGTGCAACGCTGCGGAGTAGGAGGTTCAAACATGGCATTGCGTAAAATCGTGGAACAGGGAGAGGACTGCCTGAATAAGGTCTGCCGTCCTGTGACGGAGTTCAATCCGCGCCTGCACGCGCTGATGGATGATCTGGTGGAAACCTTATCGCACGCGGAGGGCATGGGCTTGGCCGCGCCTCAGGTGGGAATTCTCCGAAGGGTCTGTGTGGTTATGGACGAGGAATCGGAGGAATATATCGAGCTGGTAAACCCGGAGATCATCCATCAAAGCGGGGAGCAGACGGGGCCGGAAGGCTGCCTCAGCGTCCCCGGCAAGTGGGGGCTGGTCACACGGCCCAACTATGTTCGCGTGCGGGCACAGGATCGGAACGGCGCTTGGTTCGAGATCGAAGGAGAGGGGCTGACCGCCCGCTGCTACTGCCATGAGCTGGAACATTTGGATGGACATCTCTATACCGAACACATTGACCGCTTTCTGACGGATGAGGAAGTAGAGGAGTATTTCAGGAAGGAAGAAGGGGAAGAGTGATGCGCATTCTCTTTATGGGAACGCCGGAATTTGCGGTGGAATCCCTCCGGCGTCTGACGGAGGACGGGCATGAAATCTGCGGCGTTTTTACACAGCCGGATAAGCCGAAAAATCGCGGACATAAGCTGGCCTTCACACCTGTAAAGGAATACGCCATTACGAAAGAATTGATGGTTTACCAGCCGGCGTCTCTGCGGAATGAGGCGGCTTTGGAGCAGGTTCGCGCTCTGGCGCCGGAGCTCATCGTTGTGGCGGCGTATGGAAAACTGCTGCCGGAGGAGATTTTGAACGTACCGCCTCTGGGGTCCGTCAATGTGCATTCTTCGCTCCTGCCGAAATACCGGGGGGCAGCCCCTATCAACTGGGCGGTGCTGAACGGGGAAACGCATACCGGCGTCACCATTATGTATATGGCCAAGGAGCTGGACGCCGGTGACATCATTCTGCAAAAATCTACACCCATCGGCGAAACCGAGGATGCACAGGCGCTTACCGCCCGGCTGGCAAGGCTGGGGGCGGAGACCCTGTCGGCAGCCGTTGAGGCTCTGGCGGCGGGAACGGCGGCCCGGACGCCTCAGAATCATGAGTTGCACACTTATGCGCCCATGCTGGGGAAGGAGTTGTCTCCCGTGGATTGGACCCGCACTGCCCACGAGATCAGCTGTCAAGTCCGGGGGCTTCTGCCTTGGCCCTGCGCGGTGACGGATGTGATCAGCGGCGAGGAGATGAAGCTCTACGGCGTCCTGGAGACCGGAGAAGCAACCGCCGCGCGTCCCGGCGTCATCACGGCGGCGGGGAAGCAGGGAATCGACATCGCCTGCGGCGACGGAAAGGTTCTTCGGATAATGGAGCTCCAGGCCAAAGGCGGAAAACGCATGTCTGCCGCCGCATATTTATTGGGACATCCCATTCAACGATGAAATTCGAGGGTCTATATGCCTTATTATTATAGTAGCTACGGGGACTTTCTGGCCAACAACATCTATTTCCTTCTGCTGATTCCGGTGATGATTCTCTCCCTCTGGGCTCAGGCTCAGGTCAGCGGCAGCTTCAAAAAGTACAGCCGGGTTCCCAACCGGCGGCGGCTTACCGGGGCGCAGGCGGCAGAGGCTGTGCTGCGGGCCAACGGGGTTTACGACGTTTCCATCCGTTCCACCTGGGGCAGTTTGACGGACCACTACGACCCCAGAGACAACACCATTTACCTCTCCCAGCCTGTTTATGGCGCCGCCACTGTGGCGGCGGTGGGCGTAGCGGCCCACGAGGCGGGTCATGCCGTTCAGTATGCGGTGGGGTACGCGCCCATCCGCCTGCGGAACGCCATTGTCCCCCTGACAAATCTGGGGTCCCGCTGCTCCATTCTCTTGCTTCTGGCGGGGATGCTGCTGTATAGTCAGAGTTTATTTCTCGTGGGAATCCTCCTCTTTTCTTTGACCACCTTTTTTCAGCTGGTGACGCTGCCGGTGGAGTTCAACGCCTCTCACCGGGCAATGGAAACCCTTGAGGAACGCGGGCTTTTGGATGGCGAGGAGCTGCCCGGAGCCAGGAAGGTTCTGCGGGCGGCGGCGTTAACCTATGTGGCGGCGCTGCTGATGTCGGCTTTGCAGCTGCTGCGTTATGTGCTGATTTTCCTCGGCCGGAGCAATCAAGGCGACCGCCGGGGACACGGGCGAAGATGAGCGCGCGGAAGCAAGCGCTGTCCGTTCTCACTGCCTGCCGCGTGCGGGGAGCTTGGGCGGACGCCGCGCTGAACGCAGGACTGGAGCAGCTTTCCGCCGCCGACGCGGGGCTGTGCAGCCGGATTGTGTACGGCGTGATTCAAAACGAGACTCTGCTGGATTTTTATCTCTCCGGCTTCTGCTCTCAGAAGCTGGACCATTTGCAGCCGCCGCTGGCGGATATTTTGCGGATCGGCGCTTACCAGATTCTGTTTCTGGACCGGGTTCCGGACAGCGCCGCCGTCCATACCTCCGTGGAATTGGCCAAGGGGGCGGGCCGGGGGCAGGCGGCAGGACTGGTGAACGCCGTGCTCCGGCGGCTCTGCCGGGAAAAGGGCGCGCTGCCTGCCATCCCGGACCGGAATGAGGCGGCGTATCTCTCCATCCGCTACAGCCATCCCAAGTGGTTGGTGAAGCGGCTTTTGGCGCTGCTGGGCAGAGAGGGGACAGAGGCGTTCCTTCGCGCCGGCAACGGCCAGCCGCCTACCGCCGTCCAGATCAATACCTGCCGTTTTACTGCGGAGCAGACAGCAGAGACTTTGCTGGCAGAGGGCGTACGGGCGGAACCTCATCCCTGGCTGCCGGACTGCCTGCTCCTTTCCGGAACCGGAAACCTGGAGCGTCTGAAGGCTTTCCAAATGGGAGCGTTTTATGTACAGGACCCGGCGGCGCGGCTGGCGGTTCTGGCGGCGGACATACGGCCTGGAAGCCGGGTGCTGGATGTCTGTGCCGCCCCAGGAGGAAAGTCCTTTGCCGCTGCCATGGCGATGGGAGACCGGGGAGAGATCGTCTCCTGTGATCTCCACGAAAACAAGCTCAAGCGCATCCGGGAGAGCGCCGTTCGTCTTGGCGTCTCGTCCATACAAACGGAAGCCGCCGACGGGCGGCAGTGCCGTCCGGAATGGCGGAACCGCTTTGACGCAGTGCTGGTGGACGCCCCTTGCTCCGGCTTGGGGATTCTGCGAAAAAAGCCGGATATCAGGCGAAAGAAGGCAGACAGTCTCTTTGCGCTGCCGGTGCTCCAAAACGCCATATTGGATAACGCCGCCGGCTATGTTCGCCCTGGCGGCACGCTGCTCTACTCCACCTGCACTATTTTGCCGGAGGAAAACGAAGGGGTTACGGACGCCTTTATGGGGCTCCATCCGGAGTTTTCAAAGGAGAGCTTCACGCTGCCCGGACCCATCGGAAGAACCGATGGGCAGGCGGCGCTGTGGCCGCACCTCCACGGCACCGACGGCTTTTACATCTGCCGCATGACGCGGCGCGTTTAACCGAGGCATTTATGATCGATTTGAAATCCATGACGCTCCCGGAGCTGCGGGAGCTGGTGGGAAAGATGGGAGAACCGGCCTTTCGGGCCAAGCAGATATTTACTTGGATGAGCCGGGGCGTGACATCTTTCGACGAGATGTCAAACCTCTCCCGGCCTTTTCGGGAACGGCTTCAGGAGACCTGCCTGCTGACGGTTCCGCGCGTGGCCAGAAAGCAGGTCTCCGCCAAAGACGGCACCGTCAAATATCTATGGGAACTGACGGACGGCAACTGCATTGAGTCGGTGCTCATGCGTTACCGTCACGGAAACACGGTCTGCATTTCCTCTCAGGTGGGCTGTCGGATGGGCTGCGCCTTTTGTGCGTCCACCATAGCCGGAAAGGTCCGGGATTTGACGCCGGGAGAGCTGCTGGACCAGGTGATCTTTACACAGAAGGACTCCGGAGCCCTCATTTCCAATATTGTGCTGATGGGCATTGGCGAGCCGATGGATAATCTGGACGCTGTGCTGAAGTTTCTGGAGATTGTCAACAGTCCGGACGGGCTGAACATTGGAATGCGGCATATCTCTCTTTCGACCTGCGGCGTACTTCCGGGTATCCGGCGTCTTTCGGAGTTGGGGCTGCAATTGACGCTGTCCGTCTCCCTCCACGCTCCGGACCGTGAGACCCGCTCCCGAATCATGCCGGTAAACCGGGCCTTCGACGTGGAGGAACTGTTCGCCGCCTGTCACAACTATTTTCGGAAAACCGGGCGGCGAATCTCCTTTGAGTACGCCATGATTGACGGCGTCAACGACCAGGACTGGCAGGCGGACCTCATCGCCAGACGCCTGCGGGGAATGCCTGGCCACGTGAACCTGATTCCGCTGAATGACGTGACGGAAAGTCCCTTCCGGCCCTCCCGCCGGATGGCGGCGTTCCAAAAACGTTTGGAATCCCATGGCGTTACCGCCACTGTGCGGCGAAGCCTGGGCGGAGATATAGACGCCGCCTGCGGACAGCTCCGCAGGAAGGCGGAAGCAGAGAAAGGGGAGGTTTCCCAATGACAAACATATGGAGCATCACCGATACGGGTCTCGTCCGTAAAGAGAATCAGGACGCCTTTGCGGTGATGGAAGCCTTTGGCCACACGATCTGCGTGGTCTGCGACGGGATGGGCGGCTCCGCCGGCGGAAAGCTGGCCAGCCGCATCGCGGTGGATACCTTTTCCGCGGAAATGGAAAAGCGACTCTCTGCCGGCACGAAGCCGGACCGGCTGCGGGAGATATCCGTAGTGGCAGTGGCCCTGGCAAACCGCGCCGTGCGGGAAGCGGCCAGAAGCTCCGTGGACTACCGGAACATGGGAACCACTCTGGTCTCCGCCGTCTCGTTTGACGGCGGCGTGGTGATTGCCAATGTGGGGGACAGCCGGGCCTATCACATTACAAAGGACCGCATTGTCCAGGTCACCCGCGACCACTCTCTGGTGGAGCATATGGTGGAACGGGGAGACATCACGGCGGAGGAGGCCCGGCGCCATCCCAACCGCAATCTGATCACCCGGGCTCTGGGACCGGATGTGGACCCGGAGTGTGATTGCTATACCTGCCAGCTGGCGCCGGGGGACTTTCTGCTCCTCTGCACCGACGGCCTGGTAAACACGGTGACGGACCAGGAGATTTTGACGGAGGTCCTCCGGGAAGATACGGAGACCTGCATGGACCGGCTGCTGAACCTCTCCAAAAGCCGGGGCGCGTCGGACAATGTGACCGTCGTTTTGGCGAGGAATCTATAAGGAAGGAGGAGCTGTATGGATCAATACATTGGAAAAATGCTGGACAACCGCTATGAAATTCTGGAACGCATCGGGACCGGAGGCATGGCGGTGGTCTATAAGGCAAAATGCCACCGGCTCAACCGCCTTGTCGCGCTCAAAATATTAAAAAGCGATTTGGCGCAGGACGAGGACTTCCGCCGCCGCTTTAACGCGGAATCCCAGGCCGTTGCCCAGTTGTCCCACCCCAATATCGTGTCCGTCTACGATGTCAGCCGGGGAGGGGACACGGAATATATCGTCATGGAGCTCATCGACGGCATCACCCTGAAGCAGTATATGGAAAAGCGGGGCCAGCTGAACTGGCGGGAATCCCTGCACTTTATCACCCAGATCATGCGGGGACTCAGCCACGCTCACAGCCGTGGCATCGTCCACCGGGACATCAAGCCGCAAAACGTGATGGTGCTCCGGGACGGCAGCGTAAAGGTGGCGGATTTCGGCATTGCCTGCCTGGAAAATTCCGCCCAGACCCTAACTCAGGAGGCCCTGGGCTCCGTCCACTATATCTCCCCGGAACAGGCGAGAGGGGAACGGACCGACGCCCGGAGCGACATCTATTCCTCCGGAGTTGTCATGTATGAAATGCTGACCGGCCGGCTGCCCTTTGAGGGGGATTCCGCCGTATCCGTGGCCATTCAGCACCTCAGTGCCGTGCCTTTGGCGCCCAGAGAGCTGAATCCGGAAATTCCTCCCCAGCTGGAGCTGATCTGCATGAAAGCCATGACGCCGGATCTGAACCGGCGCTATGTCTCGGCCGACGCCATGATTGCCGATCTGGAGGACTTTCGGAAGAATCCCAATATCAACCTGGATTTCACTATGATGGACCTCCGTCCGGAGGAGCCCACCGAACCCACGCAGCCCATCCGCACTTATGATCAGACACTCCATCCGACCCCCAAAAACCGGGAACGCCGCCGGGACTATGAAGACGAGTACGATCCTCCCCGCCGGAGCGGGGGCGCGGGTGTAAAAGTCCTGCTGGGTATCGCCACCATTCTGGCACTGGCATTGGCGGTGGTGCTGTTCCGCATGGTATCCGACTCCCTGAAGCAGCCGGAGGCCCCCCAGACCTACACGGTGCCCTCCCTCCTGGGCTATACGCTGGAACAGGCCAAGGAGCTTGCGGAAGTGAAGGATATCTTTACGTTGGTGAAGAAGGGGAGCGTGTTCAGCGATTACCCTGTGGACACCATTGCCCAGCAGAATCCCACGGAGGGACGGCACCAGAAGGGTGACAATTTGGAAATTGAGGTCTGGCTCAGCGCCGGGGAAGACACCGGCGAAATGCTGGACGTTACCAATAAAACCGTGGCGCAGGCCAACGTTCTTCTCAAGGGCCTGAAAGAAAAATATAATCTGGAAATCATCGCCGACGAGGCGGAAATGGAGTTCAACGACAGTGTCACGGAGGGCTATATTATCCGCAGTGAGCCCGCCGAGATGGAGCCGCTGAAAAACGGCGACATAATCCGACTGATCGTCAGCAAGGGACCGGAGAAGAAGGAGGTCGTTGTCCCCCGGTTTGTGGATCAGCCCATTGACAAGGTTCTCCGGGAGCTGGTGGACACCTGGCACTTGACCTGTACGGAGGCGGATATTGAGTATGTGGAGAGCGACCAGGACCCGAACACCGTCATCTGGCAAAGCCTGGAGGAAACCAGCAAGGTGAAGGAATGGGACACCATCAAATTCCGCGTCAGCAAAGGCATCACCAACGTGACCAGAGAGCTGAGCATCGAACTGCCTCAGGATGACCGAACCACTGTTCAGGTGGACGTGTACGTGGGAGATGAAGAGAATCCCCAATACTCTGAGCGGGTAAGCTGCGCTGACCTCACCGCCCACGCCATGCTCACCGGCTCAGGTACGAAGACCGTCAAGGTCTATTTCGACGGCGTATTGGACCAGAGCAAGACCCACGAGTTCCAATTTACCTGATATGACGGGACGCATTCAAAAAGCCCTCAGCGGCTTCTATTACGTGAATAATGGCGAGACCATCCTGACCTGCCGGGCCAGGGGGAAATTCCGAAAAGAGGGAATTTCCCCTCTGGTAGGGGACCAGGTGGAGGTCCGGGAGTTGGGCAACGGTGAGGGCTTTGTGGAGAAGATTTTGCCTCGCCGGAACGCCTTCTCCCGGCCTGCCGTGGCCAACATTGACCAATTGGTGGTGATTGCCTCCGCCGCCATTCCCAAAACAGACCCCTTCCTCATTGACCGGGTAGCCGCCATTGCCGCGCTGAAAGACTGCCGGGTGGTTGTGGCGCTGAATAAGTGCGATCTGGACCGGGCGGATGCGCTTTATGAGATTTACCATGCCGCGGGCTTTCCGACCCTGCGGCTCAGCGCGGAGACCAGGGAGGGAATGGAGGAACTGACTGCCCTAATTTCCGGAAAGCTTTCTGCCTTTACAGGGAACTCCGGCGTAGGAAAATCCAGCATTCTGAATGCCTTGGATCCCGACTTTCACTTACAGGTGGGCGAGGTCAGTACCGCCTTGGGAAGAGGCCGTCACACGACGCGCCATGTGGAACTGCACTGCCTCTCTTGTGGGGCGGAGGTAGTGGATACTCCCGGTTTTTCTTCCTTTGACGCTGAAGAGCTGGACCTGGAGCTGAAGCGCCGCCTGCCGGAAACCTTTCTGGAATTCGCTCCCTACCTGGAAAGCTGCCGCTTTGTGGGATGCAGCCATACCCGCGAAAAGGGCTGTGCCGTTTTGGAAGCTCTTCGCCAGGGAGAAATTCAAAAGAGCCGGCATGCCAGCTATCTTCGCCTCTATGAAGAGCTGAAACCCCTTCGGGATTGGCAGGGAAAAAAATAACCAGCGCCGCTTCGGTATCCGAAGCGGCGTTCCTTTTTATCGCGGGCCGGCCTTCTTTTCTAGCACCAGACGCCTAAATGCTGTATATACTGAGACAGAAGGAAAGGAGGCGTGACGCGATGTGTTGTGGAAATGGAGGCGGCGGCCGCCTGCTGGGCATCTGCGCTGTCGCTCTGGGTGCGGGGATTTTAATCGCCGCAGTGTTTCCCGTGGGAGTGCTGATGTTTCTGGTCGCGTTTCTGCTGATCGGCTGCGGCTGCGCCTGCTGCCGGCGTTGAGAACAGGGAGGAGGCGTCATATGAATATCGTGGTCTGGAAATCCCCTAAAATGCTTCGGGGCATTCTGCGGAAAATCTTTAAGGTGTGAGTCATAACCTTTCCCGGCAGTTCATAGAGTAGGACATGGATTCAATGAACTGCCGGGAAAGGAAGGGTTCTTCATGGAACTGGATTTAAAAAGAGTGTCCCTGGACACATATGAGACGGGAGGGGACCTGACTCTGACACAGGAGGAAACTGCGGAGACCATTGTGCCGGATTACTGTCCCGACATTGCCCGCATTATTGAGACGGACGGAAAGGTTTATCTCCACAGCCGGGAACTGCGGGACGGGAAAGCGGAGCTCTCCGGAACGGTACGGGTGACGGTGCTGTACACGCCCGACGGTGAGAGCGGTGTCCGAACGCTGGAGTTCGCCATTCCTTTTACCGTGGAGAGCGACGGACACGCCCTGCCAGGCTGCCAGCATTTGACCGCAGAGACGGAGACGGAATTTTTGGAAGCCCGTATGCTGAATCCCCGAAAAATATTTACGCACTGCAAGTTGGTCAGCCACATTACCGGCTATCAGCGCAAACCGTTGGAGTTCTGTATGGATACGGAGGCAGACTCCGGGCTCCAGGTGGAAAAACGGCAGGAGCAGCAGCACGCAATCCTTTTGACACACATAGCTGAAAAGGATTTTACCTTTACGGAGGAAATGAACCTTTCCCCAGGCCGCGCCGGAGCTGCGGAGCTGCTGACCAGCCAGGTTTCCAGCACCGTGACGGAGACGAAGATCGTGGGCAGCAAGCTGATTTTCAAGGGTGTTTTCTCCGTCAGCCTGCTCTACCGGGACAACAGCGGCGGGTGCGGTTCCGTCACCTCGGAGCTTCCTTTCTCTCAGATTATGGAAGTGGAGGGCGCTGTGGAGGGCTCCGCCGCCGGATTGCAGCTGCAGCTTACCGGCACGGATTTCCAAATCGACGGCGACGATCCGGAGGGCCGGCAGATTTCCGTGACGCTGTATTTTCACGCTACAGCTCTGCTTCGGGAGGAACAGGAGCTGACGCTGCTCAGCGATCTTTACTCCACCGCCCATGATCTGACCTATGAGGCTGCGCCGCTGAACATCACCAGCTTCTGCGAAAATCTGAGCCGCCGTCAAACTCTGCGGGAGGTGTTGGAGATCGGCGTGGTGGCGGAATCCATTTTGGCTCTTTCCGCCGCCTGCGGTACAGTTTCCGTCAGCCGGGAGGGAAGCATGGCGGTTCTGCGGACCAGCGTAACCGTTCGGGCCATGTATCTGGATGAGGGCGGCGTTCCGCTGGTGGCGGAGCGAAGCATAGATGCGGGCTGCCAGCTGGAGCTGCCGGAGGATTGCCGGATTACCGCCAGAGCGGTTTGTGCCGGTGAGGTCCAGGGAACGCTGGGGGACCGGGGCATTGAGGTCCGCTTTCCTGTGGACTTCCATGTGGAAGCTGCGTCCCGTATGAAAAAGGTATGCGTTTCCGCCGCCAAGCTGGATACGGAAACCGTCAAGGATTTGAGCGGCGCGCCATCTTTGGTTCTGCGGTGCATCGGCCGGCAGGAAAGCGCCTGGGATTTGGCCAAGAAATACAATACGACCATTGCTGCGATTCTCTCCGCCAATCAGCTGGAGGGGGAGGAGCAGATTCCTCAGGATCAGATGCTGCTGATTCCCAGGAAACGGGCGTAAGAAAAGGGCGCGGGAGAAGTTCTCCCGCGTCCTTCCTTTATGCTGTTATCCCGCCAAACTGAGGAACGGGCTGAGAGGTAATCAGTCGTTTGCATAGCGGGACAGGAACTGCCGCGTCCGTTCCTCTTTCGGGTGGTCGATGACCTCCCGGGGGTCTCCCTGCTCCACAATGACGCCGCTGTCCATAAAGATCACTTGGTCCGCCACATCCCTGGCAAACGCCATTTCGTGGGTCACGATAATCATCGTGGTTTTCTGTTCCGCCAGGGAACGGATCACCCGCAGCACCTCTCCCGTAAGCTCAGGGTCCAAGGCGGAAGTGGGCTCATCAAAGCAAAGAATATCCGGATGCAGAGCCAGCGCCCGGGCAATGGCCACCCGCTGCTGCTGCCCTCCGGAGAGCTGGTGGGGATAATGCTCCGCCCGGTCGGCAAGGCCCATCTGGGCCAGCAGCTCCCGGCCCGCTTTCACAATGGCCTCCTTGCTCTCGCCGCCCCGCTCTTTAGCCAGCAGCTCCCGGGCCAGGGTGACATTCTGAAGGGCCGTGTACTGGGGGAAGAGGTTGAAGTTTTGGAAGACGAGTCCGAAATGGAGGCGCTTGGTTCGAATTTCACTCTCCATCTGCGTCTTGGGATCGGATGCGTCAAAAATCAGGCTGCCGTTGACGGTAATGGAGCCGCGGTCCGGCCGCTCCAGAAAGTTCAGGCAGCGGAGCAGCGTGGTTTTGCCGGAGCCGGAGGAGCCAATGATGGAGAGCGCCTGCCCCTGGTCCAGAGAGAAGCTGATATCGCTGAGGACCTGCGTAGCGCCAAAGTGCTTTTCAATGTGTTGAACTTCCAGAATCGACATACAGGACCCTCCTTACTTGAAATAATCCAACTTCTTCTCAAACTGGTTCAGCAGGATGGTTAAAATGCCGCTGAGCACCAGATAGAAGACCGCCGTGTAAAACAAAGGCCAGATCAGGCCCTTTTTGATGTACGTCTCGCCCATCCAAATCAGCTCGTAAACAGAGATGACCCGAACCAGAGATGTGTCCTTTACCAGGGTGATAAACTCGTTGCCCATAGGGGGGACAATGCGCTTGACCACCTGGAGCAGCGTGACCTTGAAGAAAATCTGAGATTTGGTCATGCCCAAAACCTGCCCCGCCTCATACTGTCCCTGGGGAACGGATTGAATGCCGCCCCGATAAATCTCGGAAAAATAGCAGGCATAGTTGACCACAAACGCCACCAACGCCGCCGTGAAACGGGGCAGAAGAGGGAGTCCGAACAACAGGCCGGGGCCGTAAAAAATAATCAGAATCTGAATCATCAGCGGGGAGCCCCGGATGATCCAAACCATGGTCTGCACCAGCCAGCGCAGCGGAGCAAAACGGCTCATGGACCCAAAGCTGATGATCAGCCCCAGAGGCAGGGCAAACACCAGCGTGAGGAAAAAGAGCTTCAAAGTGGTGACCATTCCCTCCAGCAGGCTCATGGTTACGGGTATCAACATGGGGAGTTCTCCTTTCAAAAACCGGGAAGGGCAGAGGGCCCCAAAACCAGGGTCCTCTGCCTGCATCTATCCGGATTATGGTCAGCCTTCGATCGCGCTCTTTACGGCCTCCTGAACGCCGTAGGTCTCGGCAACTTCCAGGACCTTGCCCTCCGCATACATGTCCTTCCACCAGGTATTGAAGGTATCCACCAAATCGGACCCCTTGCGGAAGCCCACGCCGTACTCCTCATCGTTGAGCTGAACGGTATAGGTCAGGTCGGGATAGCTGGTGCCCTCGCCAATCATGGCGCCGGCCATCAAAAGATCGATAACAGCCGCGTCGGAGGCGCCGGAGGCCACTTCCATCAATGCGGCGGCCTGATTCTGCATGGCGGTGTAGGGGATGCTCAGAGCATCCAGCTGCTTCGCTCCGGCAGAGCCGTTCTCCACGGCAAAGGTCAGATCACTGAGGCTCTCCACAGTCTGATACTGATCCGCCACAGCCTTATTGAGCACCACCACCTGGCCGTTGAGGCAGTAGGGATGGGAGGTACCCATCAGGGCCTTCACATCGTCGGTGAGGGTCATGCCGTTCCAGACCACGTCAATGGCCTTGGTGTCCAGCTCCATGGACTTGGCGTCCCAGTCGGCCAGCTCCAGGAACTCGGCCTTCACGCCCAGAGACTCGGCAAAGGCCTTGGCCATGTCCGCATCAAAGCCAATCCACTCGTCGCTGCCGGTTTCCTTATAATCCATGGGGGCAAAATCCGTCATGCCGATCACCAGGGTGCCTTTGCCCTGGACATAGGCGATGTCGCTGTCCGCGTCTTTTTGCTCCCCTCCGGCTTCAGGCGCACTGCCGCCGGCGGGCGGAGCGTCGTTTCCGCCGTCGCTGGAGCCGCCGGAATTTCCGCCGCAGGCGGCCAGACTCCATACCATCACAAGGGCCAGCAGAAGGGCCCAGAACTTGCGGTTTCTTTTCATGTTTTCATCCTCCAAATTCGAACAGGCGCGCCCGTTCATTTAATACGGTAGCAGTTTACCATATTAAAGCATTTCTGTAAAGCATGAATTCGACCAAAACGGCCCGCCTGATGTCTGGGGTTTCTTGTGCGCTTTCTCTAAAACGAGACGGGCTGTCATACTTTTGCCCAAGCGGTCATAGAGTGGAAACATGAATATGGAGCGGAAAAAGGACGGGATACTATGAACACAACCATCTATCAGAATATCGCCACACGCACGGCGGGAGATATCTACATTGGCGTGGTGGGCCCGGTGCGGACCGGAAAGTCCACCTTCATCAAGCGTTTCATGGAGACCCAGGTCATCCCCAACATTGAAAATGTATACCGGAAAGAGCGGGCCCGAGATGAGCTGCCCCAAAGCGGCTCCGGCCGGACCATCATGACGGCCGAGCCCAAGTTTGTGCCGGAGGAGGCCGCGCAGATCCAGCTGCCTGACGGCGCATCCTTCTCCGTGCGGCTTATTGACTGTGTGGGTTACATGGTTCGGGGGGCCATCGGCCAGTTTGAGGACGACGCGCCCCGGATGGTGACCACCCCCTGGTACGACCACGAGATTCCCATGACGGAGGCGGCGGAAATCGGCACCCGGAAGGTCATCTCGGAGCACTCCACCATCGGCATTGTCATCACCACGGACGGCACAGTCTCCGACATTCCCCGGGAGGACTATCTGGAGGCGGAGGAGCGGGTGGTTCGGGAGCTCCAGGAGCTGGGAAAACCGTTCATTGTTCTTTTGAACTCCGTGGATCCCAAGAGCGACCGGGCAAAGGCCGTCGCCCGGGACATCTCCTCCCGCTATAAGGTGAACTGCGTCCCGGTAAACTGCCTGGACTTGGGGGAGGAGGACGTGGCGGACATCCTCAAGGCCGTCCTTTACGAGTTCCCCATGCAGGAGCTGGACCTGTATTTGCCCCCTTGGGTGGACGCCCTGCCCACGGAGCATCCCATCAAAGCCAGCCTCTATGACGCAGTCCGGCAGGGTACCTCTCAGCTCCAGCATATCCGGGAGGTGGACGGCGTCATCGCCGCCTTAGGGGCCTGTGAGAACATCAGTGAGGCCAAGATTACCTCCATAGACCTGGGGACCGGCGTGGCGGCGGCCAGCCTCAGCCTGCCACGGGAGCTGTTTTACCACACCCTGTCGGAGCAGTCCGGGTTCGAGGTAGGGGATGACGGGGACCTGATGAGCCTCCTCACGCGTCTGGCGGCGGTGAAGGCGGAATACGACAAGGTAGCCGGAGCGCTGCGGGACGTCCGGGAAACAGGCTATGGCATTGTAGTCCCCAGCATCGAGGAACTGAAGCTGGAGGAGCCGGAAATCATGAAGCAGGGGGGCCGCTACGGCGTGAAGCTGAAAGCCAGCGCCCCCAGCATCCACATGATTCGGGCGGATATCGAAACAGCAGTCTCGCCCATCGTGGGGAACGAGAAGCAGTCGGAGGATATGGTGAACTACCTTCTCCAGGAGTTCGAGGGGGACACCAGCAAAATCTGGCAGTCTAACATCTTCGGCCGGAGCTTCCACGAGCTGGTCAGCGACGACCTCCAGGGCAAGCTGAAGAGAATGCCGGACGACGCCCGGAAGAAGCTCCAGGAGACCCTGACCCGCATCATCAACGAGGGCAGCGGCGGACTGATCTGCATCATTTTGTAAATGGCAAAGCGGCAGGCATTGGAAAACCGATGCCCGCCGCTCTTTCCATTTGCTCACAGCGCCGTTCCTCTTTTCGGCATGTACAGCCCCGCCAGGTCCGCGCCCTCCAGCTCCAACAGAAACCGCTTCTTCTCCACGCCTCCGGCGTAGCCCGTCAGGCTGCCGTCCGCCCCCACTACCCGGTGGCAGGGAATCAGGATGGAAATGGGATTGTGCCCCACCGCGCCGCCCACTGCCTGGGGAGCGGCCCGCGTTCCGGAGGCCTTCAGCTTTTCTGCCAGCGTGCCGTAGGTGGCCGTCTGCCCAAGGGGAATTTCCAGCAGCAGGTCCCACACCTTCTGCCGGAATGCACTCCCTCTGGGCGACAGGGGCGGCAGGGGAGGGAGATCCCGCTTTTCAAAATAGGCGTCCAGCCACGCCTCCGCCTGGGCAAAGACCGGCAGGTCCGGCCGTTCCGCGGTCTCCGCCTCCAATCCGGAGGCGAAGTACTTCTGACCCTCCAGCCAAAGACCCAGAATACTCTCTCCGTCAGAGGCCAGAGACAGGGGCCCCAGGGGTGAGATCAGCTTTGTCAGATAGGTCATGTACGACACCGCCCTCTCTCTTGGATGACTTGATTATACCAGAACATATGTATTGCCGCAACTCCCTTTTTTCAGCGGCTCTTGCAAGGCGGTCCCGCTCGTGCTACTATAGGAGCATACAACAAAACCGGAATGAAAGGAGCGCTTTCCATGCTGCTTGCCATTGACGTGGGCAACTCCAATACCTCCGTCGGCCTCTTTGACAAGGACAAATCCCTCCGCTTTCTGGCTTCTCTGGACACGGACAGCCGGAAGACCGCCGACCAGATCAGCATCGATCTGATGAACCTGTTCACCCTCTATCATTTCAGCTACAAAGACGTTACCGGAGCCATCCTGTGCAGCGTGGTGCCGCCTCTGAACTTCATGATGGAAAAGGCCCTGACCCGCCTTTTGGGCAAACCTCCCATGGTGGTCGGCCCCGGCGTGAAGACCGGGCTGAATATCCGCCTGACGGTCCAAACCCAGGTGGGAGCGGACATTGTGGCCGACGCCGTGGCGGCTCTGGAGAAATTCAATCCTCCCATCATTACTATTGACATGGGCACCGCCACCACCATTGGCGTCATCTCCGAGGGCCGGACCTATGAGGGGGGACTGCTGCTGCCGGGAGTCAACGTCTCTCTGGAGGCCCTGAGCCGCCGGGCAGCCCAGCTTCCGGACATCTCGCTCCAGCATCCCAAGTCCCTCATTGGGAAAAATACCGAGGATTGTATGCGCTCCGGCATTGTCTACGGCACAGCCGGAATGCTGGACGGCATCATCGACCGCATCCGGGACGAGTTTCCGGGCCGGGAGGTCAGTGTGGTGGCCACGGGGGGAAACGCCCCGGTGATCGTGCGCTATTGCCGGAATTCCATTGTCTATGACAAGTTCCTCTTGATGGACGGGCTCTGGACCATCTATCAGAAGAACCGATGAATGCAGATACGGCCATGGGAGTTGACCGTATTTTCCTGCGCTGTTCGGAGGATTGCGCCGTCCGCCTGTTGGCGGACGGTTTTTTCCGTGTTTATAAATTGTCGGGAACGCCTGCACGGTTTTCCCGTCTATACAATTGAAGGTCCTTCCACCAACTACGAAAGGGGAGAAACTATGGAAGACTACGCCATTGTAGAACTATACTGGTCCCGGAATCCGGAGGCCATCCGGCGGACCGGCGAGAAATACGGCGGCTACTGCCGGGCCATCGCCCGGAATATTTTATCGGACGGCCGGGACGCGGAGGAGTGCGTCAACGACACCTGGCTCAACGCCTGGAATGCCATGCCGGAGAACCGGCCCAGCCTGCTGGCGCCGTTTCTGGGAAAAATCACACGAAATCTGGCCTTTACCCGCTGGAGAGCCAGCCATGCGCAGAAGCGGGGAGGGGGAGAGCTGCCCTTGGTCTTAGATGAACTGACGGAATGCGTTTCGTCCGCCGGAACCCTTCAAGCCGTAGAGGCGGCAGAGCTGGAGGCAGCAGTCAACCGCTTCCTGCACACGCTGCCGGAGCGGGACTGCAACATCTTTCTGCGGCGCTGCTGGTTCACAGAGCCCATGGCGGACATTGCCAAACGATACGGCATGCCGGAAAATACTGTGCGGACCAGCCTGTTTCGCAGCCGGGAGAAGCTGCGGCTTTATTTGGAAAAGGAGGAGCTCTTATGAAGGATCAGGAGCGTCTGTTTCTCGCCATCGGCAGCGCCGAGCCGGCGCTGATCGCCCGTAGCGAGCGGCGGAGGAGGCGCCGCTGGCCCGGATATTGCTTGGCCGCCGCGGCCTGCCTGACCCTGGTGCTGGCACTGGGGCGTGTACTTCCTTCGTGGACAGAACCGCCCGCCATCGCCACACCGGACCCGCCGGTAACCCAGAACCCCGACGGCCAGCGGCTCGTTTTGCCGGAGCAGGGCAGTGAGATCGGGACCCTTCGGCTGCTGAGCTATGCCCCGCAATCCCAGGAGAAAGCGGTGGATTTCCTCATCTATGTCAACGAGGAGCAGTTTAATATCCGTGAAGCGGATGGGCTTTACAGTATTAGAAGTACAGACCCTCTGCCGGAAAATTTCCCGGAATGCGGCCTGGATATTGTCCACCTTGCCAACATCTCTCCCGACGCAGCAAACATGTTGGCGGCGGAATCCTTGGGAAACCGTTATGCCATGGTTTTCCAGGAGGAGGAAAGCTCCGCTTTGCCCAAATGCCCCTATCTGCGGGCCAGCGCGGGTACGGACTGGAACTCCGAACAGGCCGAGCTCTGGTTTGTGGACGATGGACAGGGGGGGGCCTTTGTCCTCACCGCCCGCTACTTTTTGGAGGCGGAGGAGGGAATGGGTATGCGGTTCAGGGACATGGTGTCCAGCTTCCGGGTTATCCCCCTGAACATGGCTGTGCCGGAGTGGATGGCCTCCCTCTATAAGGCCGTAGACCGCCTGTTTCCGGCACTGCTGTCCAACGATCTCTCCGGCGTCTCCGATCTGCTGGCGGAAAACGCCAGCGTGGGCGCTTATGACCGGAATGTCTGGGAATATGTTACCATTGCCTCTGTGGATTATATTCCGGACAACGATCAGAACCCCGCTTCCGCCACGGTTTCCGTGAAGCACCGGCTGAACCTGGAGGAAGGGGAAAGCTACTGCTATCTTACACTGGAATTGGTCCATCAGGACGGCCAATGGCGGCTGGTCTGGTCCGGTATTGAGAAATAAATGAGAAGCGCCCCGTTCTTACGAACGGGGCGTCAGGCTGTCGAAAAAGTATTTTCGCCAGCCTGCGCAAGTTTTTCAAAACTTTAAAAAAGTTTTGAAAAACTTCTGATTGAAAACGAAAGGAACCCCTCCTGGGTTCCTCTCGTAACTCTCTTCCTTCCCGTTGCGCCAATCTTCTGCGTTTTTTGACACGCTGGCGCCCCGTTCTTACGAACGGGGCGTCTTCTATAGAAAAGTCTGGAATTTACTTTGCCAGGACCTTTTTGAGTTTGGCAAAGCGGGGCAGGGAATCCTGTTTGGGCAGCTTAGGCTCACCTTGCACCAGGGGCAGCACGTAGTCGATGAAGGGCTTTTCCACACCGTTGTGAGCGGCGTTGATCCACTCCAGAGGCACTTTCTTCTCGGTGTTGGCCACATCGGTCAGACCCAGCAGCTTGGTCTTGCAGACATACTGTCCGCCCTCGTAAGCACGCTCAAAGCCCACCATCTTGTCGGTGATGCCCGCCACAGCGTTTTCCACGGCGGCTTTGCCGGACATGAAGGACTCCTCAATATCCGTTTCAGAGGCCAGGTGCGCGCCGCAGCGCTGGAGCAGGCTCAGCTCAATACCCCGGACCTTCGCACCAGTTTTCTGTTTCACGGCGTCGGCCAGCATGGCGGCCAGACCGCCCAGCTGAGCGTGGCCGAAGCCGTCGGTGGCAGAGGTCTTCGCCTCGGAGACGAAGGAGCCGTCGGCGTAGTGGATGCCCTCGGAGACGGCTACCATGCAGTTGCCCTTCTCCTTATAAATGCGGTCCACGTCGCTCAGGAACTGCTCCATGTCAAAGTCCACCTCGGGGAGGTACACCAGATCAGGACCCGCGCCGTAAGCGGTGGCCAAGGCGGCGGCGCCGGCCAGCCAGCCAGCGTGGCGGCCCATGATTTCAATGACGCAGACCATGCCAGTGTCATAGACCCGGGCATCCTGATAGACCTCCATGCAGGAGGTGGCGATATATTTGGCGGCAGAAGCGAAGCCGGGGCAGTGGTCCGTGCCGAAGAGGTCGTTGTCAATGGTCTTGGGCACGCCCATAACGCGGCACTCGTAGCCCACCTTCTGCATATACTTGCTGATCTTGTTGCAGGTATCCATGGAGTCGTTGCCGCCGTTGTAGAAGAAATAGCGGACGTCATATTTCTTGAAAATCTCCAGAATACGCTTATAATCGGTATCGTCCACATCCGGGTCCTTCATCTTATAGCGGCAGGAACCCAGGGCGGAGGAAGGGGTGTATTTCAGCAGCTCCAGCTCGGCGGGGTCCTCCTGGCCCATGTCAAACAGCCGGT
>NZ_CAJTUX010000011.1 GCF_910579365.1 uncultured Oscillibacter sp.
GGGCGGAGACAACATCATCTGCGTCAGCTATTTCGGCTTCCCCGAGAAGATGGACAAACAGGCCCCCGAGGCCCTGGAGCGCATTCAAAGCGAGCTTCTCCGCAAATAGGCACCTAACTTACGCGCTTCTTTCCCTGTGAGACGCTTGATCGGAGTTCGGCTGGGTGTTTCACACAAAAAGCATATTGACAATTGAGCGGATATCGGATAAAACAAAGAGGAGTCATCCTACAAATAAAAGAAGGAGACCATCACCATGAAAATCGGATTCAACGAGGGCTGCAACCGTTTTTGTGAGAACCATTCTGTGCTGGAGGACCTGGCCCTGTGCGAAAAGTACGGATTTGACTATATCGACGTCCAGTCCGAGTGCCTGGACCGGGAGCTTGCCGCCGGGAAGTATACGCTGGAGCAGCTGGGCGACTTTTTCAAGACCCACAACCTTAAAATGCTCTCCTACAACGCGTTGATCTTCTTCAACATGAAGCAGACCCAGGCGGAGAAGGATGCCGTTATGGCGCAGCTGGATGAGATTATCCGCCGCTGCCAGATTCTGGACTGCAAGATGATTGTGGTGGTGCCCTCTATGGACCTGACGGTCCATGCCACCGTGGACGAGATCAAGGCCGACGCCGTGGCCGTTCTCAAAGAGATGGTGAAGAAGGTGGAGCCCTACGGCATCAAGCTGTCTTTGGAGTTCTGCGGCGCGCCCACCATGTCCATCAACCGCTTTGAGTATGCCTATGCCATTGTGGAGGAGGTGAATTCTCCCCTGGTGGGCGTGACCCTGGATCAGTTCCATTTTAACGCCATGGCCTCCGGCTGGGACACTCTGGAGAAGGCCGACGGTAAGAAAATCTTCGTCTGGCACCTGAACGGCACAGAAAACATGCCCTGCGGCGCAGCCTACAACAATGACGAAAAACGCCTCTGGCCTGGCGAGAGCGGCGACTGCCTGGACCACAAGCGCTTTGCGGATACCCTGAAAAAGATTGGCTTTGACGGGGACGTCTGCACCATCGAGGTGTTCCGGCCCGACTACTATAAGCTCTCCAGTGAAGAGAACATCAAAAAGGCCGCCGAGGTTACCCGTGCCCACGTGGAAAAGTACTGGTAAACCGCATATTGGAAATACGCGCCAGAATGGCCCCGGCATTGCCGGGGCCTTCGGCACAGTTTGAAAATGAAAAGGAGCGGAATTATGAGCAAGGTGTTTGGCTATCCCGAGTTTGACGCGTCCGGCGAGATGCTTCTGACCACCTACGACGGCGATTACGCCGCCATGATGATGGATATCCGGGTTTACACGCTGAAGGCGGGGGAGTCCCGCAAGTTCTGCCGGGTGGGGGAGGAGATCGCCGTGCTGCTGCTCGGCGGCCGTGCCGTCTTCACCTGGGAGACGCAGAGGGTGGAAGCCTCCCGCCGGAATGTTTTCAGCGAGGGGCCCTGGTGCGTGCATGCCTCCAGCGGCGTGGAAATTGCCGTTACAGCCGAAACCGGAACGGAGATTTTGGTGCAGTGTACGAAAAATGAGAGGAGTTTTCCCAGTCATCTCTACCGTCCGGAGGACGCCCCCTGGAAGTACTCCTGCGTGGGGAAATTCGGCGATGTGGCCAAACGGCGGGTCAATACCATCTTTGATCACGATATCTGCCCGGCTTCCAACATGGTTCTGGGCGAGGTGCTGAATGACCGGGGCAACTGGTCCGGCTATCTTCCCCACCGGCACCCCCAGCCGGAGACCTATTTCTTCCTCTTCGACCGTCCGGAGGGATTTGGGGCCAGCTTTGTGGGAGACGAGGTGTTTAAAAGCGTGGACCACAGCTTCTCCGCCATTCCCGGCGGGGCGCTTCATCCCCAGGCTGTGGCTCCTGGTTTTCAGATGTATACCACTTGGATGATTCGCCATCTGGACGGAAATCCCTGGCTTCAGACCGACCGCTGTGAGGATGAGCGGTACACCTGGCTTCATGAGATGTAAGAAAAATGGAGCAAGGGGCTTGCAAACTGCCGGAAGCTGTGTTAAAATGCAGATTAAAATTTCATAGATTGTGAGCCGGGGAGCCTGTGAGAACGGGCTGAGAGGAAGCGAACGCTTCGACCCGTAACCTGATTTGGGTAATGCCAACGTAGGGAGCCGTCCACTGTGCGTCATTTCGCATGGATTCAAAGCCCTCCCGGTTTTGGGAGGGCTTTTTGACTGCCGGAGCAGACCGGGCTTGCGATCAAAACAAAGGAGGAGCAAGGGATGCTGCAAGTGTTTGTCAACCATGAGGGAGGGCTCACAACCGCCGGTTATGGGCTGAGCGTTGCGATTCTGGCGCTGTGCCTTTTGGCGGGCTGGACGCTGGCGAATCGGGGAGAGAGGAAGCGGATGGACGTCCGGCAGCTGGCCTATTCCGCCATGGCGGTGGCCCTGGCCTATGCGGCGAGCTTTATCAAGGTTTTCAAAATGCCCTACGGAGGTTCCGTTACCTTGATGAGCATGCTGTTTATCGTGCTGGTGGGGTATTGGTATGGCGTGAAGACCGGGGTGCTGGTGGGATTTGCTTACGGGATTCTGCAATTTTTACAGGAGCCCTATTTCCTGTCGCTGTTCCAGGTCTGCTGCGACTATACGTTTGCCTTTGCCGCGCTGGGACTGGCGGGGCTCTTCCGGAAGCGGAAGGGCGGACTGGCGGCCGGTTACATTGCGGCGGTAATGGTTCGGGGAGTGTTTCACACTCTCGGGGGATATCTGTACTGGATGGATTACATGCCGGAGAATTTTCCCCAGGCGCTGCGGAATCTGTATCCTATCATTTACAACTATAGTTACCTGCTGGCGGAGGGAGCGGTGACGCTGGCTGTTTTGAAAATTCCTGCGGTAGAGAGTGCGCTGGAGCGTGTCCGGGGGAACGCCCTGCGGTGAGTCCGGTTCTTCGGGGGAGAGGGCGTATTGCGCCGGTCTGAGAAATACAATTCAAGAGACTTGTGCAAGCCGCCGGCTCAGCCGGCGGTTTGCATTTTTGAAAATAAAAATAAATCTTGACTTTCATAAAATTAAGGTTTATACTTAATTTTATGAAAGGAGGCCATGAGCATGACCAACATGCCCCCCTGGATGGCGGACCTGGACGAACAGGATTTGACTTTTGTGAAGCGCTTTTTGCTGGCCTCCGGCTCTTTAAAGGAGGTGGCGGCCCAGTATGGCGTCAGCTATCCCACGGTCCGGCTGCGTCTGGACCGCCTGATCCAAAAGATCCGCCTCAGCGACACGGTGGAAGCGGACCCCTATGTCTCCCTGGTAAAGCGTCTGGCGGTGGACGACAAGCTGGATTTCGACACCGCGAAGATTCTGATTGCCGCTTACCGGGAGGCCCGGAAAGAGAATGGAGGTTGAATGATGGCGATTGCGTCTAGATTTGTGATTGGTTTTTTGGTGTTTCTGCTGGTGCTTCTGGCGGGGGGCGTGTTCCTGCAAATCTTCCTCTCCAAACGGGAGAGCCGCTGGCCGGGGTTGGTTTTGCCGCTGCTGGCGTTTTTGCAGTCCCTGCTGCTGCCGCTGAACCTTATGGATACCGGCAGCGTGTCTCGGAATGTTCTGACGGTGCTGGTGACCCTGCTGGCGGGGAATATCCCCACGCTGGTTCTGCTAGCCGTCTATTGGGCGGTCCGGGAGAAACGCCGGGTGCGGGACCAGCTGGACAAAATGAAAATCGACGAGCTGTAAAGCGTGAGGGCCTCCCGGCGGGAGGCCCTTTTTCCGCCCCGGCGGCGTTTAGCGGGGAAAGAGGGGATTTTTCAGGAAAACCACTGTCAGGCCAAGTCCTCCCAGCATAGCCTGAACATGTAAAAACCTTTGGGAGGGCAAACCTATGGCACAAGTGACCAACTTTTTTGTAGGCGCCAACAGCGGCGAGGGCTTCCGGAATCTCTTTTCGGAGTTGGTGAACATGGAGGATACATATGATTTCATGGTTTTAAAGGGCGGTCCCGGCGTGGGAAAAAATACGTTTATGCGGGAAATTGGCCGAACCATGGAGAAGGCCGGAGCGGCAGTGGAGTACCTTTGGTGCTCAGGCGACCCCGATTCTCTGGACGGGGTGGTGATTCCGGAACTGCACTGCGCGGTAGCGGATGGCACGTCGCCCCACGTAATCGAACCCCAATACCCCGCTGCGGTAGACCGCTACGTAGACCTGGGCCGCTTCTATGACCTCACCGCCGCCAAAGCTGGGGCAGAAGAGGTCAAATCGCGTACGCATGCGTACAAGGCCGCCTATATCCGGGCGTATCACAGTCTGAAAGCCGCCCGGCAGGTGGAACTGGACGCGGTGGATGGCGTCAGAAAATCATTTGACTGCGAGCGCCTGGACCGGCGCGTGAAGGGGATCGTTGCCCGGGAACTCCGGGGCAAAGGCAGCGGCGGCAAAACGACTCGCCGGTTCCTCGGCAGCATCACGCATAAAGGCTATATCTGGCGCTACGACAGCGTAGATGTCCTGTGTCCCAAGGTTTACGAGTTTGCCGACGGTTGGGAGCTGGCGGGACCAGCGCTGTCCCGGCTTCATACCGCGGCGGTGGAACGGGGATGGGACGCCATTGCCTGCCTCTCTCCGGAGGACCCGGACCGCATTGAGCATCTGCTGATTCCGGGCCTGGGACTGGCGTTTGTCACTTCCCGTCCCGGTATGGATTATGGCAAAAAGCCCTACCGCCGCGTCCGGCTGGACGCCATGGTGGAGACGGAGGGGAAATCCCGCCTTCGGTTTCAGACGCGAATGGCGGCTCTGCTTCGGGAAGAGGCGGTGGACGCCCTGAAGGAAGCCAAGCAAAACCACGACGCGCTGGAGGCGGTTTATAACCCCTATGTGGACTTTGACGGCGTCCGGGCTCTGGCTGCGCTGGAGGCGGGGAGGCTCCTGAGTTATCTGAAATGACTTGCAGCAGCAAAGCCTGCCAGTTCTGGCAGGCTTTGCTGCTGTATTGTTAGTTTAGAAAATCCTTCAGCTTTTTGCTTCTGGAGGGATGCCGGAGCTTTCGCAGGGCCTTCGCCTCAATCTGCCGGATACGCTCCCGCGTGACGTTGAACTCCTTGCCCACTTCCTCCAGCGTCCGGGTTCGCCCGTCCTCAATGCCGAAGCGGAGCTTCAGCACCTTCTCTTCCCGGGGAGTCAGCGTGGACAGTACATCCATCAGCTGTTCTTTCAGGAGGGTGAAGGAGGCGGCCTCCGAGGGCTCCGACGCGCCCTCGTCCGGAATGAAGTCCCCCAAATGAGAGTCCTCCTCCTCGCCGATGGGCGTTTCCAGGGATACTGGCTCCTGGGCGATCTTCATGATTTCCCGGACTTTGTCCACAGGCATATTCATTTCCGCAGCAATCTCGTTGGGAGAGGGGTCGTGGCCCAGTTCCTGGAGCAGCTGGCGGCTGACCCGGATGACCTTGTTGATGGTTTCCACCATGTGAACAGGAATGCGGATGGTCCTGGCCTGGTCGGCGATGGCCCTGGTGATGGCCTGGCGAATCCACCAGGTGGCGTAGGTGGAGAACTTGAAGCCCTTGGTGCAGTCGAATTTTTCCACTGCCTTGATCAGGCCCAGGTTGCCCTCCTGAATCAGGTCCAGAAACAGCATGCCGCGGCCCACATAGCGCTTGGCAATGGAGACGACCAGACGGAGGTTTGCCTCCGCCAGCTTCTGCTTGGCGGTTTCCCCGTTCCGGAACTGCTTTTTCAGAAGGGATTCCTCCGCAGGATCAACCTCTCCGCCCTCCTCCCGGCGTCTCCGGAGCTCCGCCAGCTTTTCCGCCGCGTCGTTTCCGGCGGACATGGCCTGCGCGAGGCTGACCTCCTCCTCCGGCGTCAGCAGAGCGACCTTGCCGATTTCCTTCAAATACATGCGGACAGGGTCGTCGATGGAGAAGCTGTTGACCAGCGTGTTGGGGTCCACCAGCTCCTCTTCCTCCATGCCGGCGATCTCTTCCGCCGCCGGACCCTCCTCCGGCAGCTCCGGCAGAAGGTCCTCCTCGGCGCTGATGTCAATGTTCAGCGCCTCCAGGGAGTCGTAGAGCTGATCCATCTGCTCGCCTTCCAGGTTGAGATCATCCACGGCTTCCATCAGCTCGGCGGATTCCAGCTTGCCCTTTTTCTTGCTTCTGGCCAGCAGTTCCCGGAGCTTTTCGTTGTTAATCAGCCAGGAGGCGGCGGGGAGAGCGGCAACCTGCTTGTCGTCCAGGCGGACGATGCCGGCTTTTTTGGCCTCTTCGTCGGTCATGACGCGGGGAGCGCCTTCCGCCGGAGAGGCCGCCGCATCGGCGGCGGTTAAAATGGCGTCTTCCTGCTGGTCAAGCTCCTTGGGGGTGAATTCCTGTTTATTAGACATTCCGTTTTTCTCCCTTTTTGTCTTTATATTTTTCTGCCGCCGCCAACAAGGGGTCCGCCGCGCCGCCGGAGCGTTTTGCGGCTTCCGCCTGTATGATGCGTATGTAATCCGCCAAGGCCTGCCGCCCATTCTGAACGGATTCCGGCCGCTGGCAGACAGCGGTAATGTGGCTCATTTCCTCCGGGGTCAGCACCGCTGCCAGAGATGGCAACGCGGCGTCCCGTCCCTCTTCTCTGGCCTGCCAGAGAAGCGTGAAGACCCGGCCCAGCAGCGGGGAGGAAAATTCCGCCTCGCAAAGAGGCGGCTGATCGGGGAAGAGACTGCCGTCCAGCAGCAGCAGGCGGAGGACGCCCTCCTCCGCCCGGGCGGAGCGGAGATTTTCATAGCGCAGGGCCCGCTGGCTGGGCTGAGACTGGGCCGCCGGGTTCAGCTCCTTTCGGAGCTCGGCCCGGTTTTCCCTGGCAATTTTCCGCTTCCGGGCCCGCTGGACCTCCACTTTCATGGCGTCGGGGGTGATGCGGGCGGCTTCGGCGGCCCGGGAGGCGTAAATCTCCCGCTCCACCGCGCCGGGAAGTGTGGCCAGCAGTTCGCTGATTTCCTGGCTGTAAGCCACGCGGGCCTCGTCGCTGCCGAGGTCGTATTTTCCGGCGATTTGCGCCATGCGAAACTCCACGCCGTTCTCGCTGCCGCTGAGCAGCCGTTCGAAGGCGGCGGGGCCTTGATTTTTGATGAAATCGTCCGCGTCCTGCTTCACCAGCTCCCCCTCCCCGGTCCGCCGCCGGGGAAGCTGAAGGACCTTTACCGAAAATTCAGAGCCGTTCAGCAGCTGCAAAGCTCGCTCCGTGGCGATTTTTCCGGCGTTGTCGTTGTCGTAACAAAGCACCAGCTCCTTTGTAAATCGAGAGAGGAGGCGGATCTGCTCCGCCGTCAGGGCGGTGCCCATGGAGGCCACCGCATTGTCAAAGCCCGCCTGATGAAGCGTGACTGTATCCAGGTTACCCTCGCAGAGAATGATATTGGGGCGCTTGCTCTTCTTGGCCAGATTCAGACCGTAGAGAACCCGGCGCTTGCTGTACACCGGGGTTTCGGAGGAGTTCATATATTTGGGCTCGGATTTGTCCAGCACCCGGCTTCCGAAGGCCACCACGTCTCCCCGGGTGTCGATGACCGGGAGCATCAGGCGGTTTCGGAACTTGTCGTACAGTCCGCCGCTCTTGTTCTGTACCACCAGGCCGGCATCCAGCAGTTCTGATTTGGTATAGCCCTTTTGCGTCATGGCGATTAGCAGCGCGTCCCAGGCGTTGGGCGAGGCCCCCATGCCGAAGTTGACGGCGGTGGCCTTTCGAATCTGCCGCCGGCGCAGGTACTCCCGGACGGCCTCGCCCTCCGGCTGCTGGAGAAGCTGGTGGTAAAAACGGGCGGCGTCCCGGTTCAGGGCCAGGAGGCGGGCCCGGCGGCGTCCGGCCTCCCGGTCCTCCTCTTCCTCCGGAAGTTCCATTCCGGCCCGTTTGGCGAGAAAGCGCACCGCGTCGGGAAAGGGGAGGTTTTCCTCCTCCATGATGAAGTTGATGACGCCGCCGCCCCGTTTGCAGCCGAAGCAGTAATAAATCTGCTTGTCCGGCGAGACGGAAAAGGAGCCGGTTTTTTCACTGTGAAAGGGACAAAGACCAAAGAGATTGGAGCCCTTGCGGGTAAGGTGAACATAGCTTCCCACCACGTCCACAATGTCGCACCGGGCGGTCAGCTCGTCCATAAAGCTCTGCGGAAAGGCCACGTTTTGTCCCCTCCTTTTGGTAAGTCTAGCCGAAATATGCTGTTGTCATACCGAAAAAGTAGGATTTTCGGCAGAGGCGGGCATTTGACCACTATTTTTATATACGCCGCAGGTTTAAAATTTCCTCTTTTTTTCTTTGTTTTTTTAAAAAGTTTCCGGCGGGGGCTTTACAGGCCAGGGTGAGAGCGCTTAAAATAGAACGAGAAAGGAGGGTCCGCCATGCCCATTGAACTGTGGACGGCCCGGATGGAGCGTCCTCTGTCGGAACAGGAGCGGGAGGCGATTCTGCCTCTTCTGCCGCCGGCCCGGCGGGAACGGCTTGTGCGTATGCGGGAAGTGGAAAAGCAGCGGGAGCCCCTCTGCGCGTATCTGATTCTCTGTTTGGCCCTGCGGCAGCGCTATGGCTGGAAAAGCCTGCCCGAGGTGGCGCTGAACCAGCTGGGAAAACCTTATTTTCCAGAGCATCCCGGCGTACACTTCAACCTGAGCCACTCCAGCGGCGCGGTGCTGGTGGGTTTGTCGGACCAGCCCATTGGCGTGGATATCGAGCGCATCCGCCCGGTGGGCCAGCGGATAATGGTCCGGCTGGCTCATGTGAGCACGGAGGAGGCGTTTTTCCAGAGCTGGGTCCGCCGGGAGGCCCGGGCCAAGCGCAGCGGAAGCGGCCTGGGGACCGTTATGCGTTCCGAGTCTCCTTTGCAGCCGGGAGAATACTATTATGAGCTGGATACCTTCCCGGGATACGCCGCGGGCCTCGCCACCCGCAGCAAAGAGCCGCCGGGAAAGCTGCATCGCTATTCTCTGGACGAGATGCTGTAAGTGAATCACCGGGCAGGGACGCGCCTCTGCCCGGATTTTTTATCCCCAGGCGCAACCAAACCGTCCCCGCCGCCGACTATATAGGTGAAGGCGGCTTTCAAAAGGAGGGACCCATGTCATGGAGGATCAGGGCATCATCGCCCTATTTTGGGCGCGGTCGGAGGAGGCCATCCTGCTGGCGGCGGAGAAATACGGCGCGTACTGCGGGCAGATCATCCGCCGGGTGCTGGGGGACGGCCGGGACGCGGAGGAGTGCCTCAGCGACACCTGGCTGGGGGCTTGGAACGCCATGCCGCCCCAGAGGCCGGAGCGCCTGCCGCCCTTCCTGGGCCGCATTGCCCGGAACACGGCCCTGGACCGCTACGACTACAATACGGCCCAGTGCCGGAACAGCGGCTTCGAGGCGGTGCTGGAGGAGCTGGCGGACTGCGTGGGCGGCACGCCTCTGGAGGAGGATTTTGATTTTCGCCGCCTGGGGGAGTCCATCTCCGTCTTTCTGGACGGGGTGTCCCCGGCGGCCCGGCTGGCATTTCTGCGGCGTTACTGGTACTGCGAGGGCGTTGCGGAGATCGCCACGGGAATGGGGTTCAGCCAGTCAAAGGTAAAATCCCTGCTCCACCGGACCCGGAAGGGCCTCAGGGAGCATTTGAGGAAGGAGGGTTACGACCCGTGACAAGAGAAGAATTGTTTCGCGCCGTAGGAGAGGTCCGGGAGGACCAGATCGAGGCGGCGGAGACAGTGAAGAAGCAAAGCCGTCCCTGGCGGCGTCTTGCCGCTCTGGCGGCCTGTCTGGCGTTGGTAGCGACGGCAGCCGCGTTCCCTTGGCGCAGCAGAGGGCAGCCCCAGTGGAGCCACATTATATATAGCTTCAATCCAGGCGTGGTGAAGGAATTTTCGGAAGATGCCGGGAACACAGGCTCCGGCGGAGACCTGGACGGCGTCGATTACTGGACGGACAGCCCAACCCTGCCCAACCATCCCGACTATTCCGCCGGTGTGGAAATCGGCGAAATGGACGGCCCTGGGAATAATTCCGGAATGATGGGGCTTTCCTCCTGCGCGGCGTGGCTGTCCCCGGAGGAAATTTTTGCTCAGGACACGGAAATCTTCCGCGGAACCGTCCGGGAATTGCAATATTATCAGGTTGAGTTGGACGCCGTGGGGATGAGGACCTATTACACCCGTTGCCTGGTGGAGGTCACAGACCCCATCCGGGGGAGCTTGAAGGCAGGGGAGACATACAGCCTCCTCTGGCTGGGGGCCAAGGGCTATATGACGACCTCTCTCATTGGCCCGTTGGAGGACCTGGATGTGGGCAGCGAGGCTATTTTCATGCCCATTCGTACAGACCGGGACACCGGCTGGAAAGAAGGGGACAGCTATTTCTGCTACGCGGACCTTGCGGAGCTGTATCTTGGCGAGGGAATGCGCTACGTCTTCGCCTGTACCGGGGAGGGCCTGGCATTTGACCAGAGCGTCTATCCGGAGCTCGCGGAAGCGGAGACCCTGGACGAGGTGGCGGCGTATATCCGAGAGGCGGTGGAAAAAGAAGCCGCCCAGCCCGCGGCAGTCCCGCCGGTACCGCAAACGGACCCCTCTGAAGCAGACAACCCAGAGGAGGCGGACCCCGGCTATTTTTCCGATGGTCCCAATGGGGCGCTGGAAATACCGGCAGAGTAGAAAAAGAAACCGGGCAGGGAGGGTCCTGCCCGGTTTTCATTATTCTTCGCTGCCGCCGCTTCCGCTTGGATGTGTACCAGGTAAACGGAGCGCGCGAAAGCTCTTTTGCCTGCGTTTCTCTCGAGAAAAACAGGTTAACCCGGGGGCCAGGTCATGTCCCGGCCGGAGAGGACATGGAAGTGCAGGTGGAAGACGCTCTGACCGGCCTGCTCGCCGATGTTGGAGACCACGCGGTAGCTGTCCATTCCCTTTTCCTTGGCCAGTTTGGCGATGACCGCAAAGATGTGGGCCACGACGCCGCTGCTCTCCTCCGTCACCTCGGAGACGGAGGCAATGTGGGTCTTGGGAATCACCAGGAAGTGCGTGGGGGCCTGGGGGGCAATGTCGTTGAAGGCGAAGCAGACGTCGTCCTCATAGACCTTGGAGCTGGGAATCTCCCCGGCGATGATTTTGCAAAACAGGCAATCCGTCATGTAAAAACCTCCTTCGTTTTACTCCGGCAGGGCAGGGAAATCTCCGGCCCTGCCGTCTCATGGAGACAAATCCTAATCACAGTCAATGTGCAGCAGGTGCTTTCCGCAGTGAAGGCACTGGAAGAGATAGCCCTGAAGGCTTCCGTCCAGGGACAGTTCCGTGATATTTTCCCGGAACCAGGGGTCCAGCGCAGGGTCCTCCAGCACTTCCTCCAAAAGGCCAAGCTCCTTTAGTTCCCGATACCCGACATAACCCAAAAAGGCGCAGTAGTCGTCGCAGTGGGCGCGCCAGTATTCCTGCTGCCACCCGCAGTAGCCGGGAGTTCGGAGAGTCAGCTCCTCCAGTTTGGCAGGGTCGCTGACCTCGTCTGCGGACTCGCTGTCCTGAAACGCGCCGTCATATTTCTCCGCCGCCGCGCCGCTAGCGATGCAGTTTGGACACAGGTTTTCCACATTCTTTATGCTGTAGAAAGGACCCTCGTAGGTGACATACGTCTCCTTGCCGCAGCAGGGACAAACCGCCGCTTGTTCCCGCTTTATGAAAATCTTCGTTTGAAACGGGTCGGGATGGTATTGAAAATGGGGAATTGACAGGCTGCTTCGCCTCCTTTTTTTAAACGAATTGGTTGCGTCCGGCGTCATACTGGTAATTCAGCGCCGCCAGCGCCTCCCGGACCACCGCTTCGTCCGCGTCCAGGGCGGCGCAGAGCTCAGCGAGGCTGGAAAACTCGTCCCGGAGCTTTGTGTTGACAAAGCTCAGCAGAATCACAGGGTCCTTCGGAATCATGATTCACCGCCTCCCGTTGTGATATGCAGCGTGGAAGAGAGGGGATAGGAAACAGGGAACTCCCCTGGAAAGACGCCTCTGGGATGTTCCAGTCCCAGGGTATCGTAGTACTTGCCGGAAAAGGTCAGCCCGGCGGGGTCAAACGCGCTTTGGAGGGCTTTGACCGCCGCAAAGGGGTCCTGGGGCTCCAGGCCGAGGGCCTCCGCGGCAGCGGCCAGGGCGGCCTCTTTCCCGGCGGGCTCGCAGCCGGACTGGCGGCGCTCCTCCTCCAGAAACGCCCGAAACCGCGGCTCGTCCATCCAGAAGATCTGGGACAGGGGATTCGCGTCCCGGCAGTAGAGGACAAAGGACAAAAATTCCCGGAAGCCCCGCGCTACAGGCAGGACATAAGCCCCCTCTCCCGCCATGGGGTCCACGCAGAAGACCTGCTCCTCTTCCCTGAGAAGGAGGAAGTGAACGCCGTCGCAGCCAAGGCCGGCGAAGATTTCCGCTCCCTCCGGCGTGCAGAAATAGCGCTGGGACGGATCGCCCCATGGCTCCAGGCCAAGGGCGGCGTGGTCGATATCCAAGGCATAAAAGCGCCGCAGATCCTCCCGGCTGCTCACTGCTCCGCCACCACGGCGAAGAAGCGCAGGTCCTCGCCGCCCTCCGGGCTGTCGTTTATCAGGCTGTGGGCGTGGCCCTTGGGGCAGTAGTGGCAGCTTCCGGCCTCCAGCGGCTCGCAGCCGTCATCGTAAAGAATTTTGCCCTTTCCGGAGAGAATATAGATGATCTCGCTGCCGGTCTCATGGGTGTGCATGCCGATGGTGGCCCCTGGAATCAGCCTGCCCCGCATGATCTTATTCAGCGGGTCCGTGTACATCCTGGCGGCGACTTCCTTCTCGCCGCCCCGCATGCGGGGGATGATGGTGGGTTCCATCTTGTCGAATTCGATCAGCATTGTGTCTGCTCCTTTCCGCGCAGCTTCCCGGCGACGAAGTCGTCCACCATGGCCAGCGCGTCGTCCAGCTTCAAAACGTCCGTGCCGCCGCCCATGGCGCTGTCGGGCTTTCCGCCGCCCTTGCCGCCGCAGACGGGGGCGATGGCCTTGATGATGTCCCCGGCCTTCACGCCCCGGGCCACGGCCTCCTTGCCGCAGACCGCCAGGAAGGTGATTTTGCCGTCGTGGACGGAGGCCATGACGCCCACCACGCTGGGCTCCTTGTCCCGGAGGAAGTCGCCCATTTTCCGCAGGGCGTTGGCGTCCAGCTCGTTTTTCTGAGCCGTCAGGACCTGGAGGCCGTCCACGTCTTTGGCGCTCATAAGGAAGTTCCGGGCCTCTCCCAGGGACGCCTCGGTTTTGAACTTCTCCAGGGACTTCTGGAGCTCCTTCATCATGTCCAGCTGCTGGCTGATGCGGCCCTCCAGCTCGCCGGGGGTGGTCTTGAGCATCTGGGCGGCGTGAAGCAGCATCTGCTGGTTCCGGTTTACCGTCTCCAGGGTCAGCTTGCCCACGGTGGCCTCGATGCGCCGCACGCCGGAGGCCACGGACCCCTCGGACTTGATGCGGAAGGGACCGGCCTTGGCGGTGTTGTCCAGGTGGGTGCCGCCGCAGAACTCCATGGAGAAATCGCCCATTTCCACAACCCGGACCACGTCGCCGTATTTCTCGCCGAACATGGCCACGGCGCCCTTGCGCTTGGCCTCCTCGATGGGCAGGACCTCCGTCACAACGGGCAGACCCTCCAGAATGGCGTCGTTTACCAGCCGGTCAATCTCGCTGAGCTGCTCGGGGGTGATGGATTCAAAGTGGGTGAAGTCAAAGCGGATGCGGTCCGGCTCCACCAGGGAACCCGCCTGATGGACGTGCTCGCCCAAGACCTTTTTCAGGGCCGCGTCCAGCAGGTGGGTGGCGCTGTGGGCCCGGCGGATGGCCTTCCGGCGCTCCGGGTCGATCTGGGCGCAGACGGTGTCGCCCACCTTCAGCACGCCTTCCGTCATCCGGCCGGAGTGGAGGAATTTGCCGCCCTTGTTCTTCTGCACCTCCGTGACTTCAAAGCCGGTTTTGTCCGCGCAGAGCACGCCGTGGTCCGCCACCTGGCCGCCCATTTCGGCATAGAAGGGGGTTTTGTCCAGCACGACGGCGGCCTCCACACCGGCGACGATCTCGTCAACCAGCGCGCCCTCCGCCACGATGGCCACCACCTTGGCGTCCGTGATGCGGTCGTTTTCATAACCCACGAACTCCGTGGCGGGCACCTCGGAGCCAAATTCAATTCCGGCCCAGCCCAGGTCGCCCAGGGCCTCCCGGGCCTTTCGGGCGCGGATGCGCTGCTCCTCCATGAGTTGATCGAAGGCGGGGCGGTCCACGGTCATTCCCTCTTCTTCCACCATCTCCACAGTCAGGTCAATGGGGAAGCCGAAGGTGTCGTAGAGCTTGAAGGCGTCCGCGCCGGAGAAAACGGTCTCCCCCCGCTGCTTGTGGGCGGACAGAAGGTCGCTGTAAATCCGCATGCCGCCGTCGATGGTCTTGGCGAAGTTCTCTTCCTCGGTGCGGATGACCTTGGTGATATAGCCCTGCTTTTCCCGGAGGTCGGGATAGGCGGATTCGTTCTCATGGACCACCGTGTCCACGACATCGAAGAGGAAGGGCTTCTCCACGCCCAGGAGCCGCCCATGCCGGGCCGCCCGGCGGAGGAGACGGCGGAGGACATAGCCCCGGCCCTCGTTGGAGGGAAGCACGCCGTCGCAGATCATCATGACGGAGGAGCGGATATGGTCCGTGATGACCCGGAGGCTGACGTCGGTCTTGTGGCTCTCGCCGTAGTGGGCGTGGGTGATCTCGGAGACCTTGTTGGTGATGTTCATGACGGTGTCCACGTCGAAGAGGGAGCCCACGTTCTGGCACACGCAGGCCAGACGCTCCAGCCCCATGCCGGTGTCGATGTTCTTGTTTTTCATCTCCTCATAGTGGCCCTCGCCGTCGTTGACGAATTGGGAGAAGACGTTGTTCCAAACCTCAATATAGCGGTCACAGTCGCAGCCCACGGTGCAGCCGGGCTTGCCGCAGCCGTGCTCCTCGCCCCGGTCATAGTAGACCTCGGAACAGGGGCCGCAGGGACCTGCGCCATGCTCCCAGAAGTTGTCCTCCTTGCCGAAGCGGAAGATGCGCTCGGCGGGGATGCCGATGTCCTTGTTCCAGATTTCAAAGGCCTCGTTGTCATCCAGGTAGATGGAGGGATAGAGCCGGTCCTCCTCCAGGCCCACGACCTTGGTCAGAAACTCCCAGCAGAAGGGGATGGCGTCCTTTTTAAAGTAGTCCCCAAAGGAGAAATTGCCCAGCATCTCGAAATAGGTGCCGTGGCGGTCGGTCTTTCCGATGTTCTCGATGTCGCCGGTGCGAATGCACTTCTGACAGGTGCAGACCCGGTTCCGGGGGGGCTCCTCCTCCCGGGTGAACCAGGTTTTCATGGGGGCCATGCCGCTGTTGATGAGCAGCAGGCTCGCGTCGTTGGCGGGGGGGATCAGGGAAAAGCTGGGCAGGCGGAGATGGCCCTTGCTCTCGAAGTAGCTGAGGAACATCTCCCGCAGCTCGTTCAGGCCGTGATAGGGGTGTGACATAAATTTTTCCTCCCAAGTAGTAATGGTGGGTTATTCGATGATGATTTTATAATCAGAGCCGTCGGCCTCCTCGCCGTCTTCCTCACAGGGCACGGCGTAAAACCGCTTGCCGATCCAGCTGCGGAGATTTCGGATATCCTGAATCTGACTGGAACCAAATTCCTGATAGCAGGTAATCTTGCTGGACTGGTTCAGCGCGTCGTAGAAGTCGGTGACATAGACGGCATAGTCATCCAGGATGTTTTCAAAGGGAATTTGTGTGATGTCCTGGGGACCGCCGCCCTCTTCGCCATAGCAGTCCGGTTCCATTTCAAAAGACAGGGACGTGACATAGATGTCTTCCTGACCAAATCCCGGCTGCCAGTAGGGGTTTTTTCCAAGGTAAATTCCTTCCTCCACCATCCGGTACTCCGGCCCGGCATATTTCTCCGGGGTATAGTTTTGAAAATTCTTCATTTAATGATCGTTCCTCCACACAAAAAACGCCCCTGACAACGTCAGGGGCGAAGATTTTCTCCGCGGTACCACCCTAAATTATCCCCCATTATGGAAAGAGGACATCTTAAGCCATCCGGTAACGGGGATGAACCGGTCCGCTCCTCGCGGACCGCTCCAAAGTGGCGGCTGTGCGGCGTGGGCGAGGGGCTTTCACCGGCCCCCTCTCGCTGCGGGACTCGTTTCGCACAGTTGGCTTTATCATGGCGTTTCGCTTATTGAACCGTAGCTATTATATCGTATCCACGGCGTTTGTCAATGGGGAATTGGTGAAAAATAAAAAGATGCAGCGCAGACTTCGATGCGGGTTCCCCTCTATTTTTTCCGCCGGGGACCGACCGGCTTGCCGGTGAGGATACAGACGCCGGTCTGATCACATTTTCCGCATCCCATACAGTGGGAGGGGCCTTGAATGTGCTTGTGGATGGTGTATTGCAGCCAGGCCGCGCCCGCCACCAAACCGGCCAAGAAAATCCAGCCCAATACCACCATAACGCTCCCCCCGCTTTCCCTTATTTTATTTCTTTATATCATGGGAACCGCCCCTCTGTCAGTGGCATCTGCAACAGCCGGAGCCCCAGCAGCGGCAGCAGCGTCTGCACCGGACCGGGTATGGCGGGGAGGGGGAATTCCTGGGGATCAACGCATGTCCCGTCCGGGCGGGGCAGGGACCGCTGGACGCAGAGCACCGGCTCCGTCAGGCTGGAAAGGGTCAGGCTGTCCCGGGGAGAGAGACCGTAGGAAATGACGGTCTCGGCCTGTATCTGCGCCGGGAGGGCCTGGATGTCTCCCGGCGCCAGCAGGAGGCGGCAGACAATGCCGCCGCGCTCCCGGCGCTGCGCCAGCGCATGGCACCCCTCCGAAGTCAGGGCGAGCAGAGGCCAAATATGTTCCGTCAGCTCCTCTGCCCTCCGGGCCCTGCGGGTCCCAGGCGGCAGAAGGCGCGCCCAGTCCGCAGGGCAGCTGAAGATTGCGGCGTCCATCCCATTCCCCCATTTCATTTGACGGAAATTAGTCTTTGCGCAGGACGGGATTCCATGCAAAATTTCCTCGTCTTTTTCAGCTGGATATGGTATAATGCTGAGGAGAACTTGACTTCGAGGTGAGGCGCCTTGCATTTCTGGGAACATCTGAAAACGGTCCGTCGTCACCGCGCCCTGGTGCGGAAGCATTGCTTCCGCCTGGGGCTCTACTGGCAGGGGCTGACGCACGACTTGTCCAAGTACTCTCCGGTGGAGTTCTGGGCGGGAGTGAAATATTTCCAGGGCGATCACAGCCCCAACGACCAGCAGCGGAAGGAGCGGGGCTACAGCGCCGCCTGGCTCCATCACAAGGGGCGGAACCGGCATCATTTTGAGTATTGGACGGATTACCAGAAGGACGGAAGCGGCATCGGCGGGGTGGAGATGCCCCCGAAGTACGTGGCGGAGATGTTCTGTGACCGTCTGGCTGCCAGCAAGGTCTATAAGGGCAGGGATTTCGACCCCGGCGATCCCTATAAATTTTTTGAGCGGGGGAAGGGGCGGCAGCTGCTGCTTCATCCGGCTACGGCGGCGCTGCTGGAGCGTATCTTGATCATACTCCGGGACGAGGGCGAGGACGCGGCGTTTGCGTTTGTCCGCCGGGAGGTCCTGGGAAAAAGCTAGGAGGGATATCTTATGGAAGAACACAGCATCCGAAGTCTTTTGCAGCCGGGCGAGCAGCTGTTTTGGGAGGGCGCTCCGGAGCGGGGCTTCCGGCTCCAGCGGTCCGACGCGGTCACCATTCCCTTCAGTCTGGTCTGGTGCGGGTTTCTCTGTCTCATTATCGGCCCGCAGCTCCGCCTGGCGGCGATGGTGCCGCTTATGGGACTCGTCTATGTTCCATTTATCCTGGCGGGGGTCTATCTGCTCGTTGGCCGGTTTTTCCTCCGGGCCTGGCAGCTGTCGGCGGCGCGGTACGGCGTCACCGACAAGCGCGTGATTCTTGTCAGCCGCCGGGAAACGGTTTTCCTGATGTACGGCCAGATTCCCATGCTGCAAAAAGAGATTCGAAACGATGGCATTGGCACCATCTGGTTCCGCCCGCCTACATCCTGCGGAGCTGGGAAGCACCGTCACCGCGTCCCCGGCGTGGGCTTTGAGGAAATTGCCGGCGCGGAACAGGTTTACCGGCTGATAGAGAGACAGATGCTGAATCGGGAATAAAGGCGGCGTGAGGTACTCCAAGCGGGACGCCGGCCTCCATTCGAACCGCTTCCTGTGCCTCACCGCTGCCCTGCACAAGGGCGAAGAAGAGGATTTTCGGCGTTTGCCGCTCAGGATTGGTTTGCGGTATGACCCGCAAAGGGACCTGGGCGGCGGACGCAGCGGATGGAATGCGCTTTCGGGTGAAGGGGAACCTGAAATTTGACGGGGGGTCCTCTGTTTCTGGAAGAGCATATTCGTCGCCCCAGGACAATGCAGGGCTCCCCACGGTAGGAGATGACCTTGCCGGACCCATGGCGCTTTGGGCTGCCCGCCCTTGGGGCGGCGAACTACGTTCTCCGCCTCCGGGGTGCGGCAGACTGTGCTGATGCACTCCTATTCTAATCCATCTTTTGAGTGTTTACAGGTATGTTAACTATAGCGGTCAATCAGGCCGTTTTCATCGCAGGCTACAAAAATGTGAATCAGGCTGAAATCTTCCGCCCAAAAGGACAGGCCGCAAGAATCTCTGGTAATGATCGCCGCGCACTCCGCGTGTTTCGGCGTTTCCTTTGTGTCGATTTCGTCACAAGGGAAGATACCGAAATAGCCGCCGTTCTTCGTGTAAAGGCTGGCGCTACAATCTTCGTCACAGACAAGGGCGTTGTTCTCGTCGCGGTACACGGTTCCCCAGCCGTCCTTTGTGGCCTGCTTGTACGCCTTCGTTTTGCCGTAGCCCTTGTAAAGAGGAATGCTGGCAACGTCCGTCACAAAATAGCGCACTTCCCATTGTTTCTTGATTTTCCGGCCCTTTTGTGGTAAAAAATAAATGCGTCGGGACCGTTCCGCACCCTTTTGGGCGGGTTTGTGTCCTTTCGCATTTGATAGTACAACCTGCAAAATTAATGTTGACGAAAAAGATTTTTTGTGCTATGATAAACAGCAGCTTGAAGAGAGCACGAAATGCTTTGTTTTCATATCCGGATGAAGATCAGCGGCAGAGTATCTCGTTTGTTGTGCTGGTGTAGCTCAGTCGGTAGAGCAGCTGATTCGTAATCAGCAGGTCAGGTGTTCGAGTCACCCCACCAGCTCCAACCTGTGTTGACAAGAAAGATGCAGGCAAAAATCCCGCACTTCGGTGCGGGATTTTTGCGTATAAAAAAGTTATTTCCAGAAAATCAAGAACTATTGGAGACGATTAGGAGAAAAAGAAGCGTGAAATAAAAATAACACACCGAAGATGTAAGTGCAGGCGTAAAATAGCAAGGTACAGGAAGCAGCGGACAGTAGCTGCATATGCAGCCACCGTTCAAAGTTTACACGTTTTTTGAGCAGGAGATCTGCCGCGTATATCCGCAGGCATGCTTTTCAGCGTATCGGTAAACTTTCGCCGCATATGCGCCCAGCAGCCTGCGGCCGTGATTTCCGGCGGCAGCTATAGGCAGTTTGGATGTGTTCCACTACGCTGTACCGGGCGGCACATAGACCAACTCCCGCCGTAAAACACTTTGGCCGCACTTATGCAGCGAACTTCCGCATTCCGGGCAGACACGCTCCGCTTCCGGCAGCTCATGAATCAGTTGCTCCACAGGTAAATTGGAGAAATCCATCTCCCGTTTTCCGGTCCGTTTCTTTCGCCTGCGGGTGATCTGCTCCAGGCCAGGTTCCGGTATCGCAGGGTCTGCCAGTGCCTCGCCTCGTTGAACAAAGACATCTGCTCCGAAATGACCTGTGTTTATTCACTGGACGCGCCAAATCGCTGCTCCTGCATCAGGCGCAGCTGCTGAGTCAGCCCATCCACCTGGCGGTGCAGTATCGTGATCTCATCTTTTCCAGAACGGCCGCCGCACTTGCCATAGTCCCGTCCGGCATAAGGAACATAAGGTCCGCCCGCGACGTTCTTTCCGTCATGGTCAGGAACCGCTTTTTGCGCTTCTTCGCCTTTAGTATTTTTTCGATTCTAAGCCGGTCCTTCCATTGCAGATGTGAAAACATCCGTCCCTTCTGGTCAGTTATTCTTTTTGATGCTGTCGAGCTGTTCCGGGGTTTGCAGCAGTTTATCAAAGCCGAACATGCGTGGATGGTGCTGTTGGCGTAGTCGTTGACGTTGGAGCTGTGCCACTGGCGAACAGCCATACGCCGTCACAGCTTGCGTCGTAGGCGGCGCTGGGCTTGCCCTTATGGACCACGATGAAGTTTCGCGCCGTGCCGCCGACTTTCAGCTTGACGGTAGAGCCGACGGCCTTTGCGCTCAATGCGACAGATGCCATAAAATTTCCTCCTGTTTTGTATTACATCCACGGCGGAATGCCGTCCGGGCGCGGCCCCTCCAGCGCTGGCAGGGCAAAAGAAACCGGCGCACCCCGTTTCTTCTGGATGCACCGTTCCTGTTTTGCCCTCCTGCGTGCGTGGACATCTTTGGTGGAATGGAGCTTCCTGTGGAGTTTCGGGACCTCACCGATGATTTCACCCACTTGCCCGGCGTACTTCTGCCGTAATGCGTATGTGTCCCCGTGGGCCGCGTGCGCGTCCCACCCTTGGAATTGGTCTATGATTTTCTCCTTGGTTATTTCCCCGGCGGGGTATGCTTTCCGCCAGTAGCGGATGCCGGTTGCTCAATCACAGCGGAGCATTGTACCGGGTGAATCACCGATCTTGGTGGAAGGAGGAACTGCCCAGAGAGGAGGAGTACCAGACCGCCAGGGCCAGCCTGGAGCGGCGCGGCTGGAAGGTAGACGGTCACTCACTGCGGGCCGACATCAGTCCAAGACGAACTGAGCGGAGGCTTTTACAAGGCCGCCGCGCTGACGGATTTCTTGGATGATGTGGCGGAGCGGCGTCAATTCCGAAATTGGTTCCTGGGCCATTACCACGCCAACGCTGTCGTCCCAAAAAGTTTGCAGTGTTGTATGAACAGATCATCCGCCTGAATCCATAATCAAAAATTGCAGATAAGCAGAGCGGCATTGATAAAATAAATCAATACCGCTCTGCTTGTTTGCAATTCTTCTATTTACATAATCGCTCCATATGTTATAGTTCTTCAACACTTCGCTGAAACAGGGAAACAGACCAAGTCCCTGGTAAAGTCAACAATTCCATTCGCAATATCTGCTTCCGCCTCAAAGTATACTTCCGCAGATGCATCCACCCTGCTCCATTCCCGCCGGTGTCTTTCAAAACGAAAAATGGAAATATATTTTGGAGAAACAGGCTGCCTGTTCTCGTCTTACAAGCGAAATGCACAAGTCCGGGCGGCTCAAATCTGCGCAGTCATCTCTCGACAAACTAACGATGTTAGTTTAGATTGATGGCGGGTTTTCTTACCGGCAATACGGATATTTGAGAGGTCCTTAACCAGTTTTGCTATCTTTACCGTCAGTTCTTCAGGGGGTATCTGCTATGCCGAAAAGAGGCTTAAACCGGGAAATTGTAGTGGATGCTGCGATAGATCTCATTGAAAAGGCAGGATACGAAAACTTCTCCATGCGGGAGCTGGCGGGAAAGCTGCGGGTAAAGCCTGCATCTTTATACAATCACATTGAGGGCGCTGAGGCGCTGCGGCTGGAGGTGGGCCGGCATGCCATTTCCGCTCTGGTGCGGGCGGAGGAAGCGGCCGCCCAGGGAAAAGAGCGGGACGAGGCTATCCTGGCTTTGGCGGGGGCTTACCACCGCTACGCCCGAGAGCACCTGAATCTGTACCGCATCATTATGACTCTGCGGATGATGGAGCACGATCCTCTGCTGGACGATGCCCAGGCAATTGTAGAACCCATTTTGCAGGTGCTGGGCCAGTATGTCCTGGAGCCATTGGCCGCGACCCACCTCCAGCGGATGCTTCGAAGCCTGATCCATGGTTTCATCGCCCACGAGAACTCCGGCTACTTCTCCCATGCGGAGACGGGTGTGGAGGAGAGCTTTTGGTTCGCGGTCCGGGGGTTCCTGGACCGGGTGCACGATGAGGAGCGCAGGGCGCTGGAATCGAGTTTTCAGGACTGAATATAAAGAGCCATCGGGAGAAGCTGGAGTTTCCCGGAGGACGCTCTTCCCCCGCTCTCCAACGCATAGCTGTTTTGTTCATATCGGAAATCGCTTTATTAGGAAAGGAGGGATGTTGTGCAGATCGGAATGACAGAACTGATCCTGATCTTCATCGTGGCGCTCTTTGCCTTGGGCCCGGACCGGCTGCCCGGTTACGCAAAAAAGCTGGGTGAGGCCGTGTCGCAATTTCGAAAATACTCCGAGGAGGCTACCCGGGAGATCAAGGAGAGTGTGGTGGAGCCGCTGGAGGAAGCGCAGGCCCCCCTGCGGGAGGCGGTGAAGCCCCTGGAGGATCTGGATAGAACGGTCCGAGAAGATGTGAAGGATATCAAGGCTTCCTTTAACGGCATTGGAAAGCCCAAGAAAGCGGAGCCGGAAAAGAACCCAGAGGGTGAATCTGAGACGGGGAACGGACCGGAGGCGGAAAGCGGTTCCCAGGAGGCCACAGCCTGAGCCAAAACTCCGGAGATTCTGTAAGTGGGAAAATCTGAAACTGAAAAGCGCGGACAGCGCGGGAGGAATGCGTTATGAGATTGGGAACAACGGAACTGATTCTGATCCTGGCGGTGGTGGTTATCATTTTTGGCCCCACCCAGATTCCGAAACTGACAAAGATGTTCGGTAAGAGCGTCAAGAGCTTCCGGGAGGGAGCGGGCGAGGATGAGCAAAGCGGCAATGCCGGGAAGTCTGAGGAGTAAAGACCGTCGCCCGGACGGGGAAATGCCCCTGTCGGAGCACCTGCGGGAACTGAGGAACCGGCTTTTGGCCTGCCTGGCGGTGCTGCTGGTGTGCTCTCTGGCAGGACTGTATTTCGCGCCGGACATTGTGGAGCTGCTGCTGGGCATTGGCCGCAGTTACCGCTACCGGTTTGTGTACATCGCGCCCCAGGAGCTTTTAATGCAATATGTAACCATCGCCCTGGTCTTTGGACTGTGCGCGGCGCTGCCTATGGTGTTCTACCAGACCTGGGCCTTCGTACAGCCCGGACTCCGGCGGCAGGAAAAGGCCCTGTGCCTGTTCGCGATGGTCTTTGGATTGGGCTGCTTCTGCGGAGGAGTGTATTTCGCCTACCGGGTTATGCTGCCCTTCATGCTGCGTTTTCTCATCAGCCTCAGCGCCGGGAGCAGCGCCGCCGCATCCGTCTCCGTCCAGAGCTACATAGCTTTTCTGACTACAGTGTTTCTGGTCTTCGGGGCGGTTTTTGAGCTGCCGGTGGTATCGGTGATTCTAAACCGCCTGGGACTCTTAAAGGCCCGGTGGATGCGGAAGGGACGGCGGGTGATGATTGTGGTGATTTTTTTCACCGCCGCCGTCATCACGCCTCCGGACGTGGTATCCCAGGTGATGGTAGCGGCGCCCATCACGTATTTGCACGCGATAAAGTGGCAGCGCAGATTGATGGCCATGTGACGGTCCCAATCCTCCAGAGTGACCTCATGGAGGGGCGGCTGAATATCGGCGTGCCAAAATGCGTTGTTGACCAGGACATCTACCTGTCCTGTGAGCGATATGGTTTGCTCCAGCGCGGCTTTTACCTGTTCTTCACCGCACACATCGCAGCGAATGTAGGTGGCTTTTAACCCGCGCTGGCGGATTTGCGCGGCAGTCTGCTCACCGGCCTCATCCTGAATATCCCAGAGAATGGCATGGTATCCCATTTCCGCCAATCGCTGGGAGATATAACGCCCGGAAGCGCCGGCGCTGGCCCCCGCGCCTCCGGTAATGATAGCTGTTTTTTCCTGCATCATTATTTCCTCACAGGGAGGCGGGGCGGCGGTTCACCGCCCCGCCTCGCACTTAGTTTTCTTTGGACTCCGGGCGGCTCTTTTTCAGCTCCGCCTCGCCGTCCACCACAACACGGCCTTTCTCTTCTTCCAGCAGTTCCTTGCCCAAAGCGTTCTTGACAGCGCGGATCACGTCCATCTTGTCCGGGACGATTTCCCACTCCACCATACCCACAGGGATGAAGGTGTTGGGGGTACCCACCCGGATGATGGGGGACTTGAGGGCCCCGGCGTCCCGCTCAGTGACCTGCGCGGCGATTTCCGCGCCAAAGCCGCCCCGGACATTGGCCTCGTGGGCAATGACCAGGTGTCCGGTCTTGCGAACGGAGGCCATCACAGTATCGATGTCAAAGGGAATCAGGGTACGGGGATCAATGACTTCGCAGGAAATGCCCTGCTTTTCCAGGTCCTCGGCAGCGGCCAGCGCATCCTTGAGCAGCTTGTGCCAGGCTACGATGGTCACATCGGCGCCCTCCCGGCGGACCCGGGCCTGCCCGAAGGGAATCAGAGCGTCTTCCTCAGCTTCCGGGATGTCGGCCTTCTCGGTGTAGATGGTGGTGCGGCAATCCAGCCAGATCACAGGGTCGTTGTCCCGGATGGCGTACTTCATCATGCCATAGGCATCCTCCGGGAAAGTAGGCACCGCGATTTTCAGGCCGGGGTAATTCATCAGCCAGCCCTCAATGCACTCGGAGTGGTGCGCGCCGCACTGGGAGCCGATTCCCTGGGCCGAGCGGATCACCATGGGGACGGGACACTTCTGGTTGGACAGCCAATACTGCTTGCAGGCGCCGTGGGCGATTTCATTGATGGCCAGCACAACGAAGTCCGGATACATAAACTCCACAATGGGACGCAGACCCATCCAGGCGAAGTTCATGGACTCGTAGAGAGAGCCCATCTGCGCCGCGCCGTCGCCCTGGCAGCTGAACACAACGCCGGGCTTTTTCTGGAGTTTCAGCGCCATGGCCACGCCTGCGTCATAAAGCCAGTCCGCGCCGATGAGGCCGTCAATAGGCAGCAGGTGCAGGTCCTGGATGTCCTGCTGGTGATAGTCGCCGCCGATTCCCATGTTATAGCCGGTGGTGCGTTCCAGCATACCGGCAACATAGAGCTTCATATCGCACATGGTGAAACAGCCGTGGTTGCGGTGATAGGGCTTGATGTAATCGTCAGGCCCGACGAGAGGCATCAGGCCAGCCTCAAACGCTTCCTGATTGGTGCCGAAGTGGAACATGCCCACCAGCTTGCCCTTTTTGCTCTCGGTGGCGATCTTCTTATCAAAAAGGCGGCACCGCTGCATGATCTTGTACATCTCGACAAGCTGTTCTTTGCTGTAGGCCATAGTCGTGTGACTCCTTTCTATAATGGAATTTTGGTTAGTCCTCCTCGATGTAGCCGATGACCGCGCCCACGTTGTAGGTCTCGCCCACCTCGCCGGTGATTTCAGTGATTACTCCGTCATAGAGGGATTCCACCTGGGCGTTCATTTTCTCGGTTTTGATCTCGCAGAGCTCCTGGTCCTCCTCCACATGGTCGCCCACTTTGACGTGCCATTTCAGGATCTGGCCGGTCTTCATCTCGGAACCCAGCTTGGGGATGTTGATTTCCTGTTTCATAACAATTGTTCTCCTTTAAGTCATTTATTGTAGACGGCGCCGCCGTCTTACACACACAATGAAAGCAGATGTTTAATCTTTCAGATAAACGGTGATGATTGCCACCGCTACCACTAAGGTGTCGCCCGCGCCCATAGATGCCACATGAAGCCCCTTCTCGGCGGCTCCACCCAGGACGGGAACTACCTCCACATCTTCATAAAAGCTCACCGGCTCCCGGACTTGCTCCAGATCCAGTTTCTCCGGGCAAGGACAGCTGATCTGGACCCGGAGGGCGATACGCTCCGGACCCGCTCCGTGAATCTCCCGCACACCGGCCATGCAACAGTGGCTCAGGGCATCCTTGACTGCTTTTCGGGCGGCATTGGTCACGTCTCCGCCGTGCAAGTCCACCCCGGTGCCAATTTCGATCAAATACCGCTGTCTGCCCATACTCACTCCTCCGGCGCGGGACGCTTATGATACATCCAGGTCCAGGGGTCCTGGAGCACCTTGTCCAGAGAGGCGAAGAAGCTGACGACCTCCGCTCCATCACACAGGCCATGGTCGATGGTCAAGGCAAAGGTAGTGAGATTGGCGGGGACCACCTCGTCGTTCTCGTTGAACACAGGCACCCGGCAGTTCCGGCTGATCCCGAAGATTGCGCCCTGGGGCGGGGAGATGAAGGGCTGCTGGCTGTCGATGAGGGACGCGCCCAGGTTGGAAACCGAGAATGTGCCGCCCTCCAGCTTCACCCGCATGAGCTTGCCCCGCCGGATGTAGTCGTAGGTCTTTTTCAGCTCGGCGGAGATTTCCTCAATATCCTTACGGTCCGCGTGTTCCAGGACCGGCTCCATCAGCGCACCGTTGATGGTGGCCTGTACCGTCAGGTTGATATCCTCGTAATAAATGATCTGCTCTTTCTGCCGGGAGGCGTTCAGCGCCATGTTTTCCTCCAGGGCACAGGCTGCGGCCTTCACATACAGATCGCCAAAGGAAACCTTGATCCCCTTCTTTTCCAAGAGCTCTTTTCGGAACGCAATCATCTTGTCCACGTTCAAACGGACCTGTCCTGTTCCCTGGGGATATTCATGCTTGCTGAAAGTCATGCGTTCAGCAATCACCTTGCGCATCCCCTCCAGGGGCTTCACCTCTCGGATGAGGCGTCCCAGTTCGTCTTGCTGCGCCATATTTTTTCCTCCTGTTTGTTTTGTCCTTTGGAAAGGCTTTGCCTGTTATTTAAGCAAATTACGTGCCAACATCTGCGTCCTTGACCAAAGCGTCCAAGCTATGCTATAATAAAAACGTAAAATTTGACGAAAAGAGGGGAGGGGAATGATCAATATGGATCTGCCAAATCTTACGCCGGAACAACGCACCTCTCTGCCCCACAGCGCCGCACTGGCCTCGCTGACCCATGTGCTGGACGCGCTGAACGCCATGGTTTTGGTCCTGGATTCGGAAACCCGCATACGTTTTTTAATCAGGCATACCTGGAAGCCTATGGCGGTCCATTCCTGAAAGCCGGTATTCCGGCTGAAAGCCTGCTGGACATGCCGATTCCAAGTACAGATGACGTCGGGCCTATCCTGCACACGATCAAAACAGGAAAAGAGCTTCGAAATCACTATTTTCATGAATTTGAAAACCATTATTCCGGCTTGGCCGATGTGCTTCCCATAGAAACCGACGTATTTTCCGGTGTCATTGTCATCATGCAGGAAACCAAGCGCCTTCGGGAGATGTCCCGCAAAATCGCCCATTATAAGCAGCTGGCCAGCAGCCTCAAGCAGGAGCTGGATTCCAAGGAACATCTGCTGCCCAGGTTTCGGAGTATTATTGGTTCCTCCGCCCCCTTTGTGAAGGTCCTGAAAATGGGGGCGCAGGTGGCCTCCGCAAAAAGCTCTGTCTGTATCCTGGGGGAGAGCGGCACCGGAAAAGAGGTTTTTGCCGAGGCGATCCATTATTCCAGCCCCTTTTCCGAAGGACCGCTTATCAAGGTAAACTGTGCCGCTATTCCGGAATCTCTGATGGAAAGCGAACTTTTTGGCTACGAAAAGGGTGCGTTTACCGGAGCCAGCGCCAATGGAAACCCTGGAAAATTTGAGCTGGCCAATAACGGCACCCTGTTTCTGGACGAGGTTGGCGAAATGCCGCTGTCCATGCAGGTCAAGCTCCTCCGGGTTCTTCAGGAACGGGAGGTCACCCGAGTGGGGGGAAAGAAGTCTATAAAGCTCAATTTTCGTTTGATTACAGCTACAAACCGGAATCTGGAGCAGATGGTAAAGGAGGGTGCTTTCCGGGAGGACTTATATTACCGCATCTGCATCATTCCGCTCCATCTTCCACCCCTGCGGGAACGGCGTTCCGACATTCCCCTTTTGGCCCAGGAGTTCCTGTCTACATTGGATATGCCCCAATGGAAGGAGCGGCGCTTTTCCGAGGAGGTACAGGAGCGGTTCATGAATTACAGCTGGCCCGGCAACATCCGGGAATTGAAGAACTGTGTGGAACGCATGGCGATCCTCTGCCCGGAGGAAGAAATCCACGCCGAATATCTCCCTGCGGCCGTCGCAAAGGCGGAAAAGTCCCTGCCCGGCGGGAACGCGGTCCCGGACCTCAGCCAGTTCAAGCTTCACGAAATTCTGAATAAAGTTGAGTGCGACGCGATCCGCTCTGTTCTCAGCATTACCGGCGGGAACAAAGCAAAGGCGATTGAAATACTGGGAATCTCCAAGCGAAATTTTTATTTAAAGCTGGATAAATACGGCCTGCGCTGACACAAAACCCGCTCGAAGGACGTCTTTGAGCGGGCTACTTTTTGCCCGGAGTATCCTTTTTAGCCCGTCTTTCCGTTCACAATTGCCGGATGTCTTCCAAATGAACTGGCATGAAATTTGCTTTAATATCCAAACAGGAGGAGATACATGATGAACACCTGTATTTTTCATTCTGTCAATTCCGGGCTGTATCTCACAGACGGCGTAAACGGACTTTTGGTGGACGGCGTCCACGATGGGCCAGAGCAGGGATTTTCGCCCATGCCCGCCTTCTTAAAGCGGCAGCTTGCGGAGCACACCGGACTGTTCGCCCATGTGAACAGTGCGCTGTTTACCCATCTGCACAAAGACCACTATCAAAAAGACGGGGTTGCGGAGCTGCTGCGGACCCTTTGGCCTCCCAAGATATATGGCCCCAGCATGCCGGAGACCTCCGCCGCCGTCCAGCCTCTTCAAAGCGGCGTCTACTGGGTCCATCTGCCGGGCATTCAGGCGTTTGCGGTGGATACGGTCCATGATGGGGCACAGTACCGGACAGACCCACATCAGTCTTACTTTGTTTCCATAGGGGGAGAAACCTTTTTCTTTGCCGGAGACGCGGCCTTGTCGCCAGAGGACGCCGACGTCTTCTCAGACATCCGCACCAGGGGACTCACAGCGGGCTTTTTCAATCTTTACCAGCTGGCCTCTCCTCAAGGGCAGGCTTTTATCCGCTGCTTGAAGCCGGAACGGGTTTTTCTGATCCACCTGCCTTTCCGGGAGGATGACCGCTACCATTACCGCAGTCTGGCGAGGCAAATCGCAAAGAATCTGCCGGGAGATATACCGAAGGCGGAAATCCTGCCGCATATGTCCTGGATCGACGAAAAATCTGCGCCTTATTGGAATACAACTGGAAAGGAGAAGCAAATAAATGAAGATGCGTTTTTTAGAATCGCCCAGCAATGATCCCTATTTCAACCTGGCACTGGAGGAATACGTTTTCGAGCATCTGGATCGGAGCTATTCCTATTTCATGCTGTGGCAGAATTTCAACACCATTGTAGTGGGAAAATATCAGAACACAGCAGAGGAGATCAACCAGAGCTTCGTAGATGAGCACGGTATCCGAGTGGTACGGCGGCTCTCCGGCGGCGGGGCCGTTTTCCACGACCGGGGAAATTTGAACTTTACCTTCATCGTCGATCAGGGGAGTAATCCGGATTTTAACTTCAAGGTATTTGTGGAGCCGGTGGTACAGGCCCTGGATCGGTTTGGTATTCATGCGGAGTTCAATGGCAGAAACGACATCACCATTGATGGGATGAAGTTCTCCGGAAATTCCCAGTACACCCGCCATGGCCGCCTGCTGCACCATGGCTGCATCATGCTGGATTCCAACCTGACCAATGTGGCGGACGCACTGAAGGTCAAGGACGCCAAATTTGATTCCAAGGCCGTCAAATCTGTGCGCAGCCGGGTCACCACCATCAACTCCCACGCCTCCGTCCCTATCTCTATGGAGGATTTCAAGCGGGCTCTGACGGAATGCGCCATGGACAGCGGTGAGCTGGAACCCTATACGCTGACAGAGAAGGACCTGGAGGCCGTCCGGCAGCTCCGGGAGCAGAAGTACTCCACCTGGGAGTGGAACTATGGGCAGTCTCCCGCCTATGATATGCGCAAGGAAATGAAGTTCCCGGCAGGCTTGATTACCGCCTGCCTGAGCGCGGAGGCTGGAAAAATCAAGGCGCTCCGTTTCTATGGCGATTTCTTTGGAAACGGCGATCTGGAGGAACTGGAACAGGCTATGGTTGGACTGCCTTTGGACGAACACTTGGAGTCCGCTCTCGAACCCCTGCATGTGGAGCGATACATCAGCGGCATCACCGCCGGAGAGTTGGCTCGTCTGCTGCGGTATTAAGCAGGATATCCCCCCTCCCCACAGAACAAGACCCTCTCCAGCGTCCTATCTTTGAGGAACGCTGGAGAGGGTTTTGCCTTGCTTATTTAAGCGCCAAACAATTTCTGGGGATTGTCCGATACCATCGCTTCCACTGCCTTTTCACTGAGCCCCATCTCCTGGAGCCTGGGGAGAATGTCCTCAAACACATGGGTCCAATTCCAACGAGCCAAATCCTTTGCGTCCTGCTCCGAATAGACCCAGGGAGCTCCCAGCATGCGGATGATGCTGTCATGAGAGAGAATCAGCCTGTCTCCGTAGCCGCTGCCCGCCAGCCCCACGATTTCTGCCAGGCGGCGGCTCTCCGGCAGGGCTCCGGTAAAACCCTGAATGCCCAGACGGTCAAAGCCGCCGTAGACGCCCTGCTCGAAGATGTTCAGAAGTTCGTGCATATCTGTGCAGTTGTCCAGATGCCCGATCATAATGTGTTCCGGTTTCGCGCCGTAAGCAATCAGACGGCGGGCCTGCTCCGCACCCATTGTGCCGCCCTGGGTATGGGTGATGATACGAGTCCCGGTTTCCGCAGACACCTGACCCGCCGCCCGGAGAAACAAGTCCTCATATTCCGTGATTTGTCCCGCGCTGGTGGCTACCTTGATAACTCCGGTCCGGATGCCGGTATCCCCCACGCCCTGAAGAATTTCCTGGCGCATCATTTCGTAGATTTCCTCTGCCGCGTTTCCGTAAGACATACGGAATTTGAAGTACGCAGGCGCACCTTCCCCCTCGTAGTAATAGCCGGAGCTGGCTACGATGTACACGCCGGTCCGCTCCGACACGGCTTTCAGAAAATCCACTTTCCGTCCGCAGTCAGCCGGAGTGGCGTCGATCACTGTTTGCAGCCCGCAGCGATCCTTGGCATCCAGCAGAACGGCGGCGGCCTGCTCCAGAGTTTCTTCCCAACGGAATGGAGCTCCGCCTTCCCAGCCGGGATAGCCGAAAAGCACATGCTGGTGGGACAGGCACCGCCCCAGTTGATTCGCCGGAACGGGGCCGGTCACGGTTTGAACAGATAGGGCCATAGAATATCCTCCTCATAATTGTAATGTTAGGATATAAAAGCAAATTTCGTGCCAGCAGTTTTCGAAAAGCGACGCCGAAAATCCGTCTAAAAAGGAGACTGTGTGCTTTTTTGATACCCAATTCTTGGAATACGCAGGCAAATTCACGGCGAAGAGATGGCACAAAACTTGCTTAATAATATTTCAATTCGCTTACCCGCGAAAATAAAAGGGAGGTACTTAGCAATGGAAGGAACAATGCGCGCGTGGATTTTCACTGCCCCTGGAAAGATGGAAATGCGGGAGGTTCCAATCCCCAAGATCGGCCCCAAGGATATCCTGTTTAAGGTGTCCTACGCGGCGGTGTGCGGCTCAGACCTGCACGCCTTCGATCATGGCATGGCGGTCCAGCACTGGCCTATCACCCTTGGCCATGAGTTCACCGGCTATGTGGTCGAAGCCGGCAGTGAGGTCAAGGACATCCCTGTTGGGACGCGCTTTATGGGCACCAACATCCAATGGTGCGGCGAGTGCCCGGCCTGTAAGTCCGGCAATGTGTTCAGCTGCCCCGACGTGACGAAAAACGGCCTGGGTTTCGGCGTGGACGGAGTGTTCGCCGAGTACAGCGTTCTGCACAACGCCATGCTGAATGTCAGCGTCTATCCTTTGCCGGATAATGTAAATGATCTGGTGGGCGCTACCTGCGAACCCATGTGTGTTGGAGCGGGCATGGCCGATGCCCTGGACGTGCAGGACGGGGATCATGTGGTGGTCTATGGCGCGGGAATCATCGGGCATGGCATTGTCCAGGCCATTAAGGCCAGGAACCATTGTGAGGTGGCGCTCGTCAACCGGTCCACCTTCCGGTTGAGCCTTGGCAAGGAAAGCGGAGCTGATTACGTCATCAGCCCCACGGCGGACAAGCCCGCTATCGACACAATCCGTGAGATTTGGGGTCCCTCCGAATACCCCTATCACTACGGCAAGGACAGCGAAGCCTGTAATGTGGACATTGTGGTAGAGTGTACCGGAAGCCCCGCCATCGTGGCTGAGTGCTTCCACGTCGTGCGCCAGGGAGGAAAGGTCAGTCTGGTGGCAAGCTATACCGACGATGCCCGGAGTACTATCGCGCCGGCGGATCTCTTCTATAAGAGCATCAAGCTGGTGGACGGTCTGTGCGGCAATTTCGGGAAGTCTGTGCAGCTCATGAGTGAGGGCAAATTCAAAACCACTCATCTGATCACTCAGGTCTTCCCCCTGGAGCAGCTGCCCGAGGCCATCACGGCAGCGAAGAAAACCTCCAACAGCTGCAAAGTCTGTGTGAAGGTGGACCCCAACGCCCCGGATTATCCTTACAACAAGCAGGATTAAATTGTGTGAACAGCCGCCCTGCCGGATGGCAGGGCGGCATGAAAAGGGAGGGATATTTATGCCTGGCACAATAAGCAAATCTCGCCGGATGATTGCCTACACAGGCGTTTTGATCATCAATTTCATGGCAATGTACCTGATTTCCAGCGTAGGCGTCTATAGCTATACCGTCGCGGGCGTATTCAACAGTCTATCCTCGGTCAGCATGATTTTCACACTGGAGTGTGTGGCTCGGGGCGTCACGATTTCCGTCGGCGGAAAGATCGGCGACAAGGTCGGACACAAAAAGCTCTTTATCTTTGCGGTGGCCCTTTACATAGTTTGCTATGGCGTTGCTGCTTTTGCCACCAGTTTTTGGATGTTCACGATTGCCCGTATGATATCCGGCTTGGCCTGGGGCTTGTTCATGATGAACGGGTTCGTTCTGCTCTCGGCAATTTTCGGGCAGACGGACGCCCCCAAGTATTCCGGTTACAATCAGTCCCTCACAACAGCGGCCATGATTTTGGCCGCGCCGATTGCCGGCGTTGTATGCGGAATCAATTGGCGAATCCAATTCTACGTGGCAGTCATTCTGCTGCTGTTCGGCCTGGCGTGCTGTGTTTATGGTATCCCGGACATTCCTCCCGCAGCCGGCAAAAACGCTAAGATGGATGTCTTAGGCGTAATTTTCATAGCGGTTACTCTGGTCCCTTTTTCTCTCGCTATGAACTGGGGAAGCTCTTACGGCTGGACAAGCCCCTTGATTTTGGCACTGGCAGCTGTGTCTCTCGTTGGTCTCTTCGTTTTAATCTTTGCCGAGCGGAGAGCGGCAGATCCGGTTATTCCAATCAAGTTATTTAAAAACCGCTTTTATGTCTGTATTCTGCTTCTGATGTTCTTTTATTCCGTGGTAAACGGCGCTGGAAATTACGGCCCCGCCTACGCTCAAGAGGCGCTGGGAGCCAGCAGCCAAATTGCCGGCCTGATCAATGTTCCAGGCATGATTACGGCAGTCATTCTAACCACGGTCTTTGGGAACTATGCGTCCAAGACAGGCAGATATAAAGTCATGGTCATGATCTGGGCCGCAGGCGCGGTGATTGGCGGCGCTCTCTGGGCGCTGATGGGAGCTGCTCCCACATCTTCTATGGGTCTTTTGCTGCTGTTCGCCGGAGCGTTTCCCCTGGCTACGGTCAACAGCGTTAACCAGATTGCGCCCTATACCTATCCCATGACCATTTTGCAGCCCCAGGACCTTGCTGCCGGGCTTGCCTTTATGGGACTGGCCGGGGCACTGGGCTCCACCATCGCCGGCGGAATCTGCGCCGCGCTGATGAATGGTGCAGGCGGCCTCGCCGCTGTCTTCAAGGTTCCCCTTGTATGCGCGGCTGTCATGCTGGTGTGTGCGGTTCTTTTCAAAGACAGCAGAAAACAGTAATCCCGCCAGAGCAGAGCTGGGAGAACGATCTCCTGTTTCCAGCCGCACAGATTGCCGCTTATTTTTCTATCAGCACATACGGCAACGGGTTCAATAGCATCCCATGACGTGGCATCCTTATCTGGATGCCACGTCATTGATTCAGAGGCGCTTTCTGAACCTGCGGGAATACCGCTGAAAATGTGATGATTCCTTTTGTGTAGTAATTGGTCAGCCGTCCCCCATGGCGGGTAACAATGGCCCTGGCCGTGGACAGGCCGATCCCGTATCCCCCGGTAGATCTGGCACGGGAGGAATCTGCCCGGTAGAATCGGTCAAAGTAGCGTGGCAGCTGCGCGGCATTCAATCCTGCACATGGATTGGAAACCGAAATCCGGACGGTCCGGCCCCGCCGCGATATGGACAGCCGGATCGTCCCGCCTGCGTCACAGTATTTGACTGCATTATCCAGAAGGATGGAAAAGAGACGGAACAAGTCATCCTGTACGCCTCGCAGCTCCACTTCGGTGGCAACTTCCGCCGCCAGCAATTTTCCCTCAGCCTCCGCTAAGGGCTGAAACGCTTCTGCGCTGGCTATGGCAATGTCGGTAAGAGAGAACACCTCCGCAGTCCCCTCTTTGATGGTCTCCTCCGTGCGGGCCAGCTCCACTAAATTTTTAATCAGCTTATCCAGCCGGGCAATCTGCGTCCGGGCGCTCTCCAGCCATTGGTTTTCCCCGCAGGAATCCGACAGCAGATCCATGTCCGCCGACAGAATGGAAAGGGGAGTTTTCAGTTCATGGGAAGCGTCGGTCACAAATTGCCGCTGCCGCTCCAGGTTTTGGACAAAGGGACGAATGGCACGTTTGGAGAGAACCAGAAGCAGAAAAAATACCGTTAGCGCACATACCAAAAAGACAATTGCGATAATGCGGAGGGTATTGTTTGCCGCCTGAAGCAGCAGGAAGCAGTCCAGGACAATCAGCGTGCTGCCTCCGCTCTCATTTGGGAATACTCCGAAGCGGTAATAGTCCACATAGCCTTTGCCGGCTCCGGACTCGATCACTTTGCTGATTGTTTCTGTAACAGATTGGCGGTCAAAAGCCGCAATATGCTCCAAATCTACGGACTTCACTTCCCGCCGCGCGGTGAGCTCCACAAGGAAATAGCGGGTCTCAAAGGCCGTTTCCGGTGTAACCTGAAACTCAAAGTCAGAAGGATCAAACCGCACGCCGGATGGAAGAAAGGTCCCGCCATTTTGATACAACAGCGAAATAGCCCAGTCCGCCCGCCGGGTGGTGATCCAGTGGGTCCCCGCGCCGATGGAGACGCAGAGAACCGTCATGGTCCCCAGAAGGGATGCCATGGCAATGGCGATAAATTTTTTGCGGAGCGAACGGATCATGGGATTTCCTCCAGCAGATATCCCTGCCCCCGCCGGAGGGAAATACGGACATTGGCCCCAGCCGACTCCAGTTTCCGCCGGAGGTAGGAAATATAGGCCCAGACCACGTTAATCTCCGCCTCGCTGTCATAACCCCAGATATGGTCCATGAACTGCTCTGTGGAGATGGGCCGTCCCGTCTGCCGCATGAGCAGCTCCAGCATCTGAAATTCCTTGTTCCCCAAACGGACGCAGGCGGTCCCGCATTTCAGCTCAAAGGTGGAGCGGTTCAGTGTGACGTTTCCCGACGTCAGCACGCCAGGGGTGTACTCGCCGCCCCGGCGGGTCAGGGCCCGGACACGGGCAATCAGCTCCCGGCTGTCAAAGGGTTTGGGAAGATAGTCGTCCGCCCCGCTCTCAAGCCCGACCACCCGGTCCTCCACCTGACTCTTCGCCGTCAGCAGTAGCGCCGGCGTCACCACATTCCGTGCCCGAAGGGAACGCAGGACCTGAATGCCGTCCAGTTTTGGCATCATGATATCCAGAATCAGACCGTCATAGTTTTCCGCCAAAGCGTAATCCATTGCGTCCTGCCCATTGTGAACCACATCGGCAGAATAGTGCTCCCGTCTTAGAAGAGCTTCCAGCACCATGGTCATCTCCGGCTCGTCATCCGCAATCAAGATTCGCATGAAAGCACCTCCTGCCGTCACATTGGCTTTTCCTCGGTAAGCTTGACGCTCACGGAGAGTTCCTGTCCTCCGCGGGATACGGTTACTTTGACTGTATCGCCTGCGCTGTGCCGGTTCAGTACCGTGGAAATATCCGCGGATTCGCTGATGGCTGTTCCGTCGATTTGAATGATACGGTCCCCTGCCTTTAAGCCGTTGTCTTCAAAGGTCTGCGCGATATACAGGCCAGGCTTGTCAAAATATGTCCGCCAGCCCATAGTTGGCCTGGATATCCTGGTCACTGCGATCCCCAGCTGAGGCCGTCCGGTGACATAACCGTGCCGGATCAGCTCCTGCGCAACCTCCCGCACGGTATTGGAGGGAATGGCGAAGGCAAGGCCCTCAATGCCGCTTCCGGCGGACTTGGAATTTACCACGCCCACCAGTTCCCCCTCCAAATCGAACAGGCCGCCTCCCGAATTGCCCGGATTGACCGCCGCCGTGGTTTGCAGCAATGTCATGGGCTGTCCGTCTATGGTGATCTCCCGGTCCCTGGCGCTGATGATGCCCTCCGTCACGGTTCCTCCCAGTTCCCCCAGTGGGTTGCCGATGGCAATCACGAAGTCGCCCACCCGCGCCTTGGATGAGTCCGACAGCTTTGCGGGCGTCAATCCCGCCGCTTCGATTTTCAGCACGGCCAGATCCGTCTTGGAGTCTGTGCCAACCAGCGCGGCATCGTAAGCGTCCCCGCCATTCAGGCGGACCCGGACGGCGCTGGCTCCGTCAATGACGTGGTGGTTGGTGACGATGTACCCGTCCGCCGTCAGGACTACGCCGCTTCCCGCGCCCTCCGTGACGTATTCCTGATAGAACGGGCTGACCTGTTTGGTTTCCGTAAAGACCTCGACGACGCTGGGCGCGGCCTTGTACACCGTGTCCGCCAAATCGATCACAACAAGGGATGCGGCGGATGCGGCGGTAGAAAACAGATGGATGCACAGCGCCATTACGCAGAGGACTGTCAGCATGTGTCTGCATGGTTTCATAAAATTCGTTCCTTTCTCTGCTTATATTTGTTTATTTACCCATAGAGATTTCCTTAAGGCTCCGTCTCTGCCTGGCCTGTATGGATTGGATGAAACTGCGTCAACCACAAACCGCATTGAAGCGAGCCGTTTTCTGTAAGAGAAAAGGACAGCGGAATCACATCCGTATCTTTCCGCAGCATGATATGACCGGCGCCGTCTTCCCCTGTTACAGCGTCGATCACAGAGCCTTCCGAAAGGAAGAGCACCGTCTCCCCTAATTGCTGATTTTGTTGGTCAAATACGGTCAGCAGGAACGCGCCGCGCCGGGGCAAACCGGAAATCTGCAATTCTCCGCTGCTGTCCAGCCGGTAATCCGTATCGGTTTTCCCAAAAGACAAATGCACGGTATCACCGCAGAGGACAGGTCCATCCTCCCAGGAAAAACCAGCCATGATCGTAAGCGCGTTTTCTTTATCCGGCGGCCTGTCTCCTTTCACATGGAGAAAGCCTCTGAAAAAGAACAGCAGGACAACAACGATTGAGGCGGCGGCACATGTTTTTCGGACGGTCATTTCTTCACCTCCCCGCCCTGGGTAATCTCTCTTTCCAAAAGTATAATGCCGCAACTCAAAAGGAACTTAAAAAATTGGATGGATGTGAAAATTTTTCTTTTAACTCGGTTTTAAGTACCCGGTTTATAATGGCCCTATCAAAACAAGAAGGAGGGGTCATTCTTGATAGAAATCGAGCATTTGACCAAGCGATATGGGGACCATACAGCGGTTTCCGATTTGAGCTTCACCGTAGACAGCGGCCAAATCTACGGCTTTCTCGGACCGAACGGAGCGGGAAAGTCCACCACTATGAATATCATGACCGGATGCCTATCTGCTACGGAGGGTTCGGTCCGCATTGACGGCCACGACATTTTCGAGGAACCGGAACAGGCCAAGCGGCTGATTGGCTATCTCCCGGAGCAGCCCCCGCTTTACATGAGCGAGACGCCGGAGGAATATCTGCGGTTTGTGGGTGAGGCCAAGGGGCTGCGGGGTGCGGAGCTGACCCGCCAGATCGGGGAAGTGATCCGGCAAACGAAACTTTCGGATGTAAAACATCGCCGCATTTCTACCCTCTCCAAAGGCTATAAGCAGCGGGTAGGCATCGCTCAAGCCCTGCTGGGCAATCCCAGGGTCATCATTCTGGACGAGCCCACCGTGGGGCTGGACCCCATTCAAATCATTGAGATACGGGATCTCATCAAAGAGCTGGGACAAACCCATACCTTTATTTTCAGCTCTCACATTCTCTCTGAGGTACAGACTATCTGCGACCAGATCATCATGATCGCCAAAGGAAAGCTGGCTGCCTTTGGCACGCCGGAAAATTTGGAGCAGCATCTGCTGGCCCCCAACGAGGTGCGCCTGATCGCGGATGCCGCTGCCGGCGAGGTGCGGGAGCTTTTGGGCGGAGTGGAACACATCACCGGCCTGACGCTGGAGGAGACGGATTCCGGCCTTACGGCGGTCCGCATCAAAACGGATCTCAGCGACGTCTATGCCCTCTCCCGCGCGGTGTTCTCCGCCTTTGCCGCCAGTGGAAAGGCTCTGCTGGAACTGACGGTAAAAAAAGCCAGCCTGGAGGACATCTTCCTGGAGTTGGCTGAAAACGAGAATACCGAACCAGCATCCCTCGCTTTTGAGGAGGGGACTGCGGAAAGCGAGGTGACACAGGAATGATCGCGGTATTAAAGCATGAGCTGAAAAGCTACTTCCACACCTTGACAGCCTATGTATTCGGCGCGGGACTGCTTCTGGCGGTGGGACTCGGCGCCCTGCGGTATAATCTCCAGGCGGCGGTGAGCAACTTTGAATATGCCCTCAGCTATTTCAGCATTGTTCTCGCCGTGATTGTCCCCATCCTGACCATGCGGGTCATCGCGGAGGAGCGAAAGCAGAGGACCGATCAGCTTCTGTACGCGCTCCCCATCACCACTGCGCAGGTCATTGCGGGCAAGTATCTGGCACTGCTGACAGTTTACCTGATTCCATTGTGTATCATCGCGGTTTATCCACTGATCTTCTCCCGATTTGGAGACGTGTATCTGCTGACATCCTACGGCTCCATCCTGGCGTTCTTCCTTATGGGCGCGGCGCTGATTGCCCTTGGGGTGTTCATCTCCTCCCTGACGGACAATCAGGGCTTCGCCGCCGGAATCAGCATTGCCGTGATTCTGCTGAACTATTACAGCGTCAGCCTGTCGGAGTATGTCTCCACGACCGCTTTCGGTTCTATGGCCGCTCTGTGCGTACTTATCCTTGCTCTGGGAGCGGTTATCAAGTATCTGACCAAACATGAAAATCTGGCCTATGCCGTCTGCTTTGTCCTGATTGCGGCCATCGCGGTTGCTGGATTCACGGATAACACAAGGTTCGAGGGGCTTCTGCCTGCCGTGATGACCAAACTATCCCTCTTTGACCGCTTTACCGGGTTTGTCAACGGCGTATTCGATCTGACCGCTGTGGTCTACTACGCCAGCGTGGTTGTGCTCTTCCTGTTCCTGTCCGTCCAGTCGCTGGAGAAACGGAGGTACAACTGATGAAAAACCGAAACGCTTTTCGCGGCGGAGCTTATGCGTTGGCGATCTCCACGGTGGTGCTGGCCATTCTGATTGTGGTGAACATATTTGCCTCCTCTCTTCCGTCTTCCGCCACCAGGTATGACATCAGTGCCTCCAAGCTCTACTCCATCACCAGCAATACCAAGGTGGTGGTCAATGCTTTGGAGCAGGATGTGACCATCTACTGGATCGTGCAGTCCGGTGAGGAGAACGAGGTGGTTGAAAATCTGTTAAGCAAGTACGACAGCCTCTCCGCCCGCGTTACCGTGGTGAAAAAGAACCCCGATGTCTACCCCACCTTTGCCGGGCAATACACAGATGAAGCAGTCCAAAACAACAGCCTCATTGTGGAATGCGGCGAACGCAGCCGTTTCATCAGCTATGGCGACATCTTCGTGCAGGAGCCGGATATTTACTCCTACTCCTACAACACTTCCTTTGACGGCGAGGGGGCTATCACCTCCGCCATCGACTATGTAACCACCGAGGAACTGCCCCAAATCTACATCCTGGAGGGTCACGGGGAGGCTGATCTTCCAGCCTCCTTCCAGGAGCAGATCGAGAAGGAAAACATGGAGGTCAAGCCTCTCTCCCTCCTGACAGTGGACGATATCCCGGAGGATGCAGACTGCGTCATGATCTATGCGCCGTCCAGCGACATCTCCCAGGAGGAAAAGGAACTGCTGGAACATTACGCGGCGGAAGGCGGCAAGCTGTTTGTGGCGGCCGGCCCGGTGCAGGACGGCATCCTGGAAAACCTCTACAGCCTTCTGGCTGACTATGGTGTGCGTGCCAACGAAGGCGTGGTGGTGGAGCCGGATCGGGAGCACTATTCCTTCCAGGGCCCCCTGTCCCTGTTACCCGCCATGAACAGCCATGCCATCACAGATTCCCTGATGGAAGAGAACTATTACCCAACCATGCCGGTTTCTCTTGGCCTGACAGTTCCCGAGGACTCCGAAGGCGTTGTGGTCCTTTTGACTACTTCCGATACTGCGTTCAGCAAGCTGGAGGGCTACGCCATGACAGATTATGAGAAAGAGGAGGGAGATATTGATGGTCCCTTCGCCTTGGCTGTCTCCATCGACACCGCTGGAGCGGGCCGGATTGTCTGGTTTACATCGTCTCATTTCCTGAATGATATGCACAACGCCGTCTCCTCCGGGGCCAATGCCAATCTGGGGATGCTGGAGCAGTTTGAAGCCCTCGGCGCGGCCTTCATCATTGAAGACGTGGAGGACTTTGGCCAATATGGGCTGGACAATCCGGTTTGTACGGTCAGCCTGACCACAGCGGACCGGTCCTTCGAGATCAGGCTGGGGGATTACAGCAAAATGGACTCCCAGCGGTATATCTCCATCGGGGACGGCAATGTGTACTTAGTCAAACACGACCCCTTGGACGAGTTCTCCGCCAAGCTCAGTGCGGTTATTGACCACGATCAGATCCCCGCGTTCGGGCAAGTGACCCGGATTCAATTCTCCGGCAGCGAACATTATACGGTGACGTATCAGGAGGAAAGTCCTGACACCTATTGCGGCGAAGATGTCTATTTCACCCAAATAAACGGGAAGACGGCACCTCTGGACACAGAGCTGGTAAAGGGCTATTTGCGGCGCATTTCCAATCTGACCCTGACCGATTACGTTTCTTACAACGCAACAGACGAGGAGCTCCGCACATATGGCCTGGACCAGCCGGAGCTAACGGTCACAGTAGAGTATACGCCGGATGAAGAAAACAGCAGGGAAACCTCTTTTATCCTCCACATCAGCCGCGATCCTGCAACGGAGCCGGGAAATGACTCAGAAGATGAGGAATACTCCGCCTATGTGCGGGTAGGCGAGTCCCGGATTCTTTATCAAATCTCCTCAGACCGATATGAAACTCTGATGGACGCGTCCTATAATACCCTGCGGCATCAAGAGCTTCTCACCGCTGATTTTGCGGACATCCGCCAGATCGATGTCTCTTTGGAGGGAAGCCAGTATACCTTCACGCCCAAGAGCAAGGGCAATGAAATTTCCTGGTTCTATCAGAACGAGGAATTGGAAACCATCGATTTCCCGGACGCGCTGGCAGCCTTGACTGCGGAGGAGTTTACCAGTGAGCGGCCTGCGCAGAAGGAGGAAATCCGCTTAACGGTTCTCCTGGAGAACGCGCGGTTCCCGGAGGTGGAGATTGCGCTGTACCGCTATGACGGCGCCTGCTGTCTCGCGGAGTTGGACGGTGAGAGCATCGCTTTGGTAGCGCGGGAAAGCGTCGTTGATTTGATTGAGGCGATCCGTTCCATTGTCCTATGATTGACGGGCAAAGTAAATCAGAGGCAGCTCCTGCATACACAGAACCTGTTCACATGGAAACAGCAATCTTATACAGCAGAATAACAAAGTTGGGAAGATATCTTGCTGATTTAATAGCGCAAGACCCTCTAGCCATTCAAAAATTATTCATATAAACACAAAGGCGGTAATCATTGAGAAATCACTCAATGATTACCGCCTCTGCTTTTTTATAAGAAAGATCATCCTGTTGGCTTTCCAGTGCAGCTCTTAATGTCGCCTTTACGATTTTTATAGAACGTTTATCGCAACCGTAAAGCATATGAACGATTTCCTCCACTTCGGGGTCTCGAATCGCTCTTTCAGGGTAAAAGATGGAATCTGCTGGAATAGACAGCACTCTGATCAGTCTACAAAGGACCTCAAAACTTGGCCTTTTTCCTTCATTTTCAATTCGATAGAGATAGCGCTCAGTGATATCCGCCCGCTCTGCCACTGTTTCTATAGTCAGCTCTGCGCGAAGGCGAGCAGCTTTTGCTATTTCGCCAAATAATTCAGGATATCTCTGTACCATCGGTTCACCTCCCTCTATATAGTAACAATTTGTCGTGTGTTGATAATGGCATAACAGTTCAAATATTAAGAACTAATAATTCATAAAACAAAAATTATACATTAAGTGCTGAAATCTAATGGTTTTGACTCGTTTTCCAAGGAGGGGTTTTAATTGTTGTCAATGAGAAAACATAGCTTCAACATGCAAAAGACTTAATCATTAAAATCGCATGGCTCCGGAAATAGGCATCATAAAAATCTATACCGAAGCCATCGAAGATGATTCGTTTTATACTGAACTTTCAGGCCACCTTTTATATGAATTAGAAAAAACTGAGCATATATGGCACTCTTTTTTGCCATATTTGCTCAGTTTTTCTTGCCGTAAAATCTGGCTGCCATATATAGCGAAATACCCATGATCACAGTCTCAGACCCCCAAAAATCTGAGATTGGAGATTATGCAGATGCAAAAATGGCAAGAAAACCGAAATTATCGGCGCATTAAAGACGAAAATGGCAATGTTATTGCCAATATCATCACAGTTGATGGCGTAGATGTGGAGGTTACAGAAGAAGTGTTCCTCGCCTATTCTCAAATGGACCGCCGGGAACGGTATCTGGATGAGCAGCAAGAAGAACACCCGCAGGTTTCTTTGGAACTGTTAAGCGCCTATGACGTTCCCATCAATCTTTATACGCAGCGGCACGAAATTTCCGCCGAGGATTCCGTCATACAGCGGGAAGAACATGCGGAGGTTATCGTACATAAGGAGCGCCTTGTCTCTGTACTGAGTTCGTTGAGCACAGAGGAACAGGAACTCATTCAAGCCCTCTTTTTTGATGGCGAGTCTGTCCGGGAATACGCTAAAAAGCTCGGCGTTTACCACCGGACAATTATTTATCGCCGAGACAAGCTGCTGGAAAAACTGCGCAAGAAAATATTTTCTTAAAAAAGTTTTATCCACCTCGCTGTTTTTTCGGGATAGGAGTGAGAGGGAAATACCATAACGGCCTCTCGCTGCTCTTTGAAAACCAAATATCAGCAGTACGGGGAACCACCTGAACAGACGAGCGTCCAGCAGCGCACGCCATGACGTCGGAGGAAAGCAAAAGCGAATACCCCTCACCGCTCCAGCCGGGGCCGTGAGGGGGCCTCTGACGAGCGAGAATGCCACCCGCTGGGACAGCCTTTGGCAAGGCCGCCAGCGTTGACTCTGTCCGGGTACATAATGAGATGCCTTTGCATGGCCTGAGATCCAGGCTGTGGGGCTGCCCTGGGGTTGAAAGCAGTAGAGACCCTTGATATACGCCCGCGCAGGTCTTGCCGGACCTGCCCCGTACTGTTCCCGATCCACCGGGGCGCGAGCTGCAAATACGGTGGAGCTGACTGAAGAAATTGAAATTGTTTAGAGGAACTTTACGGATGATTTATCATAACAGGAAAGATGCCCGAGAGGAGATCGGCCATATTTTCAAGGATTTACTCCCCACTCAAGGAATGCCGGAACGCCCGGAGCAGATCGCCCTGAGCCATCGGATGCTGGAGGCCATGCAGGACGGCGGCATCGCCCTCTGTGACGCCGGAACAGGTATCGGCAAGACCTATGCCTACCTCGTGGCCGGAACTGTATTCCACGGCCTGCGGCCCTCCCGGCCTATCCTTATTTCCACTTCCAGCATCGCTTTGCAAAAGGCTGTGCGGGATGAATACCTCCCCTTCCTCTCCGCCATTCTGGCAGAGGACAAGATGTGCGAAGAACCCATCCAGGCGGTGATCCGCAAGGGCAAATCCCACTACGTCTGCGACCAGCGCTTGGAACGGCGGCTGGGTCAATTGGACCTCCGCAAGAAGAACTGGAGGGCCGGAACCGCCCTGCTCTCCCTGCGGGAGAAGCTGGATCTGGACGAGGTGCCCCGTCTCAGCGGCTATGACCGGGAGCGGGTTTGCGTCCCCAAGGTCTGCGACTGCCAGCGGGAGAACTGCCGGTACCGCACATTTTTGGACAGCTGCGACGGCAGTCAATATCCCTTCCAGATATGCAACCACAATCTCCTTCTGGCGGACGCCATTCACCGAGGGACAGGCCGCCAGCCCATCCTGCCGGACAGCCTTGCCATCATCATCGATGAGGCCCACAAGCTGCCGGAGACGGCCCGACACATGTTCGGCGTTACCCTCCGAGCCGAGGACATCCAGGGTCTCATCCACGATCTGCGGCGGGAGAAATACCTGCTGGCGGCGGACGCCCTGGCGGACACCTCCCGTCTCTTCCTTCGGAAGCTGGAACGGCCTCACAACCCGGACCGGCGCTTTTCCGAATACGCCCGGCTGCTGGTGGCCCCGAACCGGGCGCTGACGGTAGTACAAAAACAGGTCAATCCTCTGCTCTCTACCGCTACCCGAAGGAGGCTTGAAAAACTGGCCTCAACGGTAGCCCTGTTCTGCGAAGGACATCCTGACATGGTGTTCTATCTGGCGGAGGACGCCCGCGACACCGTCATGCTCTGTGCCACAGTGGCGGATCTGACCGCCCAGCTCCAAAGTACCCTCTGGAACCAGCCCAGGCCCATCATCCTCACCTCCGGCACCCTCGCTGTGGGCAGCGATTTTCACCGCTTCCGGGAGGAGTCTGGATTGCTGGAGGACAGCCGGGTAACGGAGTCTGTCTCGCTCTCCCCGTTCGATTACCGGGAAAACTGCCTGTTGTATGCACCTCAGTTTTCCTCTGGTCAAAAAAGCGAAATGTACTATGACAAACTTGCCGACGAGATTGCCCTGCTGCTGGAAGCTGCCTGCGGACACGCCCTGGTCCTCTTCACCTCCTACGCCGCCATGTCCGCCGTGAAGGAACGGCTGTCGGAAAAGGACCTCCTCTGGCCCCTGTTCACCCTGGGCCGCAACGCGGTCCATACCACGGAGCAGTTCAAGGCCAGTCCGGGCAGCGTCCTGCTGGCTACCGGCGCGGCCTGGGAGGGCTTCGACTTCCCTGGCGACTGCGTATCCCTGCTGGTGATCCCCCGCCTGCCTTTCGCCCGCCCGGACGCCCTGAAAGAAAAAGAGCGGGAGAGCTTTCCAAACCTCCACTCCTTTATCCGGGCCATTGTCGTGCCAGAAATGCAAATCAAGCTGAAGCAGGGTTTCGGCAGGGCCATCCGCACCGAAACGGACACCTGCGTCGTCGCCATTCTGGACGAGCGTTCTGTCCCCGGCCAGCGTTACTTCGAGGACGTGAAAACCGCCCTGCCGGACATGCGGATCACGGACAGCCTTCGAGATGTGGAGGCGTTCATCCGCAGCGTGAAAGGGCCGGACTACTTTCTGGAGGACGGCAGATGATCAATGTCAAAAGCGAAATCCAGTACATACTGGTCACGCAGACCCTGGAGGATATGGCCCAGGCGGGCTTCCTGACAGCGGAGGAATTGACAACAGCCAAGCGCCTCGCCGTAGAGAAATACCGCCCCTCGACTGTGTGGGAATAGTTCTGGATATCTCCGGCGAGGTGTGGTAGTGTTGGCGTTGCCAAAACGGGAAGGAGGCTGAAGCCCATGGCAGCAAACGTAAAAATCATCCCGCCCAAGGAGAAGGAACGTACCGCCCTGCGCGTCGCCGCCTATTGCCGTGTCAGCACGGACCACTCTGAGCAGGCTTTGTCCTATGCCTCCCAAATCCGCAATTACACGGACCTCATCAATAGCCACGAAGGCTGGGAGCTGGTGGACGTTTACGCTGACGAAGCGGTCAGCGGCACAAAAACGGACAAGCGGGAGGACTTCAACCGTATGCTCTCCGACTGCCGGAAGGGCAGGATCGACAAGGTTTTGGTGAAGTCCCTCTCCCGCTTCTCCCGAAACACGAAAGATTGCCTCGCCTCTCTGCGGGAGCTGATGTCCCTCGGCGTCAGTGTCCAATTCGAAAAAGAGAATATTGACACGGAAACGCTCACCACGGAATTCCTGGTGAGCGTTTTCGGCGCTCTGGCCCAGCAGGAATCCGTATCCATATCAGAGAATGGACGCCAGGGCTTCCGCCGCAGGATGGAGCTGGGCCAATTCATCACCACCAAGCCGCCCTACGGCTACCGTCTCAAGGGCAGCGGAAACCTGGAGATCATTCCGGAGGAGGCGGAGCTGGTGCGTTGGGTATTCGACGCTTACCTCAGCGGCCACAGTGTTGGCTGGATTGTAAATGATTTAATCAGCCGGGGCATTCAGGACCGGAAGGGCGTGGTTCACTGGACCACCCGCCAGATTTACTACTGGCTTTCCAATGAAAAATACATCGGAGATACCCTTTGCCAAAAGACCTATAAAACCGGATTTCCCTTTACGCAGAAGATCAATCATGGCGAAGTGGACCAGATCTACGTTGAAGGCTCCCACCCCGCCATCATCAGCCGGGAAACCTTCGAAAAAGCTCAGGCCCTCCGGCAGAGGAAAAAGAAACGCCGGGACCGCCCCGACGGCGTCTACCCGCTGTCCCGGAAAATGTACTGTGAGGCTTGCGGGGAGGCCCTCTACCGGAGGACCACTCGTAAGGGCACCGCCGCCTGGCACTGCCGGAACCACCTGAAAAACGCGGCCTCCTGCTCGGTGGGGCCTATCCCGGAGGAGAACATCCACGCCGCTTTCGTGCGGATGTACAACAAGCTCCGGCTTCATGAAGGCGTCATCCTCAAGCCCGCCCTGGGCCAATTGGACGCTCTGAACGAGGCCCGCCAGCGGAACAATCCCGCCATGCTGGCAGTGAATCAGGCCATCGCGGAAGCGTCCGAGCAGAGCTATAAAGTCAGCAGCCTTCAAAACAAGGGACTGCTGGACACCGCCGCCAGCACCGCTAAACTGCGGGAGATCGAGGGCAGACTGGCAAATCTCCGGAAAGAGCGCCGCCGTCTGCTGAAGGACGGGGACCTGGAGGCAGCGATGGAAGCCTTTCGTCAAATGGTGAGCAGCATCCGTGAGGGGCCGGGCCGCTTGGAGGGCTTTGATGAAATCCTGTTCGCCGGTCTGGTGGAGAAGATTACAGCAGAGTCACGAACCCGCATCCGATTCCGGCTCTATGGCGGCATTGAACTGGCGGAACAGGTTCAGGAGGACGGAACATGATCCGGAAGATTTTGTATGGCTATCAAATTCAGGATGGGAAACTGGTCATTCAGCCCCAGGAGGCCGAGGTGGTAAAACGTGTATTTTCCATTTATCTGGAAGGGACATACCAATGGAAAATCGCGGATATTTTGAACGCTGACGGCATTGTTTACAGCCAGGAACGGCCTCAATGGACCAAGTACCGGACGGGCTTCATTCTGAAGAACCCGCGCTATATGGGGGCGGATGATTACCCTGCTGTCGTCAGCGGCGAAACCTTCCAAAAGGCACAGGAAATCATTCAAAAAAGAAAGAAAGCCGCTGTCAGAGCAGACCGCCCGGTCCTTCAATACCGAGAGAAGCTGTGCTGCGGAGAATGCGGGAGCGTCTTAAAACGTCGGTTCAGCGGAAGGAAACGGAATGATACGCTGTATCTGCAATGTGAGAGCTGTGGAATCAGGGTTCAAATAAAAGACCATGATCTGCTGGCGGAAGTGGAACGGCAGGCAGAAGCATATGTACCTCCGGAGCCGGAGCATATGCCTTATGAGCCTTCCGCCGAGGCAGTCCGCTTGACCAATGCCATCAACCGGGGACTGGAACGCCCGGAACAACCGGAAGAAATTGTGAAACGGATTCTTCAAGGCGTCTCCGCCTGTTATGACTGCTTTGTGAATGAGCCGGAGCCGGTCAATGTCCTTGACGCTCAGGCAGTTCAATCTATCACCATTACTACGGACAACGTGGTTACGGTGACATTCAAAGGATAGTGTAAACCTACCGGGAAAGGACAGAACATGGAACAGGCTGTACGAGAAAAACGAATCCGAATCATCCCCGCCACGAAAGAGCCACAGACAGCAGGGAGGCCCTCCGGCAGAAAGCTGCGGGTGGCCGCCTACTGCCGGGTCTCCACCGACAGCGAGGACCAGCTCACCAGCTACACCGCCCAAAAGGAATATTACACGCAGAAAATTGAGGAGAATCCTGATTGGGAGCTGGCCGGAATTTTTGCCGACAGGGGCATTACCGGCACCAGCATGAAAAAACGGGCGGAATTCAACCGCATGATTGCTGCCTGTAAACGGGGCCGGATCGATATAATTCTCACCAAATCCCTCTCCCGCTTCGCCAGGAACACCGTGGACTGCCTGGAAACGGTGCGGATTCTGCGGGCCAGGGGCATCGGCGTTCGCTTCGAGAAAGAGGGCATCGACACGCTCACCGAGTCCGGCGAGTTTATGATCACACTGTTCAGCGGCTTTGCTCAGGCGGAGAGCGAGTCTATCCGCAACAATGTGATCTGGGGCATCCTCAAAAGCCGGGAGGCTGGGAATGTTCCCTTCCAATATACCAAATTGTTAGGCTATCGCCGGGGCGCGGAGGGCAATCCGGAGATTGACCAGTCGGAAGCGGAGGTGGTGCGGCGTATCTACCGCCGTTATCTGGACGGGGCCAGCATCTTTGGAATCCAGAAGGAGCTGGAGCGGGATCATGTTCCAACCGCCACAGGCGTGAAGCAGTGGTCCTGGCAGACAATCCGCAACATTCTCATAAATGAGCGTTACATGGGGGACGCCCTCCTGCAAAAAACGTACACCGTGGACTGCATCAGCAAAGAGGTCCGGAAAAACAACGGTGAGTTTCCTATGGTTTATGTGGAGAATAATCACCCGGCAATCATATCCAGGGATATGTTTTATCGGGTAAAAGCAGAGATGACCCGCCGGGCCAGCAAACGGAAGGTCATGCAGAAAAGCGGAAAGACCGAGCAGGGCAAATATTCCGCTAAATACGCCCTCAGTGAGCTGCTGGTGTGCGGGGAGTGCGGGACGCCATATAAACGCTGCACCTGGGCCAGGAACGGCAAGAAGCGGATCGTCTGGCGTTGTATCTCCCGCCTGGAGTTCGGAACGAAATACTGCCACGGGTCCCCCACGCTGGACGAGGACCGGCTTCACAGGGCCGTCGTGGCCGCCCTGAACGAGTACGGAGCCATCCGGGTTGAGGTGAAAGCGGGAGTCCTGGAGCTGGCGGGGCTGGCGCAGAGCCACGGCGAAGGCGATGGTGTGAGTCTTCTGGAACTGAAGCAGCGGCTGGATGCCCTGACGGCGGAACAGGCTCTTCTGCTGGACAAGATTCTGGAGGATATGGACAACTTGGAACTGAACTCCCAGCTCGAGGCTGTAACGGCGGAGAAACAGGACATCCTAGACCAGATGCAGGCTCTTGAAAAGGACGAAAGCCAGAGGAGCCTCCGGGCCTCCAGGCAGCGGGAGATGGAGGCGTGGCTGGACCAGCAGGCAATGCGGTTCACAGAGTACGAGGATAGCGTCACACGCAGGTTTGTGGAGCGAATCACGGTGGTAGATGCCAATACCATCCAAGTCAAAATCAAGGATATTGATGTGGTGATCAGCGAAGGGCTGTGCTGAGCGAAAGCATGAGGAAAGAGCGCAGGACCGGAGAGGCAAATGCCGACTCCGATCCTGCGCTCTTTGTTTGTGGCAAAAACTCCTGAAACCATTGTGCTGCAACGGTTTCAGGTCTGCATCTTTTTCCCCCACACAAGGAATGTTAAGTTAACGAAATATTATATTAAAAAGTTACGAAAATGCAGAAAATCGCATGGTTTAGATATAATTTATAAGAATTTAGTTTCGCTGAATTTTAAGGCTTTTTCGAAATATCTAGTTTGACCAATGGAGTAAAACCACACTCATCGTTTATTAGATAATTTAATCATGTGTACACATGAGCAGCTAAAAGCTGCTCATTTTTATATATTTGCCATATAGATTGAAATTTTGGAAGGAATATGATACCATGGATACAACAAGAAGTGACAAAATCAAAGCAGGCTTGCAAAGGAGCTTTCAGAGCGGCAAATCAGCCAAAGCATCCATCGTATGTTATGGGTACAAAGTAGACTCTAAAGGCAAGCTTCAGACCTATTCTGCAGAGGCCGCTCATGTGCTTTACATTTTTGAGAGATTTGCCGCTGGTGACAGTCTTGGGAAAATATCCGATGTACTGTTTTTGATGGATATTCCATCGCCTACCGGAAAGGAAATCTGGAGCAAAGAAACCATTTCGAAAATCCTTAGCAATGAAAAATATACCGGAGATGTTATCTTGGGTAAAACCCAGGTTAAAAATGGTGTACAAGTCAAGACCATTGACATTTCAACCAAGACTACTTTAACAAACCATCATCCTGCAATCATTTCAAAGGAACTGTTCGATTCCGTTCAAAAAGAAAAAAGCCGCAGGCATCGTTCGCGCGAGAGATAGAAAAATGTGAAAAGGGGCCGTATGGGTACTGTCAAAATGATACCTCCCAAAGCCAGTTTCCCACCCAAATTAAAGGTGGCAGCATATTGCCGGGTCAGCACCAAAGCTGCTGAACAACTATCAAGTTTGGCAATGCAGGAACAATATTACGAGAAGCATATTAAGCAAAACCCAGACTGGATTTTTGCGGGAGTATATTCCGACGTTGGCAGTGGAACGAGGATAAAGGGGAGGAGCAGATTTAAAGCTCTGCTTTCTGCCTGTCGGCGCGGCAAGGTGGATATGATCCTCACGAAATCGGCCCACCGTTTCGCACGCAATACAGTAGACGCTTTGAAAACGATTCGGATGTTGAGACACCGGAATGTTGATATTCATTTTGAGCGCGAGAATATCCATTTTCGCTATGAAAGCTCCGAGTTTATGCTGATGCTGATTTGTGCCCTGGCACAGGATGAAAGCTACTCCAAAAGCAAGGATATCAAATGGGGTTTGCGCAAATCATTTCAGAACCCAGACTCCAAATACTATCAGCGAATATGCTACGGATATACCCATGATCAGGAAGGTAAGCTCATTATTCATGGGGAGCAGGCTGAAATTGTTCGATTGATTTATGAGATGTCCGCATCAGGAGTCAGCCTTGCAAGGATATCTGTGCATTTGGAGGATATGGGGATTCCTTCGCCAAGAGGAAAGGAAGTCTGGAGTAAAGAAACCTTGCGGAAAATACTCAATAATGAGAAGTACATGGGCAGTGTAACCCTGCAAAAGACATTTGTCGAAAACTATCTGGAGCATAAGCAGATTAAAAATAGAGGGCAGTTAGATATGTTTCAAGCGGCCTATCATCATGAGCCCATCATTTGTATAGATAGCTAATAGAGATTATTACATTTCCTTTCAAAGTCATTGTTAAATATTTATGGTCTATAGGGGGATAACACGAATGAGGCTTATTAAAATAAAATTGTCTAATTTCCGTTGCTTTGGGCCAGAGGAGCAGACAATTCTTATTGATAACCTGACCGTTTTTATTGGGAATAACAGTGCAGGAAAAACGGCTGCGTTGTCTGCTTTGAACTGCATGTTCTCTGAGAACAGCAATGACCGGCTTTTGCATAGGAGCGATTTTCATCTGCCCAAAGGGAAAAAGCCTGAAGAAATGGAAGAGCAGTCTTTATATGTTGAGGCGGTATTCCAATTTGATGAATTGGAGCCTGAGGGGCAGGGTGGCGAATATGCTATACCTTATTTTTTCCAACACCTGGTCGTTGAAAACCCAGGCGAAGCACCTTGCCTCCGTATCCGATTAAGCGCAACATGGGAAAAAAGCAGTACTCTTGAGGGGTCTATTGACAGTCAGATTTGTTACATTACTTGCCCAGAGTCTGAAGAAATTCTTGAGGATCATTGTGTGAGAGCTCAGCGGCATGATTTGGATAAAATACGTGTAATATATGTTCCCGCAGTTCGTGATCCATCAAAACAGTTAAAAAATGCTTCTGGCTCTTTGATGTACCAGATCATGAGCAGTATTAACTGGAGCGCTGAAACGAAAGACCATATAAAAACAAAAGTGCAGGAATTGAACACCCAGCTTGAACGAGAAAAGGGTGTTTCTATATTTGGAAATTCTATTGCAAAACAGTGGAAAGAATATGATTCAGACAACCGTTATTCTACTGCAAGCCTGAGATTCAGCGGTACAGATATTGAAACATCCATTAGGAACACCGAGGTAGTATTTGAACCGACGGTTACAGGAAAAGAGTATACAATTGATCAGATGGGTGATGGCCTCCGCTCTCTCTTTTATATTTCCTTAGTTGACAGCGTGTTGGATGTTGAGGAGCAAATGCGGAAAGAAATCAAGTCAGACCCAGAAAACACCTCTTTCAACCGTAAGCCCCCCATTTTAACAATTGTAGCGTTAGAAGAGCCGGAAAACCACATTGCTCCACATTTGCTTGGTAAATTGGTAGGCAATCTACGAAGCATTGCAGGAAAACCACATGCACAGGCGATTATAACATCTCATTCTCCTGCTATCCTAAAAAGAATTGAACCTGAAAATCTTCGGTATTTCAGGCTCACAATTGATGGCGCTACATCAAAAGTTCGGGGAATCACTTTGCCTAGTGAAAAAACAGAGTCAGAGCAGTATAAATATATCAAAGAGGCTATTAGGGCTTACCCAGAACTATATTTCGCAAAGTTAGTCATCCTCGGTGAAGGAGAAAGCGAGGAACTCATTTTACCGAAATTTTGGGAAGTTGTTCATGAAAACGTTGACCTTAGCGGTATTTCCATTGTTCCTTTAGGCGGCCGCCACGTGAATCACTTCTGGCGGCTTCTTCATGATTTGCAGATACCTTTTATAACACTTTTAGACCTTGACAGAGAACGGGACGGCGGTGGCTGGGGCCGCATAAAGTATGCGCTTACACAATTGTTGCAAATAGGGGCGGAGAGAGAAAGGCTGCTTGATACCACGAAAGGGATTATGTCTGACGATGACCTTGAACGCATGCATGACGGGAGTGTACTTGACACAGAAAATATGCAGGCTTGGATGAATCGTTTAGAGGAATATCACGTTTTTTTCTCCGCACCATTGGATATTGACTTTTTGATGTTGGAGCATATGGGAGACCAATATAAGAAAACGCTAGGAATGCGGGAAGGGCCTAGAATTACGATTGATGAAGATCAAGTCTATATCAAAGATTTCGAGACAACGGGTCAATGTCATCCCAAGTATGACGAGCGAATTGAAACAAGCATTCGGCAAACGCTAAAAGAACATGGAGGTAATGGAGAAACTTATACAGATGAACAGAAGAAACTCATGATTTGGTATAGCTATTTCTTCTTGAACAGAGGAAAACCGGCTTCACATATTGCCGTCCTATCCTCTATGAGCGGAAATCAGCTGAAAGCGTCTATGCCGCCTGTGCTTTCGCGGCTGATCACAGTGGCTGAGCAGATGCTGAAAGGCGAAACTTCATGAATATTATTTCACCTGAAGAATGGATACCTTGTGATGGTGTTATCCTTGAACGTGCCGCAGACAAAGCGGTTCGCAGCGGTTCTCATGTGTTAGTGATTGCTGGACCAGGTGCCGGAAAGACGGAACTATTAGCGCAAAAGGCTGCTTACCTGCTCCAAACAAATCAATGTAGAGATCCCCAGAGAATATTGGCCATTAGTTTCAAAAAGGATGCTGCTCAAAATTTAAAAGAGCGTGTAGAACAGCGTTGTGGAATCGAAGCGGGGGGACGCTTTATATCCATGACTTATGATGCTTTCTCCAAAAGCTTGCTGGATCACTTCCTATACGCTTTACCTGCTACTCTTAGACCGCAGCCTGAGTATCAAATCAATGATGATGCCGTTATCGATGCGGCATTTAAAAAAGCGGGGTTTAAAAATCCTGAAGGGTTACGAGGGAGCAGACTAAAGAAATATTATGATGACTCTTTATCGGGTGTTACTTTGTCAATTGTTAAGCGCGGGTTTGCAGAGGCTGCATGGCCACTGCTTTTGAATGGGTTCGACCATCAGGCCCCCACTTTAACTTTCAAAATGATTAGTATACTGGCAATCTATCTCGTAAAAACAAACCCTTTTATTCAGCGGGCCCTGCATTTGACTTATTCTTATGTATTTTTAGACGAATTCCAAGACACAACGAGCCTCCAGTATGAGCTTATCCGGCAATGCTTTTTCGGCTCTTCTTCAAAAATAACAGCGGTAGGTGATAATAAGCAAAGAATCATGATTTGGGCCGGAGCCGACAAAGCTATTTTCAATAAGCTTTTTAAAGAGCTTTCGCCTGAACCTGTGCGATTGATTATGAATCATCGTTCCGCACCAAGACTTGTTGCGTTACAAAGGACCATGTATGATTCCTTGAATGAACAAGCTACACAAGTAGAAACTTCTAGCAAATGGAATCCGGCTGATGGGGATATTGATCTTCTCATTGCAGACAATGAGGAGTTGGAAGCACATGCAATTGCGGAGGATATTGCAAGTGAGATTTCAAATGGAGCTAAACCGAATGAGATTTGTATTTTATGTAAACAGCGGCCAATGGACTACTCTTCAGCTATTATTTCTGAACTAAAAACTCACAGGATTTCCGCTCGAATTGAAACTGAGTACCAAGATCTTGTCAAAGAGCCGATTATTGACTTGCTGATCAGAATGATCCTATGCGCTCTCAGCAAAAAACGGCCTCACGATTGGGAATATATTCAAAACTTTCTCGTGAGTTTGAATGGAATTGGCGCAAATCAAGTACATCAAGAATATGATCAAATGCAAGAGGCGCTAGCATCTCAAATGGAATGTTTGAAAACAGAATTAATAAAAGGCATGGATCAGATTTGTATATCCAATGTGCTAAATAGCTTGGTTGACTTTTTGGGCGCAGATAAAATAAAAGCTAACTTCCCTGAATATCGGCAGAGAAATCGCTTAGAAGAATTAATAGCCAAGTTTGAAGAGTTGTTCTGGGAAAGTTTGAATGAAGCAAACGGTGATTGGGAATTAGCTGTAGAAATCTTTCGGGGTTTCCATTCTGTCCCTATTATGACAATTCACAAAAGCAAAGGGCTTGAATACTCTTCTATTTATTTTGTGGGTTTGGAAGATTCCGCCTTTTGGAGTTTTCGTACTCAGCCGGAGGAAGATCGATGTGCATTTTTCGTAGCATTGTCACGAGCTAAAAGGTCGATCACCTTTACTTATTGTAAGCGAAGGAGAAATTTGAAATATCCTCAGCAAAGCCATCGAGATATTAATGAGTTTTTTAAGCTACTACAACAACCAGGGATGGCGAATATAAAAGAAGTCGTGGAACAAAAATAGATTATCTTCCAATATGGGTGCTTAAGCCAAGAGATGAGGACTGGAATGAATTTTGATTCCAGCCCTCATCTTTTGGCTTATAGACCATGAGCCTTTTGCAATTTAGTATCTGCATCTTTTTCCCCCACACAAGGAACATTATGAGCGAGTGGTACGTGCGCGATTGCAGCCGCAAGCAAAAAGCACAGTATCAGATACGGGGTAAGTCCGGCAAGCCTGTCACCAACACGATTCCCTATGGGTTCAAGAAGGACCCGGATGAAAAACACCACTGGCTGGTGGACGATGAAGCAGCGGACGTTGTGCGCCGCATTTTCCATTTGAGTGCGGAAGGAAAAGGCCCTCTTGCGATTGCCAGAATCCTGATGGAAGATAAGGTGGAACGTCCCTCCTACTATCTCGACCAACGGGGCCGGGGAACGTGTCAGAGCAAAACGGATATGTCCCGCCCCTATGACTGGACGGATGCCACGATTCGGGATATGCTTGCCAAGCCGGAGTATTGTGGTCAATCCGGACGACCATCAGAGCGTCTACTTCTATAACCAGCCTGTCGGGTCCATCCTGGTGAAGAAAATGAGCAGCACCACTAAGGAGCCGCTGAGTGACGTGATCATCCGCATCACCCGGACGGACGGTTCTGTGGTAGGGACGTCCAACGGCGAGTTCCGAACGGACGAAAATGGGTTCATCAAGGTAGACGTGGAGCCGGGCAGCTATATCGTGCAGGAGGTGTTCGCAAAACCTGGATTCCTGCTGGACGATACCCCCAAGGTGGTCGAGGTGAAAGGCCCCGGCGTTTATAATCTGGAACTGTTCAACCAGCCCCTCGGCTCGTTGGTCATCCACAAGTACAGCAGCCTGGACCGCAAGACCCCCTTGGCCGGAGTGCAGTTCAAAGTGACCTACGCCCCCGGCTGCGTGGTGGACGATGAAAATGGCAAGGTGTCCTCCAACGGTATCTACTACACCGGGCCGGACGGGACCATCACCATCAACGGGATCGTGGGCACTGTGACCATCACGGAGCAGGCCACCATTCCCGGCTACACCATCGATCCGGAAACCAGAAGCCAGACCATCGTGGTCAACCCGGATGATGTGCAGCACGCTTATTTTTACAACACGCCGAAAAACACCTTAATCATCGAAAAGTACCTGGAAACCGAGAGCGGCAATGAGCCGCTGAAGGGTGTGACCTTCCAGGTCGTTGATTCTTCCGGGGCTGTGATCGGCAGCAGCAACGGCGAGTTCATTACTGGTGACGATGGCCGGGTGGTGATTGCCGGAGTGGAGCCTGGGTCCACCATTAACGTGCGGGAGATCAAGGTCCCCGACGGCGTGGTGCTGGACACTACGCCCAGAAGCATTAAAATCAGCGAGGATGGCGGGGCGAATATTCTCCGCCTGTACAACAAAAAAACGGGGTATTTGGTAATCCAGAAAAAGGACAAGGTGTCCGGGGCCCTTTTGTCCGGGACCGAATTTGAATTGACCTACGCGCAGGGCGGCTATGTGGACGATAACTTCGGGCATCTGTCCTCCAAGGGCCGGTTTGTCACCAATGACGCCGGGGAGATTCGTGTCCCGGTTGTTGGCACCATAGTCGTAAAAGAGGTGTCCCCCAGTCCGGGCTATGTGATTGACAAGGAAACGCAGAGCCAGACCATCACCGTCAACCCGGCAGATACCCAGACTCTGGTGGTATATAACGAGCCGCTCTGCTCCCTGACCCTCTCGAAAAAGGACGCGGTTACTGGAACGCCTGTACCCAACACAGAATTTACCCTCAAGGACGGCGATGGGAATATCATCGGACGTTATACCACCGGAACTGACGGGACCGTGACGGTAACGGGCCTCATTCCCAATTCCACCATTGTGGTGGTGGAAACCAAGGTGCCCGCCAACTACGTCCTCGACCCCACGCCCAGGACCATCATCGTCCGCAACGGTTCCGGGAACAGCGTCACCACAGGAGGAACCGGCAGCGGGACCACCAGCGGGGGAAATTCCTCTGCGGGAGGTACCGGCAGCGGCGGAAACAATGTGGTAGTGGAGAACATCCCCAAAGTCACTCTCACCATCGAAAAGTATCTGAAAACCGAAAGCGGTGAGAAGCCGCTGAAGGGAGCAACGTTCCTCGTTACGGACCAGACCGGCGCTGTCATCGGAAGCAGTAACGGCGAGTTCACCTCCGATGAAAATGGCCGTATCGTGATCCCCAACCTGGAGCCGGGAACGACCGTCACCGTAAGGGAAATTTCCGTGCCGGACGGCGTGGTCCTGGACAGCAGCCCCAAGAGCATCCTCATCAAAGCGGGTGAGCAGGGCCAGACGCTCCGGCTGGTCAACCAGGCGACGGGATATCTCGTGATTAAGAAGCTGGATAAGCTGACTTCCGAGCCGCTGGCCGGAGTGGAGTTCAAATTGAGCTATGCCTCCGGTGAGTATGTGGACGACAATTTTGGGCACCTGTCCTCCCTGGGGCTTTACAAAACGGACGCTAATGGTGAAATTCGGGTCCCCGTCGTGGGAACCGTGGTGGTCGAGGAAGTCAAAACGCTGCCCAATTACACCATTGATCCCGGCACGAAGCGGCAGGTAGTTACGGTGAATCCGGCGGACACGCAGACCTTGACGGTCTACAATACCCCCGATACGAATTTAACCATCCAGAAATACATTGAGGACCCGAACGCCAAGGGCACCGGCACTGAGCCGCTGGCTGGCGTTACGTTCCTGATCTGCGACAGCAGCGGGACGCCGCTGGGACCCAATAACGGCGAGTTTGTGACGGACCAGTACGGGCAGATTCGGTTAAGCGTAGCTCCCGGAACCACCGTCACCGCCAAAGAAATCAAGACCGCCAGCAATGAATTTGTGCTGGATTCCACGCCGCAGAGTATCCTCATCAAGGAAGGCGAGGGCCAGCAGCTCACATTCTACAACAAGCGCGTTGGCGGCTTGGAGCTGATCAAGGTCAGTGCGTCCGATGAAACCAAGCGCATTCCCAACACCACCTTTGAGATTCGGAAGATGGATGGAGCCTTGGTTGAGACGGTCACCACGGATTCCACAGGCCGGATACACGTTGATTTGGACGCCGGTGATTACTATGCTGTCGAGATCAAGGCCGGGGAGGGGTTCAAGCTGGATTCCACACCCCACTACTTCACGATCCAGGACAACCAATGTACCACTCTGACGGTGACGAACAAAGCCTTCTCGGGCATCCTGATTCATAAGGTGGATTCCATCACCAAGAAGG
>NZ_CAJTUX010000012.1 GCF_910579365.1 uncultured Oscillibacter sp.
TACTCGAAGTCGTCAAAGCCGGAGAAAACCACCAGCCGCGCCCCGGGCAGGGAGACCCGCAGCCTCCGGCACAGCTCCAGCCCGTCCAGGAAGGGCATCTTGATGTCGGTGAGCACCACGTCAGGCCGGAGCTGCTCCGCAAGCTCCAGAGCCTCCTCGCCGTTGCCCGCCTCCCCCGCCAGGGAAAAGCCCAGGGAGGCCCAGTCGATTTTCCGGCTGATGCCGGTGCGGATTTCCTCCTCGTCGTCGGCCAGCAGAACCCGGTATTCCTCCATGGAAGTCCCCTCCTTTTTCTTGTGCTTTTCATTATACAACAAAAATGCCCGTTTGAAAAGAAGCTCCGGCGCGTTTCGCGCCGGAGCTTTTCCAAAAGGGGCGTATGGTTACTTCTTTCCAAGATACTTCCGCAGGTCCAAAGCGACGGCCACAATGATGACCAAGCCCTGGGCAATGAAGGTGTAAGCCGGGTCCACACGGAGGAACTGGAGGCAGATTTTCAAAACCTCGAACACCAGCACGCCGATGAGGATGCCCCCCACCTTGCCCACGCCGCCGTTGGTGGACACGCCGCCGATGGTGCAGGCCGCGATGGCTTCCAGCTCATAGCTCAGTCCCGTGGCAGTGGAGGCTCCGCCGGCCTTGGCGCCCACCAGGAACCCGGCAATGGCATAGAGCACGGAGGCCAGGACATAAATCCGGATGATGGTGGCCGGGACGTTGACGCCGGCCACCTGGGCCGCGCTTTCGTTGCCGCCGATGGCGTACATGTATTTTCCGTGGCGGGTCTTGTTATAGAGGAACCAGATGTACACGCCCACCAGCACGGCGAAAATCGCCAGATAGGGAATGGGACCCACAGAGCCAAGCGCCACCTGAGAGTAGGAGCTTTTGAAGCCGCCCAGGGGGTCGTTTCCGGTGATGACGGAGCAGAGTCCGTAGACAATGGTCTGCATGCCCAAGGTGGCGATGAAGGGAGGGACCTTCAAAAAGGCGATGACACAGCCGTTGATGGCCCCGAAGATGCACATGATGACCACCACCAGCACCAGCGCCAAAAACCAGGGGATGTCCGGCATCCAGGGCAGGGCCCGGGCGGCGTAATCCACGCTCTGGAGCATCATGGCGGCAAGACAGGCGGAGAGGCCCACCTGACGGCCCGCCGACAGGTCCGTACCCTTGGTGATGAGGCACCCGGAGACGCCGCAGGCGATGATGAACCGGGGAGACATGTTGACGATGAGGTTTTTGAAGTTGGCGGGCTTCCAGAAGTTGTCCGTCACAACGCCCACGAACAGGGCCAGAAGGAAAATCAGAATGATGATGGCGTTGTTGGACAGAAAATTCTTGACGGCTTTTCCGTTGAGTTTTTTGTTCTCCATAGTTTCTCTCCTCCTTATTCAAACTGGGTGGCCAGGGCCATGATGTTCTCCTGATTGGCTTCTTGTCCGTCGATGAAGCCGGTGACCCGGCCGTCGCACATGACCATAATGCGGTCGGACATGCCGATCAGCTCGCTCATCTCGGAGGAGATCATGATGACGCTTTTGCCCTGTTTCGCAAGTTCTGCAATGATGCAGTAGATTTCATATTTCGCGCCCACGTCGATGCCCCGGGTGGGCTCGTCCAGGATGAACACGTCCGGGTCGTTGGCCAGCCAGCGGCTGATGAGCACCTTTTGCTGGTTGCCGCCGGAGAGGGACTGAATCAACGTCTTGGACGAGGGGGTCTTGATGGAGAGCTTGGCCACGTTTTCTTGGACCAGCTGCTCGATTTTCCTGTCATCGAGCATAAAGCCGCCAATCAGATATTGATTCAAAGAGGCGATGGACACGTTGTCCGCGATGGAGAGAACGCCCAGGATGCCCGTGGCCCGGCGGTCCTCCGTCAGCATGGCGATGCCGCTGTCAATGGCCTGCTTGGGCTGGTTGATTTTCAGTTCCTTGCCCTTGTAGGTGATTTTGCCCGTACTGTGGCAGCGGAGGCCGAACAGGCCCTCCATCAGCTCCGTGCGCTGGGCGCCCACCAGGCCCGCGACGCCCAGAATCTCGCCCCTGCGCACCTGGAAGGAGGCGTGACGGAAGCTCTTGGGGTTGATGGAGGTGAAATCCTCCACCTCGAAGACCACCTCGCCGGGGACGTTGCTCCGGGGCGGGTAGAGGTTGCTCAGCTCCCGGCCCACCATCTTGGTGATGATGAAATCCGTGGTGAGACCCTTGGCGTCCCAGGTGCCGATGTACTGGCCGTCCCGCATGATGGTGACCTCGTCGCTGATGCGGAGAATCTCGTCCATCTTATGGGAGATGTATACAATGGAGACGCCCTTCTGCCTCAGCTCGTTGACGATGGTAAAAAGAGCCTCCACCTCCGCCGCCGTCAGGGAGGACGTGGGCTCGTCCAGAATCAGCACCTTGCAGTCGGCGGACACGGCCTTGGCGATTTCCACCAGCTGCATCTGGGAGACGCTGAGGGTGCCCAGTTTGGCCTTGGGATCGTAGTTCAGGTGAACTTCCTTCAAAACCGCCGCCGCGTCCTGGTACATTTTCTCATGGTCTACGGTGACGATGGGCCCCATGCGCTTGGTGGGGTAGCGGCCCACGTAGATGTTTTCGCCGATGCTCCGTTCCGGGATGGGCTGAAGCTCCTGGTGCACCATGGCGATGCCCCGGTTCAGCGCGTCCAGAGGGCCCTTGATTTGAACCTTCTGGCCCTCGTAGATGACTTCGCCCTCGTCCATGTGGTAGATGCCAAACATGCACTTCATCAGCGTGGACTTGCCCGCGCCGTTTTCTCCCATCAGCGCGTGGACAGTGCCGGGGCGGAGCTTGAGTTGGGCGTGATCCAGGGCCTTGACGCCGGGGAAGGCCTTAACCACATCACGCATTTCCAAACGATATTCTGACAATTTACTGTCCCCCCTTGTTCGTGTTGGCTTTTCCATAACCGGCAAAGCGCGGTGGAGTCCGGACGTCGCCGGCTATGGAAAAGAGGGGCGCGTGCGCCTCGGCACGCGCCCCTGTCAGAAGTTTTCGCGTTGTTTGATGAACTTGGATTACTTCATGAAGTCCTTCACGTTGTCGGGAGTGACCTTCACGTAGTCCACATACACGCTCTGGTTGCCGGAGGAGTAGGTGGCGCCGCCCAGCAGCTTCTCCATCTCGGCCACAGCGCCCTCGGCCTGGCCGTTGGCGTCGTTGAGCACGGTGCCGGTCATGTTGCCGTTGCTGACCTCGTTGAGGGCAGCGTCCAGGGCGTCCACGCCCACGAGGTAGATGTCCTCGTTGACCTTGCGGCCGGCGGACTGGATGGCCTGGAGGGCGCCAATGGCCATATCGTCGTTATTGCAGAAGACCACTTCGATTTTGTCGCCAAACTGGGCCAGGTCGTTGGCGCAGATGGTCTGTCCCTTTTCACGGTCCCAGTCGCCGCGGGTCAGGTTCAGCTGCTCGACTTCCATGCCGGCGTCCTCCAGAGCCTTGACGGAGAACTCCGTGCGGTACTGAGCGTCCACGTTTTCGGGGTCGCCCTGGATCATGATGTAGGAGACCTTGCCGTCGCCGTTGATGTCGCCCTTGTTGGGGGTGTCGAGGATCAGCTCGCCCTGCATGGTGCCGGACTGGCGGGCGTCGCAGCCAACGTAGACCAGACGGTCATAGGCGGCCATCTGCTCGGGGGTGGGCTCCCGGTTGATGAGAACGGTGGGGATGCCCGCGGCCTTCACGGTGGCAATGATGGTGTCGGCGGCGGAGGTCATGACGGGGTTGATGATCAGCGCGTCCACACCCTGGGTGATGAAGGTGTTGATCTGCTCGTTCTGCTTGGCCTGGTCGTTGTTTCCGTCCACCACGATAGGCTCATAGCCCTTTCCCTTGAGGATTTCCTCCAGGGCGTTGCGGTAGGTGGTCATGAAGGCGTCGTCAAATTTGTAGATGCAAACGCCGACGGTGCCGCCGGCGGCCGGCTCTTCCGGGGTGCCCGCGTCCGCGGGAGGGGTGGTCGTGTCGCTCTGGCTGGGCTGAGAGTCGCCGGCATTGTCGGCGGGCTTGTCGCCGCCGCCGCAGGCGGTCAGCAGGGCCAGCATCATGACTGCGGCAAGAAGCAAGGCAAACGTCTTTTTCATCATAATTCCTCCAATCATTTTTTGCGCTTTGGGGACGCGCCCCAAACCACGTCTCCCATTTTAGACGGGACCCTATAAAAAAACGATAGAAAATTCTTGGAAGTTTTATGAAAAAACTCAGGTGCGCGCTCCGCCGGCGAAGCGCAAAAAGCCGCCCCGCCATTCACGGCGGAACGGCGGAGCGGTTCTCAAAAAATGCGAAATGGGGTGATTCAGGCCATTTTTGCCACCAGGCGGTTCACAGCCTTGGGGTCCAGATCATCCTCGGTCACGACTTTGGCCCTCTGACCCACCAGACCATAGAGGCCCAGCAGGGACCGGGCGTCCAGCATCACCGTATCCGTGCTCAGCCAGACCTCGTAGGGGGCTTCGCAGGCCAGACGGTTGATGCGGGTGACCTGTTCTTCACTCTTTATATCAATTTCTCTTGTCATGGCATATTCCTCCTTGCCGTCCGTTTGATATTGGACAATCGATAGGGATTCCCGCTCAGGAATCAGCCACATTCTAGCAGTGGAAGCGGAAAATGTCAACGCTGATTTTATTAGGATTGCACAACTATAAAATAAAAATTTTGTATATATCGCCGATTTCCTGGCTTACCTGCCGCTGCGTCGCTTTTGCTGCATACACTAAATTCATAAATCATCCGCGTCCTGCACCGGAATCTCCTGGGGATCCAGGGGCTGGCCGGTCCAGCTTCCCATAGGATCGGTTTTTGCCGCTGTAAACTGGGAGAGCTCCCTGGCCTTTTTCATGGGTCTTTCTTCCTGCCGCTGCTTCATAGCCGCCGCCTCCTTTTTTTAAAGACTGGAGAGTGTGTTCAAGCGGCGAACATGCCGTTATGCGGCAGTGTGTACCGCTCTTGGCGGCGGTTCGCCGGTTGAAGACGTTCTTAGTATCTCCCGCAAGCAGGTCCTGTATGGGGCGGCGGGGCCGGAAAAATCTCGGAGATTGCCGTGTTCTTTTCCGGCCGTCTGCGCTCCCGGCGGATTGCGTCACAGCCTGTCGAAAAAATTTTTGCTTTTTTTTGAGATTGTGCTTGACAAATGTGGTATGCCTGTGGTATCCTAACTATTGCCGACAAGCTGCCGGTGTGGTGGAATTGGTAGACACAGGAGACTTAAAATCTCCCGGTAGCAATACTGTACCGGTTCGAGTCCGGTCACCGGCACCACAAAATTAGATATCGCGGAGTAGAGCAGTTGGTAGCTCGTCGGGCTCATAACCCGGAGGTCGCAGGTTCAAGTCCTGTCTCCGCAACCAAAAAAGTTCTGAAATTGCGAGATTTCAGAACTTTTTCTTTGCTTTTACATCAAAATAATCTGGTCAAAAATTTGGGTCAGCGCCTTGACCCAAGCGCTGACCCAGACGGCGAAATGTCCGGAAACTACCGGAGAGCACCGGAGAGGATTCCGCCCATCGTATTCGCCGCTTCTCTCTTCGCGGAGGTGGTGACGTGGGTGTAGGTGTCCAGGGTGAATCCGGCGGAGTAGTGGCCCAGCATTCCGGAGACGGTCTTGATGTCTACCCCATTTTGCAATGCCAGGGTCGCAAACGTGTGTCTGAGATCGTGGAAGCGCACTTTCGGCAGTCCTGCCCGCTTCAGCACCCGGTGGAGCATATGGAGTACGCTGTCCGGCGAGATGGGGCCTCCGGTGGGGGATGGGAACACGTATTGGCTTCTCCCGCTTTTTCTTTTCTGCTCTCTCAGAACTTCCACTGCGTCTGCCGACAGCGGCAGAACCCGGTAGGCATTCTTCGTTTTCAGCGGCGCCTCCACGATCTCGCCGTCGATCCGGCAGACCTGCCGCTGAACCCGGAGGCTGCTCTGCTCCAAATCGATGTCCTCCCATTTCAGCCCTAACAGCTCTCCGCGCCGGAGGCCCGTCGCCAATTCGATGTAGTACATCTCAAAGACGCCGGTTTCTTTCGCCTCACGCAGGAAGGAGGTCAGCTGCTCTACGGGCAGGGTCTTCATCTCCCTATGCTCCAGCTTTGGCAGGGCACAGCCATCTGTCGGGTTGCCTGCGATCAGCTTCTGGTCCTTGGCGAAATCCATCGCCGAGGAAATCACCTGATTGATGTTCCGCACCGTCTTGGCGCTGAGGCCCTTGGGCTGTTTCTTTGCCTCAGTCCGTTCCACTCTGCCGCCGGTGAGGAGCTTTTTGTAGAGCTGCTGCAAGTGCAGCGAGGACAACTTGCTCAGCGGAACACTGCCGATGCTGGGCTTGATGTGGTTGTCGATATACCCCCGATAGGTCTGATGGGATGAGGGCCGGACCTTGATCTTGGCGCAGTTCTCAAACCACACATCCATCCATTGACCGACTGTGTACTGCTCCGCTTTCACGATGTCCAGATTCGTATTTGTCTCAATCGCCGCCTTGAGCTTTGCCTTGACTTCCGCCTGGGTCCTACCCAGCACGTTTTTGTAGATCACCTTTCCAGTCACCGGGTCACGGCCCGCGGTGTATCGCCCCTCCCAGCGGCCATCCTTGCGTTTACGGATACTGCCTTCTCCATTGGCACGCCTTTTTGCCACTGCTATTCACCTCCACTTCTTGTATCGCCATCGTTATCATCCATGCATTCCGCCATCAGCCTAATGCCCAGCCGAAAGCCCAGGATGAAATTCTCCAGAGCCGTTCTGCTGTCAATCTCCTGCTGGGAGCGTGTGAGCCTGGTGAGGATGTGCCTCCCTTCTTCATCAAGGAGTTCTGTCAACTGTTCCTCGCATTTGGAGACACGATCCACTGCCTGCTTCATCTCCGAGTCAGGCGCCATCTGTTGATCGCAGGGTGTGATGTTGCCGTAGTAGAAATCCTCCAGAATTTTTCTCATTTCTCTGCCCTCCTTTTCAACTGCACAACATACCAGTACGCTGTGTCAATAGCTAGAGCCAGAGGACAGAGTTATCAAAAACTTATCATTTTCCAGCCTGAACTGCATTGAACTGCACCTAAAATAATGGACAAGGGCGGCAGAGGGAAGGGCTTACGCGATAGAAAGGGCTTGGCGTCTATGGATAGCTGGCGGCAAACCATTGAGCTTCAGTTTGACTCTGCGGTTGTTATAGTAGTCCAGATAAGCAATAAGTTCTATCTTGAAATGCTCCATAGCATCAAAGCTCTGCAGATAGGGTAGTTCTGATTTGAGAATCCCAAAGGAATTTTCAATTACAGCGTTATCTAGGCAATTGCATCTATTGCATCTCCAGATCATACTTTGCCGAATTCCCTCCTTTTCCAGCATCTGCCGGCACCGCTTATGCTGATAGTGCGATCACGGACTTCTGGGGCATTGGGAAGGTGCAGTATTGATCTTACCTTCCCTCCAAGTAGTAGTCCATAATTTTACACTGGAGTTCCCACCAGCTCTGGTAGCATTTGTTGATGACTGGCAACTGTTCCATCTAATCAACAATTTCATCCACCGTTTTTTTGCGGTTTTTGGAAGATAGCCGTTTTTTCTTTAGTGTAAAGATGTGTTACTTCAGTCTCCTGGTCTTACGCCTGATTTAAGCCATAACGCATACAAGATTGGTTTCAAAAGCACCCATCGGATCATTTAGCATCCCGGCTGATATCTTACCTTCTTCTGTCATGATTCAGTCTATTAATAAAATAGCAAAATATGTTGAAATATGTGATATAGTCCATTATAATAAAAACAAGATATTGGGGGAGGGATATTAATGTGTCCTGATTGGATTTCAATTACTGAACTCGTTGTGTTAACTATTACGGCGATTCTTGTTGTTCCTCAAATTTTTTTGCTAAGAAAACAAATAACGGAGCAGCACGAAGAACGCCGTCGAGAGAACACGACTCAATTTATGACTACATGGTGTAGCTCAGTAAAAAAGGACACCTGTATTGCGGAACAGGTTGCTCGAAAGCTTAATACAGATCAATGCAAACATCTTTATGACCATTCTGCATTTGATGTAGCTGATGACATAAAAAAAGAAATTTGTAAATTTTGCCCTCTTGATCGAGAATTGTGTCCTTCGTGTACATTGAAACAAGGTAATACAGTTGATGGTAAAATTTTAACAGAATTACGGTGGCATGTAATTACGTATCTCAACACACTAGAAACTATTTTAGTCTCTTGGCAACTGGGCATTGTTGACAGAGAGGTAATTGAAGAAGAATTCGATTTCATTAAAGATGCATCTAAGGGCTGCACTTTGGCTGAATTTCGTCATACTGCTGGCGGTTTTCCCGTAATCGAAGCATTTATCGATGCAATTAAAGACCCTTCACCTAATCAAAAAAAGAAACTGTGAAGTAATTTCTTATGGCAGATCATATCGTGTGTTGTTTCCCGCCCATGCTCCGCAGTATTGGCTCGCCCAATTTGATCCGCCTTTTTCCGGTCAACCGCTTCGTATGAAGATTCAGCACCTTTGATCCGAAATCGGGTAACTCCTGCCGTGTCCGCCTACAGCGTCAGGAGTCGGCAGGTATTTCTGTCTCCAACAATCTTACCGTCGATTCGATAGACCTGCCGCTAGCCCCGGAGACTGCCATGTTCCAGAGCAATGTCCTCCCATTTCAGTCCCAACAGTTCGCCTCTCCGAAACCCCATTATCAGCTCAATGTAGTACCCATCTCGAGGATGCCGGTTTCTTTCGCCTCCCGCAGGAAGAGCGTTTTCGTCTTCCAGTGCTCCAGCTTCGGCAGGGTGTAGCTATCCGTCGGGTTGGTCATAATCAGCTTTTGATCTTTCGCAAAGTCCATAGCGGGGGAAATGACTTGATTAATGTTCCACACCGTCTTGACACTGGGGCCTTTGGCCTGATTCGTGGACTCAATCCGCTCCGCTCTGCCGCCGTTCACAGCTGCGGCTTCTCTTTGGATACAGTGGTGCAATCGGCAACCGTATCTGATTATCCCATCGTCATCGACTGCCCCTGAGACTGCTCCTCATGATCGTCCGGCTTGTGACCCATAGCGATTTTCTTTTCTCTGAGCTGCTGTAGACGCTTGCGGTCAATGCGGACACCGCCTGGAACAGATGGAGCCGGGGCCTGATCTTGAAAGATACGGCTCATGTGGTGTAGCAACCGCGTGACGGACAGCATCATCGATGGCGGTTTCAGGTTGTCCCAGCGGTCCAGAAAGAACTGCGCGTACTCGTTGCCCTGAGCGGCAGACTGTGTGAGCCGATAACGTGCTTCCATTCTGTCACCGCGCTCCAGATACAGTTTGCCGAGAGCGTATTGGGCATATTGGTTTCCAGCGTCAGCGGATTGCGTGAGATACTCCTCTGCTATGGACGTGTCCCGATTTACAACCTTGCCCTTGAGATACTCCTTACCTAATCGGTAAGCCGCACCATCGTTCTTATTGCGGGCAGCATACTCCAGCCATTGCATACCCAATTCTGGATCACGGATTTCCGGATCATCAGAAAGAAGCAACATCCCCAACTCATACTGCGCTGCGACTACCCCTTGGCGAGTAGCTCGGTCGAACCAATCCGCAGCCACTACGCTGTCGGGGATCAGGACGGGGCCATCGCAATAGAGCTTACCTGCGAGATACTGTGCAAACGGATCACCGCTTTTCGCTTTGCTGATGATTTGCTCTGCCGCTTCATCTCGCTCTTTCATGACGGCAGTGTCATCCTGGGCTACCATCCACAGCTCCACGCAGTAACTCGGCAGACCGCAGAGTTCGACCGGCTCATCCATACCCGCATCTTCAAATGTAAATTGCCCAAAGCGCAGAGCATCGGCCTCGCGGATCACCACATTCTTGATCGTGCGGAATTCCTTCTGCTGGGACAGCGGCGGCCGCTGGCGTTCCTTCTCAGAGTAAAAATCTTCTACCTGACACTGGAGTTCCCACCAGGTCTGATAGCACCCATTGATAACGGGCAGCTGTTCCATCAGATCAATGATCTCGTCTACGATTTTCTTCACCCCTTTTGGAAGGTAACCGTAGGTTTTCTTACCCTTTACCGTTTCCAACTGATTGACCAGCGTCATCATCAGCGACTCCACCTCCGGATGGCTGCCAAGGCTGGTCTGCGTCTCCTGCGCCAGAGCTTTCATTTCCTCTCTGGCCCTGCGCACCAGCTCTTCTCTGGAGGAGGACTTCTGCTCGTAGGTATGGAGCAGCTCCTGCTTAAAAATATCGTTGGTCAGTGTGGACTTGATCTTCCTGATCCCATCCTTGGAAAGATACGCCTGTCCCGGCTTCGCCGACCACGCCATCATGTGGATGTGAGGGTGTCCGCCCTCATCGTGAAAGGCGGCGTACCAACGGAAATCGCTGGGCGGGATATTCATAGCAGAGGCGATATCGTTGCGGTGGGCGCAGATCAGGTTGCGCCATTGCGGAGCATGGTCGTATCCCAGCCGCTCGGCGTCCTCACGCTTGAGGGAGATGACATGTGTCCAGATGTTGCCGGGATACTCATTTAGCTCTTTCATAGCCGCATTCATATCCACAGCATCCTCATCGCCAAACAGTCCATGGGACCGTGGGCGTTCTGCCATGTACTCCATGTAGCCGGAGGGCAGCAGCTCCACACCTTCCCTGGTCCCGATGTACTTCAGGTAACCTCCCGGCCCACCGCCACCACCAGCGCTGCCCGTGACATAGGGACTCTTGACAATCAGCCTTGCCACTGCTCATCACCTTCAGCACTTTCCTCACGCTCTCTGGCTTTCTGCTCAAAGGTCAGCAGACCATTGGTGGCTTTCACACTTTTCACACTGCCTGCCCGTAATTTCCGCAGATAGTCAGCGTCCACCTGAATGCAGTCCAGGACGGTGCTGATCCCCATATCCGTCTCTACTGCCAGCTTGTAGAGCAGCTGAGCCAGCCTGTCCTCGAACAGTCCCAGTCGCCCATCAATAGCGGATTGGATGGCCACGGGGAGAACACCATTCACCTGTCCTGCCAGGTAGTCTGCGTAAAAGTTCACCGCTTTGACCACGAACTCATTCCGGCTCTGGCAGTCATCCTTCTTGTACCAGCTTTCAATCTTCCACCGGGTCACATCATCCAGCCGCAGCGGAAATCGGTTGTCATTTTTGTTATCCATCCAAATGCCCCCTTTCTTGCCCAAAGACATCATCCGAAAGCCTTGCAACAGGCAAATCATACCTTTGGGCGACCTCAATTTGTAGTTTTCTCTCTGTTTTTGACCCCATCCCCGTCCTCCGTAAACTGCCCGCACTGCGGGCAGAAGTGGACCAGCGGGGCGGCGTAAGACGCCACGCTTTTATCCTGCTCCCCTCCGTCCCTCGCCTTGCGCCTCTCAGCGGTCGCACGGCGATTTGCATTGTTGGGACGGGTCAGGTGCTGCCGGAGTGGAAACCGAGGCACACAGGGCCGCTCTGGGGCGACGACGGCCGTATTCCACTTGTTGCCGGAGAATACGTCTGCGTTCTGCATCCAGCTCCAGCTGGTGTAGCTGCCGTTGATAGAATGCATCCATCGCAACTCCGACCGGTAGGATCGTATACAGGTTGTTGCCCTTCCACTTCATCCCGTGCTTGTCGAAGTAGCTACTGGACTCCACGGCGATGAGTCCCATCTCCAACAGCGTGTTGATGCTTTTTATTGCGGTGTTCTTCGCCAGACCTGTCGCAGCAACGATGGTGTTGTAACTGGGGTGACAGGTGTGCGTCCTCCGATTCTCAATCAGCAGCAGGTAGGCGTAAACCAGAAACGCAGAGGGCGGAAGCCGTAGCAGGAACACCTCATTGGGCAAAGTGAAAAATTTTGTGGTTTCACACTTGAGCGCAGGAGTACCATCTTCACTGACGATTCCTTTCGTTACCAGAGCGGTCAGATACTTTTTCGCTGTGCCCGCCTTCATGTGGACGTCTGTTGCAATCATCTCCGGAGTGAGCATGCCAGAAGTGCAGTGATAGCAGAGGTAGGAAAAGATCATGAACTCGACCGGCTTGAGCTTGTACTCCCACGCTGCATTGGGCATAGCGAATCGATTGTGCTTCGGATTACATCTTGGCCAGCCGATGGGTGTTCTGCGCCGTCTCATGTCCACTCCCCTCCGGCTGTGTTCTGTTCCACCCACTGGATGAACTTCTCCTTGGGCACCACCATGCGGCTACCAACACGCAACACAGGGAAGCCGGGCGTGTGCATCAGCTCGTAGCCGCTGGACGATGACACGCCCAGCACCTGTGCCACCAGACTCGCGTTGAGGAACAGAGGCAGGTCATCATAACTTTTGTAGACTGACGTCTTCATTGTTGTGTAGTACCTCCTTCAAAATTTTTCTTGCGCTTCGGAGGTCACTCTGTTAGACTGTTATCAGATCAAGCTGTGTTTTCCGAAACGCGGCGGGCCGCTGAATTGTTGCAGCAGTTCAGCGGCTTTTTTGTATCGACTGCTTTGTGATTTCAATTGGCCATGCACCGTACCCGTTCCTGCCCTGCGGCCTTGTTTGACCTCCACGGCGTTTCCTTCAACCTTGGTGCGCTCGGCTACCTCCAGCGTCATGGCGCCACTTCCCCGGCGAGTATCGTCTCTGGTGATGGGTATTCAATTTTCGGGGTACAAATTGACTTCCAGTTTACCGTCTGATACACTGGTTGCCGTGATGGCAGGATAACATGGGCGGAGGGCTGATTCAATAGATTTGGGCCAGGTCAGGCAAATCCAAAATTTCTATCGGATACAGAGGGGCAAACAACATGACAGAGAAAATGGAACGCATCGAATTTGAGTACACCCACACTTATGACCAGTTCACCGTATTCTTCTATGGCAACCGGGTATTCATTGGCAAGAAAGACTATCCCATTGGACAGTGTTGTGTGGACATTTTGAATTTGGATAAGATCCTTCTGGATGAGATCGACCAGCGCGTCAAGGTGTTTGTCCCCGCCGCTCAAAATCTGCTCGTAGAGAAAACAGACAGCGCCGCGGCTCTCGCACAGGAGAGGCTGAACGCTGTCTGGGAACTTATATTTGCTTTGCCGGTCTACCGAGATTTGAAAATGGATGAGCCGTGCAACTATCACACGTTCCAGCGGCTTATGGCAGACAAGGAGAAATGGGCGCAGGTGCAGGACCCAACCTCAGAGGGTTATGCCAAGTACCAGGGAATCATGATTGGGCTGATCTGTTTCACGGAGGGACTCCGCAGCTTCCGGCAGTTGATTGACAAGATGGCGGACAAATACCTCGAGCCGCTGAAGTACAGGAACAGTTCCGCCTATGCCGAGGCGTACTCCTGCTTTTACACGCAGATGCTCTCTGCCAGTGCCCAGGTCTTCGGAGACGATTTTGAGCAGGGCGTCCCTGTGGAAGTGAGCTTTGTTCCCATGATGCACCCCACCGAAGAGGGGAAGATCTTCATAGCGGAGAAAGCTACGTTCAACAGTCTGATAGACTTCTTGCAGACGGAGTTTTACCGGGGGCTTGCCGCAGGAAACGCACCCCGCCGCTGTCACAACTGCGGACGATACTTTCTGCTGACGTCCGGGTACAACATCTGCTACTGCAACAACATAGCGCCCGGCGAGACAGTGCGCACCTGTCGGAAAGTGGGAGCACATCATAAGGAGGCGCAAGGAAAAGCGAACCATACCCCAGCGCAGAAAGAATACGGCAAGACTTACAATCGGCTGAAAGCCAGAAAGCAGAGAGGAAAAATCAGTGAGGGCGAGTGGAACGATGCCGTGGCCAAGGCACAGGAACTAGTGGCCCAGTCTGAGCGGGGAGAGCTGACGGATGAGAATCTAAAGCGACTGCTGGCTGAGCTGTGATAATTCGATGCCATAGACGGGCTTTATCTTTGTAGACACAGGTGCAACACATGGTTATTCGCAAAGCAGAAATCATCCCTCTCCGATTACTCATTGTTCCCTTGGTGGACCAGAACAGGAGCGGAAAGCGCGGGAACCGTCGATGCCTGCCGGATCGCTGCGGAATCAGGAATAGCCTGGGGCCGGAGGTAACGGTGCCGGAGATGGGGAGCCTGGAACACAGCGTGGATGAAGTGGACTGACCGGGCCTCGGCTTCGCCAGTCTCCCGCACAGCTCCGTCCAGCTCTGCTGTGGGCGTAGAAATCCCTTTGGATTACAGATTTTCCTTGAAGAACGTTTCCATAGCAGCGATAGCCGGTTCCTCGGAGGGACCCTCGGCCGTTACTGTCACCGTATCGCCCTGCTTAACTCCCAAACTCATGAGCTTCATCAGCTGGGACGCCGCCGCGGACTTCCCGGCCTTGGTAATCGTCACGGTGGTGTCGTTGTAGACCTTGGCGGCCTTGGTCAGCAAACCGGCGGGGCGGGCGTGAATGCCCAGGGGATCGCCAATGGTATAGGTAAATTCCTTCACGATGATGCATCCTTTCTTTCTTTTTCAAGCCGGCCTCCCGACTTTCCGCTTTACGGGACGGTATTTGAAACCGCGTGCTGTGCATCGGACTCTTTCATGCACAGCACGCAGACGGCTCACAGATCCGTTCAATCCTCGAACGTGACGTTATTTTCCAGATCCGCGCCGTTGGAGGCAATCAGCTTTTTGTAGTAGTAGAAAGACTTCTTCTTAGACCGGGCGTGGGTGCCGTTGTTGTAATCATCCTGATCCACATAGATCATGCCGTAGCGCTTAGTGATTTCCGAGGTGCCGGAGGAAACCAGGTCAATGGGGCCCCACCAGGCGTAGCCGAACACATCCACGCCGTCAGCGATGGCCTCCCGCAGCTGCTCCACATGGGCCCGCATATAGTCAATGCGGTAATCGTCGTGGATGCGGCCGTCCTCGGAGAACTTGTCAATGGCGCCCAGGCCGTTTTCGGAGATGAAGATGGGCAGGTGGTACCGGTCATAAATGCGGTTGAGGGTGATCCGGAAGCCGATGGGATCAATGGTCCAGCCCCACTCAGACTTGGGCAGGTGCGGGTTCTTGATGTCCGACACCAGGCGGCCCGTAGGCTGGGGCACGGGACTGCCCTTATATCGCATGATGTAGGTCATATAGTAGCTGATGGTGATGAAGTCCACCGCGCCTTCCTTGAGTATCCGCATATCATCCGGACCCATTTCGATGTGAATATCGTTCTCATCAAAGAAGCGCTTCATGTAGTAGGGGTACTGCCCCGTGGCCTGCACATCGGTGAAGAACCAGTTGAAATGGTCCTCGAACATGACCTGGAGCTGATCCTCGGGCTTGGAGCTCTCCGCGTAGTTCTCCAGGCGGCAGAGCATGTTGCCCATCTTGGCCTCCGGGTCGATCTCGTGGAGCTTCTTCACGGCCAGGGCGCTGGCGATGAACTGGTTGTGTACCGCCTGAAATTTCAGCTGCCAATGTCCCAGATAATTATTGCAGGAATTGGGTGTCGGCGCGCCGTCCAGAATGACGCCGCTGCTGGTAAAGGGGTTGGAGAGGACATTGTTGATCTCATTAAAGGTCAGCCAATACTTCACCTTCCCCTTGTAGCGGGTCATGACGGTTTCGGCGTAGCGGACAAAAGCATCGGTGGTGTGGCGGCTGGCGAAGCCGCCGTATTTTTCCGCAAGATGCAGAGGTGTATCGAAGTGGGACAGGGTCACCAAAGGCTCAATACCGTAGCGGTGCAGCTCGTCGAACACATTGTCGTAGAACTGCAGGCCCTCTTCGTTAGGCTGGGCGTCGTCCCCGTTGGGGAAAATGCGGGACCAGGAGATGCTCATGCGGAACACCTTGAAGCCCATCTCGGCAAAGAGTTTGATGTCCTCCTTATAGGTGTGATAGAAATCGATGCCCCAGCGCTTGGGGAGGGTCCAGTTCTCGGGGTGAGCTTTCATGTCCTCCACCATCTCTTTGGATGCGGCGTTGTGGGAGACGTGCTCGTCAAAGGAGCCCTCAGTGTCACGAATCTCCTTGGTAATCAGCCGGGCGAAGTCGGAGGTAGCCGGGCCGCGTCCGCCCTCGTTCCACGCGCCCTCGATCTGATTGGCGGCGGTGGAGCCGCCCCAGAGGAAGCCCTCAGGAAAAGCTTTAGCCATGGGTCATTCTCCTTTCTGTTTGTCCAACAGCATCTTCACAATGGGAAGCAGCTTCTGCGCCATGCGGAGCTCGGTGGTGATGGTCATAACAGTGTCCTGGGCATGGACAAAGAGCAGGGAGTACTCTGTATCCTCGCCGCTGACCTGGCTCTGCACCACCTCGGTCTGGGCATTGTGCGCCTTGGCAATCAGCTGCTCCGCCTCCCGGAGCAGCGCGTCCGCCTGCTCCAATCTGCCCTCGGCCATAGCGGCCAGGGCCTCGTCGACCTTATCCCGGCCGTCACCGGCGTTCATGATGACTTCCATGGCGATCATGTTGATGTCTTTTTTCGCTTCACTCATAGCGCAAAATCTCCTGTCTGATTTGATATTATTCCCGAACTAAAAGTTCGGAAATAATACATTTGATTTGAGCCGCGGATCATCAGGGATTCAGTCCGCAGCGGCTTCCTTGGCGGCCTTCTTGGCGGCCTTGGCCGCTTCGCGCTCCTGCTCCTTTTGGAGTTCGGCCTTGTCTGCGGCTTTGAAGAAGGGGAACCAGATGACCGCCGCAATCAAGAGGTTGATGCACACCAGGATGACATTGCGGAAGTCTCCGCCGGACATCATGAAGGCCGAAATCGCGTTGGGGGCGAAGTTCATGTCAAAATTGACATAGTTGATGGTGCCCCAGCCAAAGGTGAACCACAGGTAAGAGAAGGCGGGGAGGATGATGGCAATGAGAACGGTGGGGATCAGCATGAAGGGGTTTCCCACAACCGCGCCGTATTGGAGGGGTTCGTTGATGTTGAAGATGGAGGGCACAAGCGTGGCCTTGCCCAGGACGCGGTACCGCTTGGATTTTGCGAAGAGCATATAGAACGCCAGAGGAAGGGTCGCGCCCTGGCCGCCAATGTGGTGGTAGCGGCTGAAGCCGTAGGCATAGATGTTCTTGGGAGCCAGTCCCTCCGCCACCAGGGCGGCGTTTTCGGCCATGGCGGCCTGGGTGATGGTGCGGGTGACCGGGGTAAACACCCAGCCGGAGATGCCGAAGAAGTAGAAAATATTTTGCAGGAAGGTAATCATCACCACGCCGGGCATGGACTGGGCGAAGCCGGTAACGGGCTTCATGAGGAATTGGACCATGGTGAAGACGTCGATCTTCAGGATGTTTGTGAAGAGGAAGGCGATGAACAGGCTGATGAGGATGGCAAGAATGTTGTCAAACCAGTTCTTCACGAAGTCAGGAATCACGCTGTCCTCGCCGAAAAAGGAGAACTGGATCATCAGCTTGTAAACCAGGGCGACGATCAGGCCAACGAACATGGATGTGAACATACCGCCGGCGCCAAACTTGGACAGATCCACCAAGTAGCCGCCGTCCACGCTGACCATGTTCATACAAAGCATATAGGCACCGATGCCGGTAAATCCGGCGATCATGGCCCTGTCCTTTTTCTCCAGCTTGGTCAGGCAGTTATAGGGGATGATAAAGACTACAAACAATCCGATCATGCCGAAGGAATAGGTGCTCAGAGCACTGATGTCCGGCAGGACGGGGACAAAACGGCGGAGGATTCCCCACAGAGAGGGAATGGTACTGACCATAGAGAAGGGAACGATGTACAGAATCGCGTCGGCCACAATGCCAAACCAGAAGTTCTGGGTGATTTTGTTCATAACGGGAACCAGGTATTTTTCAATCCACGCTTGAATCGCTTTCATAATCGGCCTCCTCCCTCACTCTTCGTTGTAAAAGTCGATGGCCTCCTCCAGAATGGCCTCGCCGTCCAGAGAAGCATAGTTGTCCGGATCAATAGAGGCGACCTTGACGTGGTGGTCCTTCAGCATATCCCGGTACTTGGGGACCTCAGCGGAGAAGTGGGGACCCAGCAGCAGCAGGTCAATCTTGTCAGCGTACTCGGGGACCTGAGATTTGCTGACAGCGTGAATGGTGACATCCAGATTCTGGGCCTTGGCGGCCTTGCGCATATTGGCGGCCATAAAGCCGGTGGATGCTCCGATGCCACAGGCAAGCAAAATACGAAGCATGATGATTTTCTCCTCTCTTCATTTGAATCCGTATGCGGCGCCGCATTCCGGTGTTTGGCTATAATCTACCATTCCGGGGCAAAAAGATAAAACAAGGTTTTTTCTCCATCCCGGCAATCTGATAGGATTGCCAGCACCCCGGCAAAAAGTGTGGTTTTCCAGAGGGACATTCTCTGCTATACTGATTCATATTGGCAAAATCCGATGCCATAGGATGAGGGGAGTTGGCCATGAAAGCCGATAAAAAAAACGCGCTTCTCCGCATCCTCTCCAGGTCGGAGGAGGGGTGCCGCACGTCAATGCTGGCCAATATGCTGGGCATCAGCGAACGGACTGTGCGCAATTATGTCAGGGAAATCAACGAGGACGGGCAGGCGGTGATCCTCTCCTCCCGAGACGGATACCGTCTGAAGGACAGCAACTACAATTTGACCGAGACACCCACGGAGAACGAGGCCCGGGTGTGGCGGGTGCTGTCCGACCTGCTGACCAGCAAGGTGGGTATCAATGCCTTCGACGAGGCGGACGAGCTGTATGTCAGCGCCAGTACCATCACCAATACCATTATCCCGCAGATCAAGTCCCTGGTCCGGGAGTACAGTCTCCGGGTCGAATCGCAGAAATACCAGTTCTTCCTGCGCGGAAGCGAGCTGAACAAACGCCGCCTGATTGGAAACATCGCCAACAACAACTCCTACGGTTTCTTCAACACCCGGGATGCCCTGGAGCAGCTGTTCCCCAATCAGGACATTCCGGGAATCATGCAAAAGCTCTACGGGCTCTGTCAGGAGGCGAAGCTCTATTTAAACGATTTCGCCATGAACAATCTGCTGATTCATCTGCTGGTCATCCTCATCCGGCTGGGCTCCAAGGACGATCTGGAGGAGAAGGCGGCACCGGCCCTGGAGCTGCTGGCGAATCTCCAAAACCGGGATCAAATTGTCGATCTTGCAAACCGGATCGCGGAAACATTTGCCCGGGATTATGGCATCCGCATTCCTGAGCGGGACTACCAGCAGATTCTGGCCCTGATTGCCCTGTCCGCAGAGCACGATCTGACAGATATTCAGGCGCTTGTCAGTCAGGATTTTATTGATGATGTCGTTAAATTGCTGGACCGGGTATCCCTTCGCTATTGCACACCGGAATTCAACAATGAATTTGTCCAGCAGTTTTCCCTCCATATGTATTACGCTCAGCGAAGGTGCGCCTTCCGCATCAGCTACCCCAATCCCATTGGTGCACAGTTCAAACGAGATTACGCGCCTGTTTACGACATGGCGGTATTCTTTGCCCATTTGTTCGCCCAGAGGTTCCATGTAGAATTTAACGAAGACGAAATCGCGTTTATTGCGTTTCACTTTGGTTCGTTTCTGAAGAGCAACAAGCAGAATCAGAGCTATATCTCCTGTGCGGTGATCGTGGAGTCTTACCACACGATTTCCAAGCGGCTTGTGGACGAACTCAGCACCACCTTCTCCGACCGGATTCTGGTGACGGAGGTGCTGGACATGAACCGCTATCTCAGGCGGCCCCCGGAATGTGACCTTGTGATCACCACGTTGCCGTTGCCGGACTCCGCACTCCGTACGGTACAAGTCAATCCCATCCTGACCAAACAGAACCTTGCCCACCTCCGGGAAGAACTGGACGATATTGACACGGAGCGGGAGCATGCCCAGACACGGGACTTTTTGCGGCAGATGTTCCACAAAGAACTGTATTTCCGCAACATTGAAGAAAAGAGCGCGGAGGAGTATATCCGGTTTTTAGGCGGGCGCTGTCTGGAGAACGGTTATGTGACAGGAGAGTTCATCGAGGATGTTCTGCGGCGGGAGTCCCTCTCCAGCACGGTGTTTACTGACGTGCTGGCGGTGCCTCATGCCATCAGCTGTTACGCGGAGCGTTCTTTTATCTGTGTTGTTCACAATGACACGCCCCTTTCATGGAGCGGACGGATGATCCATTTCATTCTGCTGGTTGGCATCTCCGAGCAGGACATGAAGCATTTTAAGGCGGCGTTTGATCTGGTCATTGAGTTGTTCAGTTCCCCTGAGCGAACCATGGAGCTGCTGAAAACAGATTCCTTTGAGGAGTTTTGCAGTCATATGAAATAAGGACTTCTATAGTGCGGAAGTGCGCAGGAAGTGAAGCACCGGAAAAGTCGGTGCCTGGGCAATAACACATACAGCTAAAGCCCATGGGATCATGGGCACAAGTTGGGTGCACTAAAGATCAGATTTCCCAGCGAGTTTTTCTTTGCAGACGCTGGTGCAATCCGTGAGGCCTTTGTCCGCACTCCTGTCCTCCGCCTGACCCATAACCTGACCCAGAACAGGAAAAAGGCAGTGAAGACAACGGAGGAAAGAGAGCGGGAAAGCATTGGACTTCGGATAAAAGATTTCCGGAAAGAAAGGGAAATGTTCAAACCGTACTTTGAAGCACAGCTCATAACCCGGAGGTCGCAGGTTCAAGTCCTGTCTCCGCAACCACAAATCCCTAGAACCGCAATGGTTCTAGGGATTCTCTTTTTGCTGTCCCGCCTGTCAGAAAGCCCTGTCCCACCGCTGTCCCACGTTCCAGCCACCTCTTCGGGCTGGTGGTTTCGCAGGACAACGGCGGGGCGTCTTTTCATTCCCCTGTCTCAAGCGGGAAATCGGCTCTCTTCGAGCTTCCCTCCGGCATCACATCAATAGGCGAGTCTTCATCAGCCGCAGGCTTCAAGCTCTTATCCAAGTCAAAGATCTTGACGGACTCGCGCTGCTGTTCGTCCAACAGGTCAACGTACATATTCAGCGTCGTTGAAATTTTGGCATGACCCAGATTACGGGACAGCGAAGCAATGTCCATCCCGTTCTCCACCGCTCTGGTAGCATAGGTATGTCTGAGCGCGTGGAAATTGACGTGAGGGATGCCGATTGCCCGGACGATCACATCCAGTTTGTCCGAATACGTCCTGGGTTCCATGGGGCCGCCTTTCAGAGTGGTAATCACGAAGTCTTCCCGCCCCCAGGCATTCCCGAATGTATCCTGCATCATGTCCCTCCACTGCTTCAGCTTGAGCAGAGCCGTCCGCGCTTTCTGCGGCAGATACAGCTTGCGGTTGGAATTGCTGGTTTTCGTGTCGCCAACCGTAATAGCTGTAGCCTGTCCTTCCTTATGCCGGATAATCTCGTAATCCCGGTCGTATTCCTTCGGCGTGGCCTGTCTCGCAAGCGTGGCCTGCACATGAAGCGTAGCCGGTGTCGCATCAAGGTCGATATCACTCCACTTCAAAGCAAGAAGCTCGCCAATCCGGAGTCCTGTATATAAGGCCACAATAATACCCTGAACGCACATCTCGTGCGACGCGTTGACCGCCTTCTCCAGACTGCTCTGTTCCGCACGGGAGAGGACCCTCATAGTTTTCTTCTTGTCTTTGGGAAGCCGGACACCCTGTACCGGATTTGCCGCAATAACGCCGTTAAAAACCGCCTGCTTGAGCGCGATGTTAAGGGCATTGCGCATATTCCGGAGCGTCTTGGGCGAAAGTCCGCCCTCATCGCCATCCAAACGGCCGCTCTTGCCCTTTTCCGTAAAAAAGTTCTGAAGCATCTTTCCGCTTACCGAACCAACAGGCTGGCGGGCAATCGGATGGGCTGCGATATGCTTGTTGAAATACCCATCGTAAGTGACGTAGGTAGAATGGCGAAGCGTAGGCTCACCGTACTCCACCAGCCACTCATTCAAATACGCAAGCAAGGTCGGGCCCTTTCCCACATCGGCTTTATCAGACTTCAATGCCTTTGCAATCCGGTCAAGCTCCTTCTGGCAATCCTCTTGCGTGGAACGGGTGAAGCTATGTTTTATGCCGTTGACAGAATACCTCCCTTCCCAGCAGTTTTCGCGCTTCCGGCGAATGGAACCAAATTTCTTTTCTGGCACGAAAGTTGTCACCTCTCTTCTCATTAAGCAACAACTCCGCCTTTACACACATTCATTATATCACCTTTTTCTGAATTGGGCAATATCTGCCGCGTTTAGCACTCAGCATTTTCCAGCTTTGTCTGAGAGGCAAGATCAAGCGCCCCACCGCTCTCCTGCATCCGCTTCACAAACCAGTCCAGGAAGAGCTTCTTGGAGATAATCAGTCTGCGGAGCCCCTGGAGACGCATGGCAGGAAAGCCTTCCGAATGCACCAGCTTGTACGCGGACGAGCGGCTGATGCCCATAAAATTCGCAATATCCATAATCGTCGGCTGCATAGGCAGTTCGGACGCTTTCTGGACCAGCTCATTTGCCGCATTTTCTTCAATGAGAGAAAAAATGTCCATAGTATACTCCTTTTGATAAGAAATTACGCTAAAAAGCCAACGGACGGCGGCTGGCAGGGCCGCTCCACGGGACTTACCCCCTTCGGCTTTCAGGCGCCCCCTACGGCCTGCGGCGGGTTGGCTACCGCTCGGACCATAGCCAGGGTGGCGTATCATGATGAGATATGCGGGTCATGGCCGCAGACCGCCACAGCCTGCTTCTGTGCAATGTGCCGCTCTCCCATACCTCCTTCCTTCTTCGGGATCATGGCCAGCTCCATCCACAGGGCTTTCCCTCCTCGGGACCGCATATCAAACGTATCCGTTGGCAATATGAGAACGTCGCCGTCCTGTTTTTCAAGGTACATTGGATGCCTTCCGATTCATACCCCGCCGCAGGACGCCGAAAATGCGCAGATTCATGGCAAAAACTTGAAAATAATTTTCAGATGAAAAAAGCCCTGCCTCCCGGCAAGACTTTCTTCGTCTATTGGAAGGCATCCAGGTTCGCCAGCATATCCGCCAGGTCTTCCTTTGTAGGGCCTTCCTGTGTTTCCGGTGCATCTGCCGGAACAAGCCGCATTCCGGCCATGAAAGAGTCCAGGGCTGCCTTTGCCATTTCCTCTACCATCGCCCGAAGCTGTTCCCGGGTCTGCGCGGGCCGGACCTCAATGTGGATCTTTCCGCCGGCCTGTGCAAGATCCGGATGGTTCTCCAGATACTCCGCAACGGCCAGCACAACGAATTCACTTTTTTTGTTGCCCAGCCGCTCCAGCAGCTCGCCGGCTTGAATCTTCTCCGCGGTGTCATTTCCCCATTGAAGGGAGAAGCGGAACTTGTTATCCGCGAACACCGGCATCCCCTCCGTTCTGGGGGAAAGCACGGTCCAGCTGGGCGGAGGCAAGCAGATTGTAGCCAATGGCGTTGGCCCTGGAGTCCTGAACGAACCCGGCCTTTACCACAAGCGGGGACTCCTCCAGGAAGGACTTGAACAGCATCGCGCCGCCTCCGGTAAAGATGGCAGGCGTGGCCCGGAGGTCCACCTGGAGCTCCCGGAGCTTGTCCAGGATACCGGCGGCGTAGCTGCGGACGGTGGTGAAGATGGTTTCCTTCACATCGTCAGGCAGTACGGTGGGCCGTCCCAGAATGACATCCACAATGTGATCGTCCTCGATCTTAATATCATGCAGGGCGCTTACCCGGCCAATGATGTCGTTGGACATGGGAATGACGCCCATCTCCAGACTCCGGCAGACCTGCATATCCGGCTTGGTAGCCCGCAGAAGCAGCACGTCGGTGGTAAAGCCCCCGATGTCAATGATGAAGGTCCGGGGACTTTCCCGCAAAGCGTGGGCCTGGGGCACCACAGCCGCGTAAGCCTGGGGATAGACCAGCACCTGCCGGATCACCAGCGTCACCGGCGTTCCGTTGAAATCAAATCGGACGCTGTCCCTCTTAAAATAGGAGGCAAAGCGCTGACGCAGCACATAGTGCTCCGGCGGCAGGCCAACAGCCAGATCCGCTTCCACCACGGAGGGAACCGCCCCGGTGCGCTGAAGCTCCTTGACCATGGCAAACAGCGTGAGGATGAAGAAGCGGTCGTCCTTGGTCTTGTCCCGCATATAGGCGATCCGCTGGCCGGAGAGGGTCCAGAACTTGCCGCCGAACTCCAGGATGTCGGTGTCCACCGGGGGGCGGACCGGGTAATCGGCAAGGCCGGAAGTGAAGACGAAATTCGGCGTTTTGACAGCCGAGTTCCCGTGGTCAATGGAAAAGAGCATGATTGATTCCTCCCAACAAGAATTTGATACCGCATTACACGGCGGAATGTACGCATTTACAACCGAATGCACATTCTTTTTACAAAACGCGGCCATCAGAAGCCGTCAAACTCCCAAACCGGGCACCACCAGATGTCATAGTGCTTCCGCATCCTCACAGGATCGCTGACGCCCCTGGAGCTGTGCCACCAGAGCTTGCGCTTGCCGTCTTCCGTCTTGAAGCGGCCGATCTCATACCGCTCGGTGCTGTAGAAGGCCTGGCGGGTGTTCACAGGCTGCAAATAAAGGGCCGTCAGGGTGTTAGGCTGCGGCATGGTAGTTTTGCTCCGCAGGTCAAGGCGCTTCCAATGAATTGGCATTCCTCTCACCTCTTTTCATGCAAGATTCCCAGATATAGTCGTCCAGACCGTTGTAAGCCGGGTCCCAGAGATAGGTCCCAAAGGTGATATCCAGGCCGCTCAGCAGTTGGAGCAGCTTCCTGTAAGCGTTCTCAACGTGCCAGTTTTTCATGTAGTCCATATCAAAGCAGGTCATCACCCGCCTGACGCCAAGTCCGGACAGCTCTTTCAGCGTGGCGATCAGCGGCTGCGTAGAAGTCACGCCGGGAATGGCCAGCACGGTCCGTCCGGTGAAGTGATGCACAATGTCGGCCTTCATGTAGCCCTCAATCAGCAGAATCTCCGGCTGAACAGGACCCACAATGTGGCACCAGTTCTCCGCCCTGACGCCATCCGGCTTATCTGTGCTGGAGAAGGTCAGGAATTTTCCGCCCTTCTTCATCTTTTCATCCAGGCGGATATGAAGGCTCTGGATTCTGCCCCTGCGGTCCCGGCATGGGATCATGATCCCGCGCCGGTAGCTGGCAAGGGTCCAACAGCCCTGGGCATCCCGGTAGAAACCGGGCACGCCGTACAAATCACAGCCTGTCTGTATCAGATTCTGCGCCAAACTCTGAAGATTTGCAGTCGGCGCGGTCCGATACTGAAAATGCCGGATCGCGTCATCTGAAAGCCCACGTCCCCGAAGATTTTCCCAGTGGTCATCTGCCAGAGGCAAACACTCCAGAAGGCTGCTGTATACGCGGTGCCGTCTCTCAATGTCCGCTAAGGCGGCCTGTGGGATTTCCGGCGGGCGCGGAGGGGCTTTTCTGCGTTTTTGCTGTCCTCCGCCGTCTGCGTGGTCTGAGCCTCCAAGCCTGGCGCGCAGCAGTCTGAGAACATCGTTCCGGGGAACGCCCTCATAATAGGCGTACAGGTCGAAGACGCCGCCGGAGAACTCCCCGCACTTGGGGCAGCAGAACACGTTCTTTTTCAGATTGATGTTCAGATGCCGGCCGCGGGAACCAGGCGCGTCGCAGATAGGACAGGGAATGTTGTATGCCGTTTTGCCGCAGGGCGGCTGAGGAACCGGCAGGAGTGGAAGGATGTCGTTCATTTGATAACGCAGCTGCATGAACCGCCCCTTTCCGGGGGACGGCATGACGCCGCCCCCCTGATTAGAATTCAGGCGCTTTCCTCCATGGCCTGCTCGCAAATGAGTCTGGCCCCGGCGGAAATCTTTTCATCGCCTTTGAACTTATTTGCCACCCAGACAAGGGCCTTCGGGTCCTCCCGCAGAACGTCTCCCAGCGTCTTGCCCTTGTGCTTGCTGATGGGACAGGGCAGCTTCAGCGCCCGCTCCAGCGGCGTTTCCGCAGGTTCAGGCGGCAGAGCGGCAGGGACCGGACCCTCCACGATAGGCGGCATAGGCGAGGCCGTATCGCCCCAGGAGATTTCGGCCAGCTCATTCACAGCCGGACCGTCATAGACATCTCCGGCAGCGCCAAACTGGAGCCCAAATCCGGCGTTCCGCAGTGCAATGCCCACAGCGGCGGTCTGGGCCCACTCCCTGGGGGACACGCTGGGCTTATCCTGGAGACAGCCCCTGGAGGCGGTCGCCTCTGCCAGGAACTGCTCCGGCGGATCGGAAAAGTGGTGGTAGACCCGGGCCGTGGCCACAAAACAGTCCTTGCCCGGCGAAACCGAGATTGCCACCCGGCCCTCCGGGTACTTCAGCCGGAACCAGGCCATCTGGACCATAACCGGGAGCTTCTTGCGGGACTCCCCGCTGTTCAGGTCGTCATACTGGACCGCCAGCGGCGCGGGGTCAAAGCCCCTCCACGGCGTTGATCCTGCTGATGGCCTCCAGCGCAGCCAGCTTTGCCGAAGCAGTCTGCTGCTCCGGATCGGTCTTTTTCGTGCTCAAGACGGCGTCTCCTTTCTCTTCACGGTTTTCAGCGGCACAAAGGAGTCCCGGACCTGGAGCCAGGCGGGGAGCACCGTGCGGATGACCCGGCTGACCTCCGACCAGTAGGACTCGGTGGTGGTGGGCTTGAAGCTGGAGAAGCGCTTGCGGTAGTCCTGCACCACCCGGTCCAGGGACTGGCTGGCGGCCTCCCGCTCCTTCTGGGTGTCCGGCCCGCGGTCAGGACCGTACCGGCGGTCCAGGGTCAGGCTCTGGATGTAGGCGTCCAGCATCCGGTAGTGCCCCTGCAAGGGAGCCAGGTCCATCACCGGGGGCGCGGCGTTGTTGTACGCCTGGAGGGTTTCCAGGACGCCGATCCGGTAGATCAGCTCCCCATACCACCACAGCATCTCCGACGTGATGTCAACGGTGCGCATACGCTCCTCCACCTGGCCGCGCAGCGACTGGTAGTTCGACAATACGGTTGCCATTACGGATTCCTTCCTTTCTGATCTGGTTTTGTTTCCATCAGGCGGCGGGCCAGCCTGGTCTCCCGCTTTTCTGTATCTGTAGTCCGGATCGCCGTTTCCATCGCGGCGGGATCGCCAACGATCAAAACATGGCGCTTGGCCCGCGTGACGGCAGTGTAAATCAAAGCCCGCCTGAGCATCCGTCCATGGGCCTGCTGAATGCTGATCAGCACGGAGGCATACTCGCTGCCCTGGGATTTATGGATGGTCTGGGCATAGGCCAGGTCCAGCTGGCTCATGGAGTCGGCGTCACAGTAACAGACCGTCCGCCCGTCACCGAAGTCCACCTCAACCATCCAGCTGTCATCCTCACGCAGGATTTTCCGGATATAGCCGATGTCGCCGTTGCTGGCCTCATCCCGGTTCCGGATCTGCATGACCTTATCGCCCAGCCGGAACACCCGCTTACCCAGAATCCATTCCGGTTTCTCGGGCCCCGGCGGATTGAGACGGGCCTGCAAACGCTGATTCAGCGCCTGAACGCCTGTGTCGGTCTTCTTCCGGAAGGGCGTCAGCAGGACCACGTTGTCAATGCCGTACTGCCGCACCTCCTGGATGTAAAGCCGCTCCAGGCAATCTGCGGACTGCTGGATATCCGGGGAGCTCCAGAACTGGAAATCGCTCCCGTAATCCAGAACCGTCTGCCCATGCCAGATGGCTTTGGCGTTTTCCGCGATGCGGCTCCCCTCATTTTGCCGGAACACCTTGTCCAGGCGGGCCTGGGGAACCATACCGCTGGCCAGAAGCTCGCTGAGCACCGCGCCGGGTCCCACCGAGGGAAGCTGGTCGGCGTCTCCGATCAGGATCAGGCGGCAGCCGATGGGCAGCGCCCGGAACAGGTACCAGGCCAGCATCATGTCCAGCATACTGACTTCATCCACCAGCACCAGATCCGCGTTCAGGATTTCCGGCGGTGTCAGGTCCTTGAAGTCGCTGTTCATCAGGCCCAGGGCCTTGTGTATGGTGGATGCCGGAAAGCCGGTACTCTGCTCCATCCGCCGGGCCGCACGGCCTGTAGGGGCGCAGCAGACCACCTTTGCTTCCGGGAACGCCTTGGTGTAGATGTTCAGCAGCACCCGCTGGATCAGAGTCTTGCCGGTACCGGGGCCTCCTGTGATGATAGCAAGAGGATTGGTCAGGGCGGCCTTGACCGCGCTGCGCTGTTCCTCTGCCAGGGTCAGGCCCAGAAGTTCCTCCTGACGGTCCAGCTCATCGTCCAGATCACCCATATAGGGGAGCTGGGGACCGGACAGCATGTCCCGGATATATGCCGCTGTGCCTCGTTCCGCGTCCGCGAAAACAGGGCGGTAAACATGGTCCTGGTAGAGCGCCAGCCGGTTCGTCTTCAGCATTTCAAAGGCCTGATTTGCCACGGTCATACGGTTCAGCGCCGGGTTGGACAGCAGGCTTACTGTTTCCCGGATGAAGAGCTCCTTGTGAATGCACAGATGCCCCTTTTGCTCCGCCTGCCGCAGTACATGCAGCAGCGCGGCGCTGACACGTTCCGGGGTCGTAGGCGCAATGCCCTCCCGCTGGGCCAGCTTCTCCGCCAGCTCAAAGGAAATAAAGCCGTCCTCGAATACGCTGTAGGGCTGGCGGCGCAGGATGCTCTCCGCGTCAAGACCCAGCTCCTTCCACAATCGGACAGCCTGGCCGGCGCTTACATCCAGCGGCGCCAGGAGGGTGATAATCCTGCGGGCGCCTCTTGTCTGGGCGTAGGCCGCGGCGAACTGGGCGCACTTTTTCTTCCCGACTCCCGGGACCTCCCGAATCCGCTCCGGGTCCTGGTCCAGAATGCGCAGGGCGTCGTCACCGAAGGCGTCATAAATGCGCCCGGCCAGTTTGGGACCAATCCCCCGGATCAGGCCGGAGGAAAGGTAGGCCACCAGGCCCTTTTTCCCGGACTCCACCACCTCCTCGTAGGACTCCATCTCAAACTGAAGCCCGTACTTGGCATCCTTCCGCCAGTGGCCGGTCATATCCACCGTCACCTGCTCGGACAGCGGCAGGTAGTAGCCAACCGCTTTGAAGGAAGTGATTTTCTGTCCCTGCCCGTCCAGCACCGTTTCCTGGGGCCGGAACAGGGCGATGGTATAGCTTCCGTTTTGGGCCTCCTCCAGTGTTTTGGGATAGAGGAGGCGTGTAAATCGACTCTTCATACTTCTTACCCCGTCACGTGAAGCACTTTTTGCGCACAGGTTTGAAAAAAATTTCTTCCCGCACCTCAAAGCGCTCCGCCATCTCAATTCCGGCGGTCACAATAGCGTCGGCAAGCTGGTCAAATTCCTGCACCAGAGCCGTGCGCTGCTGGAGATCCCACAAAGACCAGTCCTCGAAATCCTCACCGCTGTCAACGCCGCGCATGGGATAGGCGAAGACCTCCAAAGGCGGCCGCTTGAAGTCAATCCGTGCGTAAGCACCGCAGCGGCCGCATCTGGTCCCGGTTTCAGAAGTAGAAGTGAAATTCCGCTGTCCGCAGCTCGTGCAGTAGGATCGGTGCGCACTGGGCCGGCATCCGCCCTGATACAAAACCAGGTATCCTCCGCTCCGGCCATTGAAGACGGTCTGCCAGAGGTAACCATGCGTCTCGGCAAATTCCTGCCGCAGATACCAGCTTTACCTTCACCCGGCGGCGATAGCCATAGCGCCGGGTATGGGCCGCGGCCATGTCCTCGAAATGCGCGGCCATGGCCCTGGAGGTAAAGAGCTGGCGGTCCGTGACCGTCTTTTTCTTCTGGGCAATCAACTGCTTGATTTTCTTGTGATCCACTCTGGCCAAGAGTTTCGGGCCTCCCTTCTGAAATCAGGTTTCATCTGGCGTCATACCGCCTTCTTCCGCTTCGGCGCAAAAACCGGCTCCAGCACGGAGGTAATCAGCGCGTTCCGGTCCTCCTCGTCCGAGGTGGCCTTGCTGATGACGGTACACAGGGCGGAGGCGTAGGGATCGCCGGTGACTTCCGTGCTCATAATCCAGCTGATCAGACTCCGCATTCCGCAGCTTCCATCCGCGATGCCATTCTGGCGGCAGAAAACGGCCAGATCATTGACCACCTGCACCATCTGGCTGACCATATAGCTGTCCTCACAGCCGGTGATGCTCATAGCACGCTGGGCCATGACCTCCGGGGCGGGCAGCTCCACGTCCTGGGCCAGATCCATGCGGTCCAGAACGGACTGGTTCATCCCCCGGCAGCCCTCATAGCTGATATTGGTCGTGATGACCACCACCGTGTCAGGGTGGCGGCGGATGACCTCGCCGGTAGGCAGGGTGATATCGCCCTTCTGCTCCAGCAGGGAGTTCAGGCCCACCAGCACGCCGGGCTGCATAATGGTCGTTGGTTCCTGGATCTCCACCAGGTAGCCGTACTTCAGGGCGCGGATGAAATCCGTTTCCACATAGGTATAGCTCTGGCCCGCACTGGCCGTCTCCGGCTTCACGGCGCAGAGCTACTGGATTTTCGCCGTGACGCGCTCCAGCACCACCGACATGCAGTCCTGGGAGGAGGCATCCGCCTTTTCCGTCCCTGTGAGCGCCTGGTATACCCCAGCGGGGTCATAATCCATGTCGTCCAGGTCCGGCAGGCCCATGAGCTTCTTCACGTTGGCATAGCTGACGCCGCCCATGGCCTTCAGCTCGGCGCGTTCCCGGTCCAGATCCGCGTCTCCGGTGGAGGGTCCGCTGGTGTCCGGGAAAATCTGCCCGATGAAGTCGAAGATCTCCGTGTTGGCGGAGCAGGTATACTTCATATAGGGCAGGCCCAGTCCGGCGGCAATCGCTCTGGCGCCCTCGGTCTTACCCGTTCCGGCAGGACCGCGCAGGAGGAAGTTCCGCATGGGCAGCGCCTTTCCCGTGGATTTCTGAGCGTGCCTGCAAATACTGACAACCTCCTCCGGCAGGACGTACCAGGGCTCCAGAACGGGCACCATAGCCTGTTCCACAGCGGTCAGGACCCGGGAAGGCATCAGGGCGTATTTGCCCACAAAGTCGCTGTGGGGAATTGCCTCCACAGGCGTAAGGACCGCGGCCGGGCCGGTATGGGTCAGGATGGTGAACTCGCCTGCCAGCACGTTATCCGGCGCGAAAGCTCCGGAATCCAGATGGCTCTGGGAGATCCGGACCACGTTGCCGGAATCGTCGATGTTCAGCTTCAGGTGGGCGGGGCAGGTATCGTCCTTGACCCGGCGGTACGCATTGTCGCACAGGATCGCCAGATACTCCGTCGCCGCCTTCATGTCCGTAAAGCCGCCCTGATACTCCACCTCAAAAGAGGCCAGGGCATCCGAAAACTCCTTGTCCCCCATGAGGGCCGGGAGCATGGCGGTGAGAATGGCCGCACCGTCCTGCGCGCTGCTGCGGGCGGTATACGTCTCCATCAGCTCCGTGCTACTGTCATAGCGGCTGGCCTGCACCGCGCCGCTGGACGGGTCATAGACGGCCAGGTGATAGCTGCTGGCTCCGGAGGACGACTTGTACTCCGCCACGCACTTCGCTCCACAGCGCCCCACCGCGCCGGTACCGGAACCGTCCCGGCAGCGGCAGTAAGCGAGGACCGCCTTGACCACTGTGGAACTCAGGGTGGCTTCTGTGCCGGAACCGTACTGCGAGGACACCTTTACCTTTTTGCCCACCGTGTCAAAGGGCGGCGGCAGGGTCCGGTTGAATACGAAAAATTTTGCGCTCATGCTGTCTTACTCCTTTTCATCCGGCTTGAATGTAATGAGAATCCCATCCGCCACCGGCTCCGCATGGTCGAAGCCGCTGCGCATAAGTACCTTGCACAGCGCGGGCCAGCTGTCCCCGTGGGGAAGCTCTTCGGCGGGGAAGCTCTTCGGCGGGGATGCGGAATCCAATCTGAGACTGCTCTCTGGCGTCCTCGGCCAGTCCGTTCAGGCGTTGAAGGTTTGCTTCTGCCCACTCGAAAGCCAGCAGGCCGTACTCGATGGATTCAGGCCCATCCTCCTCCGGCGGTTCTTCTGTGTCTTCCTCCTCCTCCGGATCAGCCGCTGCGGGCAGATAGGACAGGCCATAGAATTGCAGATTGCACACCTGCACCATGGCGCTCTGATAGCCGCCGGCGCAGTTCAGCTGAATGACCAGCGTTTCCCCGGCGGCAAAGCGCTCCCGTGCCCCGGGCCGCTCCCAGATCCATCTGGCGCCTGGATAGACGGCGGCGACGGCCTCCGTGATCCGGCGCTGCAGGAGTCCGAACGCGGCTGCAATCAGGTCCTGTTCCGCTGCCGGGACAAGCGGACGTGCCGGCTCCGGCTGCGGCTGTGAAGGTTCCGCAGAGACGGCCATGCGGCGCTTTCTCCGGAGAATCAGCTTCCGTACGCCATGGACCAGAAGCGTCAGCAGCAGGGCCAGCGAGATGGGCCAGAGCCGGGTGCCCTGCTTGGCCAGGACGATCACCAGGAGGATGACCAGAAATTCGTGCAGGATGCCATACTTTTTCTCGGGGTTCATTTGAGATTCCTCCTTCTACGGGATGTACAGATACACGGTGTTTGAGGTTTCCGGGAACCTGCGGCGATAGATCAGGGCCGCAGCGGGTTCTCCCGGAATGGAATCCGGACTGCCGAACAGCATCTGCATGGATGTCCGCTTCGGGTCCGTTTCCTGCAAGGCCATGACCTGCCGGAACTTCTGGACCGTCGGGCAGACAGAGATGCAGCACTGCCGCTGGTAACCGACAGCCGTTTCGATCAGCTGCCGCTGTTCGCCCGTCAGACGGTCCGCGGTGAACTGGCGCAGCGTCACATCCAGCTTCCGCCGGTTTACTGCGTCCTCCGCCGCTATAAAGAGTCGATTTTTCATTTGATCCCTCCCTTAGACGCAAAAAAAGCGCACATGAGGGCAGATCATGCCGTTTCTCATGTGCGCTTCTTCGCATTCATATTGGTTTGCGCCTGCGTTCCGGACAGGCTCAGAAAAAGGGATTGCTGTCTCCGCCGAAGCTCTCAAAGCCGGTAAAGTTGTCCGGCATGGGAGGCGGCGTCTCTGGCTTCTCCTGGCTGGTTCGGCCGGAATCATACTGCTGCCGCTCACTCTGCTCGGTGGGCGTCTCCGTGGGGATATCCCCGGTCTGCCCGCCTTTCTTGCCGCTGCCGCTGTAGCAATACTCGATCTCATCCACAATCAGCACGGGCGTGGTCCGCAGTTCGCCGGAGTTCTTGTCCGTCCAGCTTTCCTCGTCATAACGGCCAGAGATGTTGACAAAGGAGCCTTCCTTGAGCTTCATCTTCCGGATGCGCTCGCAGACCTCCCCGAAAGCCTTGACGTTGAGATTGATCCAGCGGTTGCTGCCCTCACAGCGGCTGTCATAGACCCGCTTTCCAATCCGGAACCGGACGCTGGCGGCGCCTTCCCCGCCGGAGAACCGAAGGGTGGGATTTTCTCCGTAGCCTTTGGAGATCCCGGCGTCTGTGACAATGAGCTTTAACATCGCTCGTCTCCTTTCCGCAGGTCTGTCCCTGCTGTCAGATTTATATTTCAACCCGTAAGCCGGGCAGAAACCGGAAATAAAAAAAGTGCCAAACGGCGCAGTGCGCCATCTGACACTTTGTAACACGGATACTCTGTTTCCCTTGCGAAAACACGGTAACTATATGAATGAATGATAGCACAAACGCCGCAAAGCGTCAATATGCAATTTCAGTCCGTTCCGGTTATTCAAGGGATGCCATTCACGTACCGCGCCGGCTGCTCCTGTACTTTTCCCCGTTTCAAAACCGGGAATTGCGCGGGAGCGATGTCCTTTTGTGAGAAAATTTTCCGCTGGAGCAAAATCGCAAAAGCCAGGATGCTGTGCCGGCAGCGTCCTGACTTTTGCAATACATTCTTAAACAATGCCGTATTGGCGCATAAACTCCGCCGGACCACATACCCCAATTCCTCTACGACAAAGGAGGAAAGAACCAGTCTGTGTTCTTCAAAGATACAGCGCATCATACGGTTCATCCGCTCCCCGGGGAAAAGGAGCGCCGATAGAAGAACATTGGTGTCCAGCATGATCCGCGTCTCAAACCTCCATCCGCTCCTGGCGAAGCTCCGCGACCAGGGCGGCGACGTCCTCTTCGTCCTTCAGGCCCAGCCGCTCTGCCTCTCCGGCAAATGCGGCCTGTGCTTTCCGCAGCGCGTCCATGGAGGAGTTCATCATAATGACCCGTCCCGCCTCCTCAATGAACAGGATCTTATCTCCCTCCTTCACACCAAGTTTCTTTCGGATGTCAATGGGGATCGTGATCTGTCCCTTCGATGTGACTTTTGCAAGCTCCATAAAACATAGTCCCCTTCGCTGACGGCGGAAATCCTTACTTTCCTTACAAACAGTATACCCCAGCAGCCCCCAAAAAGCAAACCTAATTTTATGGGATGTAAAACTTAGTTAATGATTTTGCACCAGGAAGCAGCTTTCACATAAGCCTGAAACGGTACGCCGTTTGCGTTCAGCGCCGCAGATATGAGGACATTCGTATCAATCAGAACCCTCATACAGTTTCGTCCTCGCTCCTCAGCTCCTTCACAAGCGCCATAACGTCATCATCAGAGGTAAGGCCCGCACGCTCTGCTTCACCTTCCATTTCACTCTGAAGCAGCTGCATGGCATATACTGCTGAATTGACAACACGGACAACATTGCCCTCCACAATAAAAGAAACACGGTCCCCGCTTGCCACGCCAAGCACTTCGCGTACGTCTTTCGGGATCGTCACCTGGCCCTTTGCCATGACCTTTGCGTTATCGACAAAAGTTTTTACAGACATCTTATTCACCTCCGGGAGTATGGAAAGTAGGGATTTCCCTGCTTATAGTATATACGACTGCCGGAAGAAAAGCAAATGATTTCTGATGCTCCCGCAAAACCTTCCGTTTTATACGGACACGATTGCCAGATAAGAACTGATCCGCCGGACCCCGCCCCAGATGTACAGCGGCGTGGTATCTGAAATGTAGAGGTCTACCACACTGCCTTCAGACAGTCTGCGGAGCCGGTTCCACAGGCAGACCCGCAGCGCACAGCCTTCCGCCTCCAGCAGCAGAGCTTTCGGACGGCGCTGCCAGAAGGTCCGTTCCACATACAGAACGGTGCCGCGCAGGACGATATAATGCCTTTTCAGCGCAATTCGGTACAGATGGGCGGCGCCACAGGCCAGAAGAATGGCGGCAATCATAAACGGTGCGCCGCTGCGGAGATCCCCGCACGCCCAGGAGACGCCCAAGCCCGCGATTGCGGCCAGCAGCGCAAGCCCGCTTTGCAGCAGAATCCGCTGCTGCAAGGGAAGGGGGATTTGTGTTTTGTTCATACCGGCCATCCCTAAATCAGCAGCAGGCAGCGCTTCCGGACCAGCCTTAAAACAGCGGCTGTCGTGGCGTCACGGGCAGGGGAATGCTCCATCTCCGTTTCCAGAACGCCGTCGAAGATGTTGGCGTTGGTGTAGATCTCCTCTGTCAGCGCCTGCCGCCCGCTCTCGCCCAGCAGCTCCGGGACCGGGGTGATTCTCCGCTCCTCCAGGCGGATCAGCTCGCTGGAAGTCAGCCGCAGGCCCGTCCGGGTCAGCCAGGTCCAGATCCGGCGCTCCCGGCCCCAGAGGAGGCGGGGACGCTTGCCGGAGGGACACAGCACGCAGTCATTCAGCAGGCGGAAGGCGGCAAGACGGCCCGTTTCCTCCGTTGCGGACAGCAATCCGGCATCCGCCAGTCTCCGCACCGCCGTCAGCTCTTCCTCGGAAGCCGCCGCCGGACCAGTACAGCCCCGCCGCCAAAGCTCCGCCGCTTCGGGGCCCAGAGCATGGATTTTCCCCCACCTGCAAACGCGGAAGACAGGATTTGCGTCCGGCGGTACGATCATGCCTTTGGACAAATACATCATCATGTTCACCTCATTTTCAATTTCATGGATATTACACGGATGGCCGCGCTTTTTTACAACAGCATCAGCAAAGCCGCAGACAGGCAGATCAGCCCAACGGCTCCCAGGACCACCAGGGCAATGCGTTTGATCAGGGCCGGGTCGATCCGTTCCCCCACCCGGTCCGCGTCGATGGGCGGCACGTCATCGTAATAGCCGTCGTAATGCACGTCCATCGGGTCCGGTTCCGGCGGCGCAGGCGGCGTTGGCGCAATCCTCTTTTTTCGGCTCGCAGGCGGGCGGACGGCTCTTTTTTCAGGTTCCGGCTGTCCGGGCCCAGGCAGGGGCCTGCCGCATTCCGTGCAAAAGGATACGGCGCCTCCCATCAAGGAAGCGCCGCAATAGGGACAAAATTTCATCAGATTCACTCCATTCAGTCAGACTTCCGGCTTAAAGCCGCTGCATCTGCCGAAGGGAGGACGCTATCATTATAACACGATACAATCCGCTTGTCATCGGCGCGGATACTGCCATTTTACCTGCCATAAACACTGCCAAAACCCATCGACAGGGGCCGGGATTCCCGGACGGCAGAAGGAGCCTCCATCTCAGGAGGCGGATTCTTCTCTTTGCGATGAGGAACAGATTTATGCCATTCTCCCATAAATCACCATCCCAGATAGAAAACCATCAGATGACCTCCGTTTGCTTTATTGAGTGCATCTACCAGACCGCACCTCTATTCTAAAGCAAAGGGAGTCTTTCTGTCTGCATGATCGCCATTAGGCTTCTTTTGAACTACTCAGCCAGCAAGTGGTTTTCGTTATACAAAAAGAGGTGAGCAGACCAAACGCCCGCTCACCGTTTTTGGCTGCAGGAACTGGCGGACTCCTTCATCTGCCGTTTCTCCGCCAGAGCCGCCGCCATATGGCGCAGCGCCATGACCGGATGATAAAGGATCATTCGGGGGCCTGAAAACCGCATGACCGTCCGGATCCGCTCCCGCATATCGGAGCGGTAGCAGTGAGTCCGGCAGTTGGAGCAGAAGGTCTTGGTTTCCATAAAAGGACAGAGATCGCTGCGCAGACGGGCGTAGGCATCCAGTCCTGCGCACTCCGAACACAGTCCGCCCTTTGTGCGGTGCTGTCTCCGACAGTAAAGGGCAATCATCTGGGAAACAACCGCCTTTTCTCTTTCGCGCTTGGCCTCCACGCGACGCCGCGTCATCGGATCAGCCATAGGAGTGCAGTCCCGAGAGCAGAGTGTTCACGCCGATGAAGGTGAAGATCACGAAGCCCACCGCGATAATAGCGTACCAAGCCGTGCGCCTGCCCTGCCAGTTTTTCCGCAGACGCTGGTGGAGGTAAATGGCGTAGAAGATCCAGGTGATTAACGCCCAAGTCTCCTTGGGGTCCCAGGACCAGAAGGAGGACCACGCCTGTTCCGCCCAGACACAGCCAGAGAGAATCACCACCGTCAGCATCAGAAAGCCGAAGGCAATGAGCCGGTAGGAGAGGTAATCCATCTGCAGCAGCTTTCCGGCCTCCTCACCCTTTTTCTCCCGGAGCAGATACATGACGCCCACACAGCCCGCGATGGCGAAGGCCGCGTAGGAGAACACGGCGGAGCCAATGTGCAGGCCGAACCAGGCGCTCCGCAGGGCGGGCATCAGCTCTGAGATTTCCTTGGGCTGGAGGGCTGCGTAGGACAGCACCAGGAACATACAGGGCAGGGCAATGACGCCCATCCACTCCGCCTTCATCCGCAGGCGCAGAACGATGTACATCAGGGCGATCCCCCAGGCGAAGGCCGTGGAGAATTCGAACTGGTTGGACAGCGGCAGCCGCCCGGCAATGACGCCCCGGGCGATGAGATAGGCGCTGTTCAACCCGAAGGCCAGGAGGCAGAGGACCCAGGCCCCCTGTTCCATAGTCTTCTTTTTGAAGGCTGCGGCGGCAAATTGCAGCAGCGTCGCCGCGAGATAAGCCGCCAGGGCGGCGAAAAAGACAGCGTTCAGCATGTCGGTTCCTCCTCGTTTTCCTCCGGCCCGCTTTGGGGCGCATAGGGCTCTCCCAGTACTGCCCCCAGCTCCAGGGCGGTCCCGGTGGTTTTTGTGCCGCAGATGGCATATCCCTCCGGCCGCAGAACGATGGCCACAGGGATATGGAAAAACGTCAGCCACAGGGCGAAGATCAGCAGAACAAACGTCCCGTACAGCGCCCCGATGACGGCGGAGGGCAGGGTTTTCACCCGGATGCCGGGATAGGAGATGGGATCGTTGAAGGTAAAGGTCAGTCCGCCCACCTCCACCGACTCCCCAGGCATAGCCAGCACCGGCGTGCGTCCCTCCGTCCCGCAGACCAGGACCTGATACACCGGGTCGCTGTAAGCCCCGGCGGTGCTGGTGATCAGGGTGAAATTCCCCTCCTCGTCCCGGACATAGCCGGGATAGAGGGCCTCGTACCAGATACCGCTGACGCCGTCCTCGGAGAGAAAGCAGACCTCGTCCACGGTGAACGTGTCCACGCCTCCGGCCTCATCCTCCACGGTGATAGAGCCGCAGGTTCCGTAGGTCTGCTGGTAGAACTTGTGGTTCCGAAAACTGTGGGGATAGTTCACACTGATTTCCGTCGGGCCGTCCACGGTCCCGTCCGGCAGTGTGACGGTGATATGGCTGGTGAAATCCAGCTTTCCGGTCTCGTCCTCAATGCGGAAGTCCTCCACCCGGAGTACCGTGCCGTCCTGGAGGACCGTGTCCTGGCCGGGGTAGGCGGTGTAGTCCCGCACGTCGGAGCAGGCCAGCACCCCACCGCCCACTACGAACACCAGCAGAATGCCCAGGTGGGTCAGGAAGGAGCCGTAGAAGCCCAGCCGGTTTTTGGTCCAGACGGTACAGCCCTCCGCCTCCCCGGGGCGGTACCGGGCGGCCCGGAGATGGTCTTCCAGCCGTTTCCGCTGTCCCTCACTCAGGGGAGCCGCCTCACGGACGGCCACCGCCCGCTCCGCCTGACAGCTTGCCGCCTCCCGCACCCGTCCGATGCGGACCACGCTGCACAGCAGGAGATTGGCGCACAGAAGCCCCACGAGCCCCACGAAGTACCAGGTGGAGAAAAGATGATCCGCCCCCAGCAGGAAGATCCAGCGGTGGGCGTTGGGGAAGTTTTGGACATACCACATAGCCTCATTTCCCTGGGGGACCAGAGAGCCCGCAAGGCTGACCGCCACGATGACGGCCAACAGGATCATGCCGAAGCGCATGGAGCGCAGGAAATTCCAGAGTTTTTTCAAAGCGCGGCCTCCTTCATGGAAACGCCGCCCCAATGGCGGGGCGGCGTATTTCTCAGTGTAGCAGGGCCAGGGCCTGGTTGGCGAAGTCCTCCGCCTTGTCCAGGCACCGGGTGTCCAGCTTGGAGTTGTGGGCTCCCTCGCTGTTCTCCACGAAGACGAAGTCCCAATAGAACTGGGCGCTCCGGGCCAGCTCCCGGATCTGGTTCAGCTGGTCCTCCGTGTACGCCCCGCTCTCCACGGCCTCCGCCAGAGTATCCGTCAGGCCCTCCAGCAGATAGCCGATGGCGTAGGTGCGACGCTCCATGGCCGTCTGGATGGCCCGGACCTCCGCCTTCAGGTCGGCGTGGCAGGAGGCGCAGGTACTGTCGATCAACTCCTGGCTCTCCAGGGGGGACACCCACTTGTGGCTGATATAGGTCTCCCCAGCCTCGTTGGTCAGCTCCGGCATGTGGCAGTCGGCGCAGGTGAAGTCGTTTTTATGCTGGCTGCCCTCGCCCATGAAGGTCTCAAATTCCGGATGCTGGACCTTGAGCTGGCGGACGCCGGTGCGGGGATTCGTGTAGTCCGAGAAGGGCTGGCCGTCCACAATGGTCCGGTTATAGAAATCCAGAATGGCGTCCGGATCCATTGTGGCCAGGTTGGAATAGGGCAGGGTGGTGGCCTTCTCCGCCCCGGCGAAGTAGTACTCCACGTGGCACTGGGCGCAGGAGAGGGTCTCCGGCGGGATGTTGTGCAGGTCCTCGCCCACGGCGTCGGCCAGATAGAGGTTGGAGATGGTGAACTCCCCCGGCTCGTTGGCGTGGCAGCTGTAGCAGGAAATGGGCTCAGTGATCTTCGCTGCGGCCTCCTCAAAGGGGATGGAGTAGGCCGCGCCGTTGGACTCGTTCACCATGGCGCTGTACTGGGGCGTTTTGCAGCTGAAGCAGTTGGCCAGAGCGTGGGGCCGCCCGGTGGAGGTCACGTCCTCCACGGTGTAGAGGTGGCCCCGGGCGCTGGCGTAGTATTTGTTGAAGGCCATGCCCTCGTAGACCTTGGACAGCATGGGATAGTCCGCCACGTAATCGTGGACGCTTTCGTTTTCCGCGTTGGCCATATAGGAGGCGTAGATATCCGGGTATTGGCTCTCCCACTCGCCGGCGGTCATGATGGAGACGGCGGTGCCCCGTTCCGCCACGGAGACCACCTTGGGCGCTTCCTCCTCCGGGGGAGTATCCTCCGCCGGGGTGGAGTCCCCGCCGCAGGCGGTCAGCAGGCCGCAGAGCAGCAGGCTCGATATAAGCATCATCCAAATTCGTTTCATACACGCAAACCTCCCAATTCTATGGCGTTCAGTCAATGCAGCAGGGCCATGGCCCGGTTGAAATACTCCTCGGCCTTGTCCAGGCACTCGTTGTCCAGCTGGGAGTTGTGAGCGCCCTCGCTGTTTTCCACGAACACGAAGTCCCAGTAGAACTGGGCGTTTCGCGCCAGCTCCCGGATCTCATTCAGCTGGTCCTCCGTGTACGCACCGCTTTCCACGGCCTCCGCCAGGGTGTCCGTCAGGCGCTCCAGCTCGTAGCCCACGGCGTAGGTTCGACGCTCCATGGCCTCCTGGAGCTCCTCCGTCTCCTTGCGCAAATCGGCATGGCAGGCGGAGCAGGTGCTGTCAATCAGGGCCTGATTGTCCAGGGGAGAGGTCCAGGTGTGGCTGATATAGGTCTCCCCCTGGGCATTCACCGCCTGGCCCATGTGGCAGTTGGCGCAGGTGTAGTCGCCCGCGTGCTGGCTGCCGGGGCCCATGAAGGTCTCGAATTCCGGGTGCTGGACCTTGATCTGGCGCACGCCGGTGCGGGGATTTGTGTAGTCCGAGAAGGGCTGGCCCTCCACAGAGGTGTTGTTGTAGTAAGCCAGGATCGCGTCGGGCGTCATGGTCTCCAGGCTGGTATAGGGCAGGGACGTAGCCTTGGTGGCGGGATTGAAATAATATTCCACATGGCATTGTGCGCAGGAGAGATTTTCCGCGTCTACCTTCATCAGGTCCCGGCCCATGGCATCGGAGACGTAGGTATGGGTCACCACCAGCTCGCCGGGGGTGTTGGCATGGCAGTTGTAGCAGCTGATGGGTTCGCTGACCTGGGCCTGCATATCCTCAAAGGGGATTCGGTAGGCGGCATCTCCCAGTTCGTTGACCTTGGCGGTAAAGTCCGGGGTCTTGCAGCTGAAGCAGTTGGCCAGGGCGTGGGGGCGTCCGGTGGAGGTCACGTCCTCAATGGTGTAGACATGCCCTCTGGCACTGGAATAGTATTTGTTGAAGGCCATACCCTCATAGACCTTGGACAGCATGGGGTAATCCGCCACATAGTCATGGACCTCCCGGTTTTCAGAGTTGGCGAGATAAGAGGCGTAGATGTCCGGGTATTGTCCTGCCCATTCTGCGGCGGCAGTCACCTTGACGGCGGTGCCGGTCTTCACAATCTGGGCGGCTCTGGGCGGCGCAGCGGAAATCGTGACCGCACCCGATGGGGCGGCGGAGGGGTCCTGCAAATATGTACCGATCAGGTTCGTGGCGTTGATGACCGCTGTGGAGGTGATGGTAGCTCCCGTAATGGCGTCCACATTCTGTCCCGGCTTGGCGGGGAGCTCCAACCCGATGAACTGGTTGGTGAAATCCGGTTCTTTCGCCTTGGAGCCGATGCCGTTGGTCTCCGAGAAGGCGGAGGAGCCGACGATGACGCCCACGACCTTCCCCTCCAGGTCAATGCCGGAGATCACGTCCACCATGCCCTGGGAGCCGCTGACAGTGGCCTGGCCCACGTGACCGATGACCTCTCCGCCCTTGAGGGCCGTGTAGGCGTTGTCCATGCCACTGCCCTCCACCAACTCCATGGGCTCGAATTTGTCCGCGTCTGGGAACAGCAGTAATCGGGAGGAATCTGCCGCAGCCAGCTTCCGGGCGCTGATGATTGGTTCCGTGATGTGGTTGACCGCCCCCAGGGCGCCGCCGACCACCACGCAGGTGAGGGCCAGAGTGACGGTGTATTTCAAATAGGTCCTCCAGTGTTTCAAGGCAATCCCTCCTTCGGTTTATAAGGAAGTAAACGTTCAAAAAAAGCGCAAGGGGCGTGAATGGATGGTGAGCTGAGAGTGCGGTCCTATTTGATAGAGGCGGCCTCCTCCTTCTCTTCAGCCTCCTGGGCAGACTCACCGATGCGGGCCTCCTCCACTTTGATCTCCCAGTGGATGATCAGAGTCAGCGCTCCCCGGAGCAGGATAACCAGTCCCAGCACCAGCAGCTCGCTGAGTTCCCGGACGATCACCGTCCGCAGCACCTCGCCGCCCAGCTTGAATTCCAGCGCCAGGGAAATCCCCTGGGCTAAATACAGCCGGACATGGGGTGTCCGATTGATACAGCCGATGATGCTCTTGACCGCAGTCACCAAAAGTACCGCCACGCCGGCGCACTCCAGAAGCAGCACTCCGTACTGCACCACGATTTGGAATATGTTCTCTATCTGATGCAGCGCTGCCATGAGCCCCTCCTTTGCCGCCGACAAACCCCTGCCGCCGGAAATCCATGGCATCCAAATTATGGATAATCTGGATATTTGGACTTGATATTTCAACTTTAGCATACTATACTTGAGGAAAAATGTATGTTGGAAATCCAACAAACGGAGGGTGATGAAGATTTTATTCGACAAACTGAATGGATGCCCGCTCTTTTCCGGCATCCCGGAGCAGGAGCTGCCCGAACTGTTAGACCGCCTGGAGGCGGCGGTCGGAGTGTATGAAAAGAATACGACGATATTCTGGGAGGGCGGAAGGGCGGACACCGTTGGAATCGTCCTCTCCGGCGGCGTTCATATCGTTCAGGAGGATTGCTGGGGAAACCGCAGCGTGATCGCGCGGATCGACGCGCCCCAGCCGTTTGGGGAGGCATGTGCCTTCGCCGGAGTAGATTGCTTCCCTGCCAGCGTGATCGCGGAGAGCAGGAGCGAGATTCTGTTGATCTCCGTCCAGAAGATGCTGGATACGTTGGGAGATGATCCCCGGATCATTCAAAACATTCTGCGCCTCATTGCGGGAAAGAATTTGCTCCTGAAGGAAAAAATCGAGTATTTATCCATCCGCACAACGAAGGAAAAGCTGATGGCCTACCTCGTGGCCCAGGCAAAGGCCCAGGGGAGCCGCCGGTTTACGATTCCGTTTGACCGTCAGGCGCTGGCGGATTACCTCGGCGTAGAGCGCAGCGCCATGTCCGCAGAATTGGGAAAATTGCGCGCGGAGGGGAAGATCAATTTTAAGAGGAACTATTTTGAAATACTGTGCTTGTAGTTTTAAGTAGATACTGGCACCCCAGAGGCAATTGTATCGTTTCGAGTTTTATTCAGATGCAGGTATCAAAAAAGGGATAACTCTCTTTTAAACTACTGCTATCACTTACAATATGTATGTAATTACAGCCAATTCTGTAGTTCAATTTTTCGCAGCTCTGCCATAGAAAGACAAAAAAGATGCAGACACCAATCCCGCACCCCCGTCCCCTCCGCCGGGAGTCCAGCGAAGCGAGTCCCGGCGGAAAGCGAAGAAATTCCCACCACAGTGCAGTTTTCGGCAAAGCCGGAAACGAAACGGTGGTGGGAATTTCTGAGCTGATACGGGTAGTGGGGCTCAAATCTATAAGCCTTGCGGCACTGGAACCCGAAGCTGCCGTGTCTGCTGAAGGGAGGACGTCATTATTTTAGCGCTACACAATCCGCTTGTCATCGGCGCGGATACTGCCATAAACGCTGCCAAAGCCCATTGACGGGGTCTGGGGCTCCGGGATGGCGGGCGGGGCTTCCATCATGGGAGGCGGTTCCGTCGGGGGCGGAGCTGTCTCCTTGAATTCTCTTCCAGGCCAGGGTTTTCCGGCCAGCCGTGGGGCGTGGAACTGCGGCCAGTCGGCCAGATATTTTGCGCCGAGCCACGCCTGGTAATGGACCGCGGTGGTCAGCAGCAGCTCATTGACGGCCCGCCAGTTAAGGCTGACCGCCACATGCTGTTCCGGCGCCTTTCCAAACCGGGGCACGATCAGGCCCTTCCCGGACTGCTCCCCCGGCCCGCTGTCGGCCACAAACAGGTAATCGGTTTTGTTTCCGCCCACCAGCTTCACAATGCGGGAAAGGCTCATGCCGTCCTTCCGCTCCTTGCCATACTTCCTCAGCTGGGCCCCGGAAGTGCCGCCAAGATGCTCAAACAGCGGCTCAGTCTTTCCCTCCCGCTTCATCTGCTGCATCCGGACATGGAGGGCGCCGGTTTCCGCTTCCTTCGCCAGCACCAGGAATTCCGGAATGCTGATGTAAATATGGACATTGTTGGTGAACCGCTGTCCGGGCGGGCGCTTCTGATCGTAGGTCACAAACTGCAAATGGACCTTATCCAGGTGGAAGCAGTCGTTTTTCACCTCCACAAAGCAGCCTCGGGCGTCCTTGCGGATGATCTGGTCCTGATTATCAGGAATCGTCGGTTTCTCCATACGATATGTTCAGCTCCTCTCTGTTTCTTTTCTGACTCTGCCTGTCAGCAGGGGCCTCCCTCCGCGCCTCCAAAGGCGCCGGCAGGAAGCGTCCAATGCTCCTTTTTTACATCATCCACAGAAAATTCGCCGCTGGTAAGCTGGGTAAGGACTTTGGCATCATCATGGGATTACTGCCTCAGCGCCTTCAGCAGGGCATCCATATTTCGGCCATACTGCGGCAGAAACGGTTCATCCAGCTCGTAGTTGATGTAGCAGAGGAACACGATCTGCTGGAGAAGCTGTTCCCGCGTTTTTTCATCCATACCTTGCAGAATTTTTCCAAGTTTGCCATAAAAATCGAATTGCCGCTTGAGAAATTCCCGCTCCTCGCTGGGGAAGCTCCGGTTGATCCAGTCCTTCACCTGAACCCTCCCGCCGGCGAGGTGGAAGGGCTTATCCTTGCACAAAAACCAAACGAAGTCCCGGCCCCGGCTGCCCGGCCCCACCGAGAACGGATAGTGCCTGTAAACGCGGGGCCGTGCGGGGTAGATCGTGCAGCGGTTCTCTTTCAGAAACACGCAGCTCCGGTCCGGGCCATCCGTGTTCAGCATCATAGCGGGGAAGCCCTCTGTGAGCAAAACCGTATGAGTATATTTCAGGCAAAAGGTGCTCACATCCATCTCGGGATCTTCATGGTCCCGCAGGTACTTTGCGATCCGGCAGGCGTCCAGGCTCTCCACCATCACAGAGTCTTCAATATCACGGCAGCACTGGCCGCAGAGCCGGCAGTGAAAATCAACCCAGTCCTTATCCTGCAGAGGCATTGCCTCCCAGGGCGGCTGGTTCGGCTGATTTGGCATAGGTCGTTCCCCTTTCTTACATCAAGGGGGAGGCGCCCCTTCGGATGCCTCCCCCGAATTTGTCCGCTCAGACGCCGGCGTCCGCCAGCATCTGCTCGAAATCCTGCTCCGTGAGCGTCCTGACGCCCAGGCTCTGGGCCTTCGCCAGCTTGCTCCCGGCATTCTCACCCACAATCAGGTAGTCCGTCTTCTTGCTGACGGCCCCGGTGGGCTTGGCCCCCAGGCTCAGCAGCTTCATCTGGATGCCGTCCCGGGTATAGTTCTCCAGCTTGCCGGTGGCCACAACGATCTTCCCGGCAAAGGGATTCTCAGCGGTGTTCATAGTCGTTTCCTCCGTTTCAAATGTGATGTGCTTCAGGGCAGGACGCCACAGGCTGGCTTCCCGCTCGTCCGCATACCATGCGTAGATGTTGTCGTGCATGATCTGCCCGAAGTCCGTCAGGGCCGTAAAATCAAAGCCGTTCTGAACAGCCTGCTCAAAGGCTTCCCAGGAGCCGTGGAAGTGTCGGTTCAGCTCCCGGCCCGCGTGACGGCCCACCATGGGGATGCCCAGGGCTGCGATGAACTGGTTGAGGGTACACCTGCGCCGCTTGTCAATGGCCGCCTGGAGCCGGTCAAAGGATTTTGCGCCAAACCCGGGCGTGGCCACAATGTCGGCCCGGTGCCGTTCCAGCTCATACAGGTCGCCGAAGTTTTTTACCCAGCCCCGCTGCACGAAGGTTTCCAGGGTCTGTTCCGCAAGACCTTCCATCTCCATCCGGGTCTTGCTGCAAAAGTGGACGAACTTCCGCACCAGCCGGGCGGAACAGTCCGGGTTCTCGCAGTAGAGCTGCCGGGTTCCGCCGGAGCTTCTGCGGATCATCAGCGCTTCACCGCAGCAAGGGCAGGCGGCCGGGACACAGGAGGCCGCGCTTTTGGTGTGGTTTTCCGCAATCTGCGGGATAATCATATTCGCCTTATACACGGAAATCTTGTCCCCGGGCCCCAGAGCCAGGTCCATGAAGATGTCATAGTTGTGGAGATAGGCGTGATTGACCGTGGCGCCGTCAATCTCCACATCGTCAAACACAGCGGTGAGACTGACCATGCCGGTCCGGGTGGTGGCCACCTCCAGGGAACGGAATACCGTCTCATAGAGGGTATCCTGCCATTTCAGCGCCATCAGCCGGTTCTCATGGTGTCCGGTAGCGCCCAGGGACCGCCCATAGGCCAGATCATCAAACTCGAAGATCAGGCCGTCCACCGGGAAGGGATACTCCTCCGGTCTGTAAAGGGCGGCGGCCTGTTTCACGGCATCCGGTGGAGCGTGTTCGGCCAGGATGGAATAGCCTACGGTGGCGAAGCCCATTTGGGACAGGAACCGCAGGTTTTCCCACTTGGTGCTGCCGCCCAGGTTCTCGCTGATCAGGTCGAAGGCCAGAAACTCCAACCGGCGCTTCCGGCTCTCCTCCGCGTCCAGCTTGCGAACGCTGCCTGCCGCCAGGTTCCGGGGATGGGCGGAAGGCTCCAGCTCGTTCAGCTCCTTGAAATTCTGCCAGCTGATCACGCACTCGCCCCGGACCTCCAGGGGTTCCGTGCAGGGGATGGCCAGGGGCACGTTTCCCGTGACCCGGACATTGTGGGTCACATCTTCGCCCTTGAGCCCGTCGCCCCGGGTAATGGCCTTGACCAGCCTTCCGCCGTCATAGCGCAGGACCAGCGTGAGGCCGTCCAGCTTCCAGCTCAGCACAGCCCGCTGGCCGCCGAGAAACTTGTGGATCTCCCGGATGGACTTGGTCTTGTCCGCGGAGAGCATGGGCTTTGTGTGCGTCACCGCCGTCAGGCCCTCCAGCACCTCGCCGGGCGCCCGCCGGGTAGGCGAGGCCGCCAGGATAATGCCGCTTTCCTGTTCCAGTCGCTTCAGCTCATCGTAGAGCCGGTCATACTCCAGATCGGTCATAATCGGCGCGTCCAGCTTGAAATAAGCGGTATCCGCCTCCCGGAGCTTGGGAATCAGTTCCCTCATTCGCGTTACAGGGTTCATTTGCTGCCTCCAATCTGCTTTTTTGTGGGGATTTGACTGAAAAATCTCTCACCTCCAAATGAAAAGAGGAGCGCCTTGCGGCGTTCCCCATCGTTTTGCCCTCTTGGGAAAGGGCCAGTATATATAAAAAGCGCTCAAAGGCAGAAACTGCCTCTGAGCGCTTTGTAACACGGTCACGGTGATTGCCGGTGCAATCGTCTGATACTGTATACTGGCATTATAACCGGAGAGCGGGGATTTTGCAAGCCTTTTGTCCGATTCCTGTCAGCGTATCTTCAGGATATCCTGAAGCGACTCATGGAGCAGACAGCCCGCAATCAACGGCAGGCGGCGGGCATACTTCGTCCGCAGAAGCCGGTAATCCAGCCGTTGAAGCGAATGCGGTCCAAGCCGTCCATGTCCTTGCAGATTTCATAGAGCTTGCAGGCCCGCTTCTTGTCCCGCAGAGACAGTCCGAGCGTGGCATGAATTTCCGTGATGCCCTCCTGATCGTCCAGGCAGTGGCAGCGGATCAGCAGCTCCGCAATGCGATAGTCTTTTCGGCTGAGCCGGATACCTCTCAACCGGATACCCTTTTTGTGAATCAGTTCCACGGACTGCGCGCCGTGGGTGGGTTCTCTGCCGTCCGAAACGCGGCCGATATCATGGAGCAGGCTGAAATAAATGAGAATCTGCCGGTCTGCCTCCGTGAGCAGATCGCCGGAGTGATGGATGTAGAGCAGCGACAGCAGCAGGACCCGAAGGACATGACGGACTCCGTGGATCTGGAAGTCGTTTTCCTCGGGATATCCAAGGCCAAACGCCAGACAGCCGTACCGGGTGAAGTCCAGGAGCGTCGGGGCAAGCAGCAGGGGAACTGTCTCTTTGACAGCAGGGATCATGTCCTCATAGAACCATTCCTTCTCTGTCCCTGGCCGCAGGATCACTTCGTTTTCCACGCGGTAGCCCTCGTCATAGGCCACGATGTCCTCCGGGCGCACCTTGGCTACCACGATATGGGTTCCCTGTCCGAAGTGAGTCGCAACCCAAAGCGCGTTCCCAGGATGGGTTGACCAGGAAATTGCCTTTTCCGGCGGCTGGGACAACGCTCCCATGCCGCGGTACAGCGTCACTCTGCCGTCTGCGTCCGCTGGGGGCAAAGAGGGCGGGGACGCCTGGGAGAAGACATACTCCAGAATGTCCGGATTCCACATCCCGTTGGAATAGCCAATCCGCTTATAGATACTGTGCCAGACGGAAAAGACCTCCGCAGGCGAAATGTCCTGATACCGCTGCTGGAAATCATAAATCAGCATTGGAACCGGCACATAAAGGCGATAGTATTCCGGCCACGTTTTCCGCTCCAATGCTGCTGCGGCCTTCTGCTGCCAGGTTTCCAAATGAGTACAGCTCAGATGGTCCTTGAGGTACTTCCGGCCTGGGTAGAGGGTAAGATAAAGCCCCTTTTCGTAATCGGCATAGAATGTGCTAGCAAATTTTCGTCCCGGGTCATGTACAACATGGTCGATGGAGAGGTCGCAGGCATCCAGCATCTGCACCAGCTCTGTGAAGGTCAGGTCTGTTTCCAAGCTGTTCAGGGCAGCTTCCGTCAGCGGCTCGAACCGGGTCATGCTGCCGCGGACCTCCATATAAAATTTCTGTCCCATCTCAGCCCGCTTCCGTTTCGCTCCGCATCAGATCCGGCACCCAGACCGCGTGGCGGCGGCACAGCACCAGATAGTCCGGCAGGCCATGCACCGGCCGCAGCTCCGGGCCGGGATCGCTGTCGATGAGGGTCAGAAGCTCCTCCTTGCCGCACAGGTGCGGGAGATACCGGGTGCGCTTACGGGAGAAATCGCAGTCCCCGTCCAGGCCCAGAAGCATAAGGACCCGGGCGTCGTCCGGCAGGCGGTCTGCCAAGGTATGCAGGCTTGTTTTTGCCGTTACCTGCCTGCATGGGTTCATATAAGGCGTATAAAGCTCTTTTATAATCATTTTCCTTTTCCATCAGATATGATATTCTCCACGCTTGCCCCAGACGAGGCGCAGGCCAGGCCGGTCCTTCAGGCGGTCGGAATAAGTACAGCCCGCCACCATATAGCCTTGAGGCACCTCCGGCGGGACAGGACGTCGCTCCGGGGGCAAAACCGCGGAATCAAACAGGGAAACCTGCGCGTCCTCGCTGCACCGTTCCTCCAAAATCCGGTACCAGTAAATGATGTGGTTCCGGACCAGATTCATATTGACCCCATCCGGCCACAAGGGGTCCTGACAGCCATTGGCGGCAATGTCGTTCCGCCGCTGGTACTCCCGCTCCAGCTCGGCCTGAATCTGCTGAATGGTCATGCGTTCCGGGGAGATATACTTAGCCATCAAGCAGCCCTCCTTGCAGCATACGAATGGCTCTGTAGGTCGGCTCGGACGCCATTTTCAAAAGTTCGTCGTCCCGGTTTCTTCCCGGCGCGAAGGACATCGGCGCCCGCCAAACCCATCTGCCCAGAAGATAGGCCGGTGTGTACCAGCGGTCGTATTCCTTCAGGGCCAGCACATCGCCATGGATGATCACTGCCGGGATTCCATAGAGGGATAACTGAATGTAGGACATCCATACACAGCGGATATCCACATCCTCCGCCCGAACCACCAGGTTTTGGGCCGGATTCCATCCAAGCTCCTGTATCCGTCCGGCGAAGGCCAGACTGATGCAGCCAGCGCCGCAGGTGGGTTCGTTCATGGTGAAGTATCCGCATTCCGGAAGCACCTGGCCGTCCGGTACCGTAAGCTCGTTCAGCAGCATGGACAGCGAAGGCGGAGTAAAGTCCTGCCCCTTCCCGCCTGGGCACAATTCCATGAAGGCAGGCCCCAGGAGATCCTCAAAGCAGCCGCGATCCACATTCTCACAAATTTGCTCGATCAGATTCAGAAACGCCTGGGACAACTCCGCTTTCTCCTTCGGATGGTACTTCTGGAGCAGTGTCTTCAAACTTGCCTGCCGCTGCTGGACATGGACCGGATCAAAGCTGCTGCTGATCATGCAGGCAGACATCTCAAGGAAGTCGGTGAATACGGCGTGACGGCGGATTCGCCCACGGGTGATATTCCCGATCTCCAGAATCTCCTTCCGTGTCATGTCCGTTCCTCCTCCTGCGGCGCCCTCCTGTAAGCGGAGAACCGGCCGCAGATGGGACAACAGACCCTTCCGTCAAAGCTCTGGGCAATCTGTTCCTCTGTGACCTCGCCGGGCTTCTGGCAGCTGCCATATCCGGAAACCTCCGTCCGCAGGGAGTTCAGGTTCAGGTACAATGTGCCGGAAAAGCCGTCCTCTGTGGCCACGTCCTTTTCCTGGGGGAGCAGCGCCAGAATGGTTTCCAGCTCCTTGTTCTTGCTCTCCACCGTCTCTGTCTGGGTCAGGGCCTGGGTTTCATCTCCCATGACTACCTCCCGCAGGATGTCCGAACACGCATAGCGAAGCCCATCCCGCTCGAAGTCCTCCCGGGGAATGGCGGAAGGATCAACGCTGGGGGAAAGGTCATAGACCTTATGGATCTCCTGTGCCTCCTGATCCACAATGACATCCACGGGGAGAATGCTGCCGGCCTCGGCACTTTCCGGAGAAACCGCCGAAGCGGAAAGCGCCAGCGCCAAAGACAGCAGCGCCGACACCGCCAGAGAAAAAAGTTTCTTCATGTGTCCTTGCCTCCTCCGCCGTTTAAGGCGTGTAGTTGCCGCCCTGAATCAACGGCTGCAAATAGGCTGCCGCGAAGCCCAGCGTGTTCAGCACGATCCAGGTGACGATGATGCGCTTAAGCCAGCTGGTGGCCTCCGAAACCGCCCGCTCGTTACGGGAGATCATCCGGACCAGCAGCGCCACGGACGCGGCGGTGACGCCGACGATGGTGCTGATGCCCACCAGCTGGCCGTAGACGTCTGCCATGATGGTGGAAAACCGGGTCCAGATCGTGTCCGCACCGTTGTTTCCGGTTCCTGCTGCCAGGGCGGACTGGATGCAGAGCGCCGCCGTGCCGCAGGCCAGCATCGCTTTCCGCAGGCCCATTCGCAGCGTCTTCGCTTTCTTCTGTGCCATATGGGTTCCCTCCTCCTTTCTGAAAAATGGCGGCAAAAAAGCCGTCCCCGATACGATGTTTGTCAATCGTTCGGAAACGGCCTTTTTGCCCTCGCCCACTTTTGGACGATACCAATATACCACTTTTTCATCGCCATGTCATCGGCGCCGACCTTGCCAATTTTCCTGCCATTTCTCTGCCATAAAACCTGCCATACCGTCATTCATTCCATGCCGAATATATGGTACATATAGTTTTTTCTGGCATCTGCCAGGTGATAGATCAAAACAAGGCCATCTTCAATCTTGTAAACACAGACGTACTGGTTGATAAACAACGCCCGAAACCCATACTTCCCCATCAAGGTATCTTTTCTAAGGACGCCCAGCTCCGGGAAGGACTCCAACTTTCCAACTGCGTCTAAAATCTGATCCGCAAATTTTCTGGCGTATTTCCCGCCCACTTGGGTCTGGTAATAGGTCAGAAAATCCCGAAATTCGCACTGTGCCTCATAAAGCCACTCAATTTTCATTCAGCAGCTCCCCGGCGGTCTGCCGCATATCCTCCATCGTAAAGGTCTGGGCCCCTGCGAGACGGCTGCGTTCCCTGTGAAGAAGCTCCGTCAAAAGGTTCAGCTCCGCCTCCCGCTTCTCCCAAAGCTCCAGGGGCAGAAAAACCATTTCCCCCTCTCCATTGCGGGTCAGATAGATCGGCTCCTGTCGCTCTTTGGATAGCTGCACCATTTTATCGTAGTCGTTGCGGAGCGCTGTGGCAGATTTGATCATCATAGAATCATCACCTCGATATATTTATTCTTACTGAATTATAGCAGAATTATTACCTTGCGTCAATGGACTGCTGAAATATCCTGTTTGTTGACATACGGCATGGAATCCAGTAAAGTGATAACCAGTCTGAAACACTGAGGTGACGCCTATGGCAAACGAGCACGGCGAATGGATCATGCGGGGTCTGGACTGGGATGACCCGACCCGTATCCGTTCCTGGGAGGACTTGCTGGACTGGATTGACGAAATCGGCTTCCTCCCGCTGTTCAAAAATGAAATCGCTGGCTTCTCCGTGGAGGAACATACCTCCAGTCTCTCCTGGTGGACCGGCGATCCGGCCCGGGACCCCTGGGAGTGGCGGGAGCTGATGGCCCGCAGTGGCCGGGCGGCCTATGGCAAGTTCTTCAGCCGGAAGGCGGGGTTTGTCTCCAAAGCCTGGTTCCCTCTCTTTGCCAACTGCCGCCGGGACGGGTATGATTTTGACAGCCGGTGGGATGAGGGGCTGGCCAATATCAGAGCCAAGAAGATTATGGACCAGTTTGCGGAAAGCCCGGAGCTGTTCTCCTTCCAGCTCAAGCAGCAGGCGGGATTTGGCAAGGGAGGGGAGAAAAATTTTGACGGCGTGGTAACGGATCTTCAGATGCAGAGCTATCTGATCACCCGGGATTTCCGCCGGAGGCTCAACAAGAAGGGCGTGCCCTACGGCTGGGCCATCGCCGTCTACTCCACCCCGGAGGCTTTGTGGGGCTATGACCATGCTGCGTCGGCCTACAGCCTGGACCCGGCGGTATCCAGGGACAAAATCCGGGCGCAGGTGAAGAAGAATTTTCCCGGTGCGCAGGATTTGGAGATGGATGTGGTATTGGGGTAAATGCAGGCGCGGAACTGTTTCTGGTTCCGCGCCTGCTGCTTTGTTCAGGTGCCCTCCAGCAGCGTCAGGACCTCCAGCCAGGCGTCCAGGCAGCCCGCTGGGGCGGTCCAGAGGCGGATGGACAGGATGTTGACAGCCTGCTGGCGGAGCCGGTAATAGTGCCGGTCCGAGAGGTTCAGGCGGTACAGGATATTTGCGTGGGTGAGCTTGTCCGGCGTGATGAAGGTCTGATAAATCACACTGTACATCTGCTCCCCGTTCCCCGGCTTCTGCCGCAGGACCGTTAGGGCGTCGTTTACCCGGTCCAGCAGAAGCCGGGACTTTTTGATGCTCAGCATCTTGTGCTCCAGCTTCGCATCCTCCAGGGCCAGCCAGAGATCCACCACGCCCAGCAGCCGGTCCAGATCCTCCAGCGGCGTGTTCAGCTCCTCCGCCACCCGTTCCGGGAAGCATTCCAGCGCCCAGACGATATCCCGGTAGCTCTTGAGCATGAGCTGGGTGTTGTGGTACATGTTCTTCCGCAGAGCCTGCTCCATCCGGCGGCGCTTTTCGTCTGGAATCTCCGGGTTTTCCACAATGCCCCTGCGCTCCAGGAGAGACAGCATTTCCTCCGCCTTCGGAGACGGCCCGTGCTCCGGGGGCTTACCACAAGGGAATTCCTTGGTATGTTCCATATTCGAGTCCTCCAAAATTCTGGCCGGGTCCGGCTCTGGACGCAGAACCCGGAAAAAATTTTTTCGCGCACGCCCCTATATAACCTACCTGGCAGTCCTTATGCAAGTGGTTACAATTCCTACACAGAGAAAAATACGTGCGCGTATTATTATGGTCCCAGGGTGCAACACGGTTTTGGACTGCCTCTTCCGTGCTTTTGCGCTGTGTTATGATATACCGGCTGCACCAAGCCACCAGCCTGCCGAGCCGCTTATGGCCGGGAACGCCTTTTCCATACGTTTTTTCACCCAGTATGCGTATTTCTTTCAAAATGCGTTCGACCTCTGCCTGCTCCGGCAGCGTGACGGCGGACCCTGTTGGGTAGGCGGCGTTGAAGACCAGGCAGCCAAAGGAACCCGGCAGCTTATACAGCGGGAAGGCATCCGCGTGTTTTCTGAAAAAGCGCCAAACCTTTGTCTTCTCCCAGCCCCAACGCTGGCCCAGGGCCTCAAGGGTAAGAACGGCGCCCAGCTTTCCGAACTGAACCGCTGGCGCCATATGAGAAAACGCATTGCCGGGCTCCTGGTATACCGTGTGGCACCAGAGATCCAGCCATGCGTCCGACTCATCAAATTTGTAGTGCGCCTCCGCGAGACGCTGGGTGATGTTTCTGGGCAGGCACAGGAAGCCATTTGCCGTTTCTCTGCTTACATAAAACCCTTTTGTTTCTTCCTG
>NZ_CAJTUX010000013.1 GCF_910579365.1 uncultured Oscillibacter sp.
TTCTGTATCATTCCCTCATTATACTACTTTTCCCTCTATTGGTACAGTTTCTAAATAAATGGTCAGGTGTAAAACCTTCAATGTTCTTTTTTGCCTTCAGCCAATATGCAGTCAAGACAGCCTTGTCTATGTTGGACGTGTGCTTATGCCCATTCCAAAACTTTTTGAACTGCGTACGTTCTGCCTCGAACAGATTCAACTCCAAAAATAGATATTTTTGTGGGTTACGCTTTCGTGAAGCTCTGCGAGACTTCTGCCCATTTTGACCTTCAGAAGTTCCCGACAAAATGGTTCTGGCCTTTTGAATGCCGGTTTGTTCCATGCGGTAATCGGTTTGGCTGACCGCAGAGATGTATTTTAAAGACAACAGAGTCCTTAGATTTTCGATGAAATGATTACTATGCGACTGTGTGACACGATTTGACTCCTCATATTTCGCACGCAAGTCCTCCTTACTAAAAACCCCTTTTCCGCAATTTGAAGCATATAAAGCATAAATGAGCATCCATTCGGATTCCTTTTGAGGTAAACCTTGCATAACGACGCTGTTTAAAGGGGGAAGCTCAAAATCGGAGGCCTCACCAACAACTGCAGGCTCCTCGGCCAATAATGCTGTCGTCGATTCATTGCTGCTCTTGCTGACTTCACAATTTTGCACACTTTGTGCTTTCGTGTGGACGAGTGGTGAAATATTTCCCAAGCCAGATTCTCTGAGCTCCTGAAACATTGTATGAACGAGTTCTCCCTCGCCCTCAAGTTCAATCTGGGCATCGCCGATTATAATTTTCAGTTTGAAGTCACTCATGTTATTAGCCCTCCAGGTACTCAGTATCAGCCAGTGACAGCCAAATCCCGCAGCAAAAAGTAGCAGGAATTATTTTAATTGTAGTGCAAGATGAAAAAATTGTCAATGTTAATACAAATTTCGCAGCCAACATCAGGAATGTTCATAAAACTGGGTTTTCTTCCATTTGGTGTGGGATACCCCCTACCTATCTCAGGAGGAAACCGCCATGTCTTAAACCAGCAGTATCTACGGGGTTCGGGTCCATAACCTGAAAAACACCGACGTAGACGTCCTCCGGAATCAGATCGTCATCGTCGCCAGGGCTATTCATACGGTGAAGCCTCTGGACACGAACATCCCCAAGGGCCACTTGGTGGTGGTCACGGGCGTGTCTGGGCCTGGCAAGACCACCTTGATTTTGGAGAGCCCGGTCCCCGGCCTAGAGACAGCGGTGGGCAAAACAAAACTGCCGGAGCTGATGGCTACGGATGTGGACACGGCGCTGGAAGTTTGCAAAGATATGAAGCTGGTTCGCCAACGCCTCCAAGTCTTGAAGGACCTGGGCTATCTGACTTTAGGAATGAGATCCCCAGCCTGTCCGGCGGCGAGACCGGGGGACGGATTGTGGCGGCAGAGAGAGGTTGGAGGAGATTACGTGGAACCCGGACAGCATTACAGGGCTGTATCTGAAACGCTGGCAATCGGCAGTTTCAGAAGATATTCCCGCACGCTCAGGTCGCGCATAATGGTTTCCTGCTTTTCCGGCAGCTCCTCCGCCAGACGCTTTATAGCAGCCGAAAAGGTCGAATCCTCCTGTAGATATTCCGCCCCCAGCTTTTGAAACACGTGGGTGCTGCGGGTATTTACGGTCATGATACGAACCTTGATTTCCGACACATGGCGGTTCTCCCCATACCAGTTTGCAAAGGTAGTGATTGCCTCCGGGCCATAGCCATGATTCTGGTACTTCTCCAGAAGGTCAATACCTAATTCCGGGACTTCCTCATCTATTTTCTGCATATTCACGCGGCCGCAGAATTGGCCGCCGTCCCGCAGGAAAATCAGGTAGGACAGCACAGACGGATTTTTTGTGGTTTTCCATAATTCTGGAAGAATTTTCTCCTGAAATTCTTTGTCGTTATCAAACAACGTAGGGGACCGTTCCAGCCAGATCAGGGACATTAGGTCAAGATTATCATCCGTCATTGGCCGGATATACAGCCTCCTTGTTTCAATCCGCATCATGAGTCCCTCCGATTATCTCAACAGCTCCCACTCAAAATTCTCCCACTTCAACCGGCTACCCACGTCCGTGCCCTCCGGCAGCAGGAACATAGCCACCTGGTTGTCCACTCCTGTGTCGCTGACCATATAGGCGTAGTCTCCGTTGATATTCTGGACGGTGTAAAATACAGGCTCCATAAAAACATCCTCACATTCTGTCAATTTTTGACTTCCATCATAGTATACCCCCGCCGTTGTGGGCTGGCAAGCAGGCAATACAAAAGGGACGATGATCCATGCCACCACCCCCTTTTGATTTCCACAGATGTTTACTCTTTCTCATCCACCGTCTCGGCTTCCGGCGCGTTTTTTCGCACGCTTGCCACGCCTTTCAGGCAGGCGGATCGGGAGGTGTAGACCTCGGAGGTGGCAATGATCTCGCCGTTCCCGGCTTTCAGGTTAAATTTGATGCCGGTTTTTACCTTCTTGACTGCGAACTTTTCCCATACTGATCGCTCCTTTTATTTAGTTTCAGGGCCGATAGTGTCAGTAAGCAACAAAAACCGCTCCTGCCAACGAAACCTGTCGAAATTTGGGATTCCTTGTCCTACCGCTCCTCCAGCTTCTCGAAGTCCTCCAGATTCAGCTCCCGTTTCAGCTCCTCTTCCGTAGGCAGATAAGGCATATACTTCGCGGCGTAGATCTGCCGGTTGTCCTCCGGCAGGGTCAGCCGGACCAGGGTGTCGCTCTTTTGGGCGCACAAGAGCAGACCCACCGGCGGGTTGTCTCCCTCGTTCATCTGATAGCGGGTGTAGTAGTTCACATACATCTGCATCTGTCCGATGTCCTGGTGGGTGAGGATGCCTGTCTTTAAGTCTATCAGCACGAAGCACTTTAAAATATAGTTGTAAAACACCAGGTCAATATAAAAATGCTGCCCATCCACATTGAAATGCTTCTGCCGCGCCACAAAGGAGAACCCACGCCCCAGCTCCAGAAGGAATTTCTGCAAATGGTCAATCAGGGCCTGTTCCAGGGTCGACTCGTAGAAATGTTCGTTGGCTGGGAGGTCCAGGAACTCCAGCACATAGGGGTCCTTTATAATCTGCTCATACTCGGGCTTTGGTTCCTTGGTCTGAATTTCCGCCGCCACGCTTTCCTTGTCCCGGCTGGCAAGTAGCCTCTGGTAAAACATGGTGTTAATCTGCCGCTCCAGCTGACGGGAGCTCCATCCAGCCTTTGCACACTCCTCCATATAGAAGGTCCGCGCTTTGGCATCATTTACCTTCATTAGGGAACGATAATGCGTCCAGCTCAATTCGGAACGCAGTGCGTTCACGTTTGGGAAAGTCAGATAAAACTGCCGCATGTACCGCAGATTGCGGAGGTTGAACCCCTTCCCAAATTCCTCCGTAAGCCGCCCAGAAATGTACTGGAGCACCTGCTTGCCATAGGCCGCCCGGTCGTTTTCCCCGCAGGCTTCAAAAATCGACTTGCCAATCTTCCAATAGGCCGTCACCATGGCGGCGTTCACCGCCGCATAGACCTGCCCCTGGGCCTCGATGACATAGCCCCGGATGGAGCGGTAGGCGTCCTCAGACTGAGGGCTGTTCGGCAGGTTTTCTCGTTTTGTCAATTCATCCATACACGTATCCTTTCAGCCTGTGTGTAACGCTCTCTTCTCTATTATACCATTTCCTGCCCACATCAACAAGTCAAACCGCCTATGTACCCCACCCCATTCTCTTCTCCAGCCTCATCATCCCCCCGCAGAACCGCTCCCACGGCTCCAATGTTGTCTGCGACGGGTCGCCCTCCCGGATACGCATGGTGCGGCGAATTTCCTTCGGAATAACCACCCGGCCGAGGTCGTCAATCCGCCGCACAATTCCAGTTGCCTTCATATTGAAAAACTCCTTTGAAAAGTGATGGTTGCTATGTCACTCTGGCAAATGCTAGTATCCACAATTTTAGCCGCCTTATGCCGCCGGAAGTCTTGGTGATGTCTGGAAAACACGTTTACCCGACCGCCGGCCATGGAACCAGCTCCGCAAAAATCCGGCGGGAGGCAATTGCCTCCCGCCGGAACGGCGTTCTGCCATTATGCGCCGGTCTTCTCCGCGGCGCGCCGCTCAGAAGCAGATATTCGCAATCACCGCCAGCGGAATCGTCGCGAGCAGAATCACCAGCATTCCAACGCAGGAATAGGTATACGCCTCCCGGCTGGTGAGATTTTCGTTGCCGTGGATCAGGCCTACCGGCGCGGAGGCTCCGGGCAGAATCAGGCCCATATTTACCAGCCAGATCAGCATGATGCCGATGGCCATGGCGTTGGACCCCGTGGACTCAATGAAGGGAGCCAGAATGGGAACCATGGCTGTGCCGATGGCGATGTTGGACGCGGCGTTTGTCAAAATGCTGGTAACCAGCATCGCCACAATCAGCACAAACCAGGGGCCCCGGCCATGGAACACGCCGCCCAGGGTCTGGGAGATGAAGGCAATGATGCCGGTGGCCTCGTTCGTCATGGCGGAGGCCACCACCATGGTGGAGCCGATCATCAGCAGCACCGGCCACTGGATGCAGTTCCCCGCCACCTCGGAAAATTTAATCAGGGACTCCCGCCCGTCCGCCGACGCCATGGAGATATAGGCCGCGCCCAGGGCAAAGAAGCCGGCGGCGGAAATCTTGTTGGCAATCAGGTCGTACAGAGGGAAGCTCTTGGGCAGCAGGGCGCTGAGAAACACGAAGAAGAACACCACCGCCGCGGACCACAGCAGCTTGCGCTGGCGCTTGTCCATGCCCGTCTCGTTGGCCAGGGAGGTGACGTCGAAGTCATGGAGCGGCTTTGTATTCACCTTCAGAACCTTCACCTGATAGAGCAGATACAGCCCCATGCTGGCAAGCGCGCCCGGCAGGGTCACCGCCATGAACTTCATCAAAGACAGCGGGGCCACTGTCTCTCCCCACAGGTTGAACAGCGACATCTGCCAGCCCCGGATGGGGGCGATGGCGCCGCCCGTCACAAAGGCCAGCGCAATGCCGACGATGGTGCTGTTGGCAAACTTGTCTCCCTTCTCGTAGTGCAGGACCTTCAAGATTCCGTCGAAGATGGCCCAGTACAAAATAATCATGGCCAGGGAGCTGGTGAAGATGCAGATGAACATCAGCGACGCGTAGATGATGTAGACAAAGAGGTACGGATGCCCTTTCAGGGCCTTTCTGGACAGCATCCAGCGGGCGATATGCTCCGTGACTCCGTAGTAGTTCAGGGCGCCGGCCACAATATACGCCGTGGCGCTCTGGAACACCACCGCGTGGCCCAGACTGCCCGCCGCCGCCTGCCCCAGCGAGCAGTAGCCCACAATGGAGAGGGCGCAGATGCTCAGCAGCGCAGGCCAGTGCACGTCGCACGCGGAAAACAGGTAGATCATGCCGATGAAGATGCCCAGCACCTTCATGCCCATCTCGGTAATCGGTTCCACCGGCGGAATAAAGCCAATTCCGAACATCAGGACCACGCCGACGATGGCATTGACGTAGTAGGCCTTGCTCCGGACGATTCCCTTTTTCGCTTCGTTAGCCATGATGTTTCCTCCCTCATGATTCTGTAATGTTGACGGGCTCCCGTCAAATATCCACGCTCTTCGCCAGACGGTGCAGGGCCCGCAGGCCCTCCTGAGCCTCAAACGCCTCCTCCGTCATACATTGCAGCGCGCCGAAGGAGCAGGCCCGGACGCAGGCGGGCTGCATGCCGTTTTTCACCCGCATATAGCAGCCGTCGCACTTCACCATTTTCCCGTCGCTTTGGCGGAAGCGGGGCGCGCCGAAGGGGCAGGCCATGGCGCAGCTCTTGCAGCCGATGCAGTTGGTGTTGTCGTAGATCGTAAAGCCCGTATCGCCGTCCTTCTGGATGCAGCCCACGGGGCAGGCCTTGATGCAGGGCGCGTCCGCGCAATGCATGCAGGCGGCGGAGACATAGGCGCAGTAATAGCCCTCCGGCGTCTTGAACTCCGTGTCATAGGTCTTGCGGTAAGCCGCCTCCCCCGCCTGGACGTCGATGTCATTCTGGTCCATGCAGGCAATGGCGCAGGCGGAGCAGGCGCTGCATTGATCCGGATCAAACGCGATGACATATTTCATGAACTCTCTCCTCCTTACGCTTTCCGGATGTTGCACCGAAGCCCCTTGAAGCCGGGGAAGCCGGTGTAGGGGTCCAGGTGCGTGGTGGAGACCAGCAGATTGACGTTGGCCTCCGAATAGCCGTGCAGCATTTGCAGGTGCCCCGGCTTGAGCTTGCTGGTCAGCTTCGCCTTGACGCGGATCTCTCCCTTGGGGCTCCAGAGGATCACCGGGTCCCGGTCCCGGATGCCCAGGGCCTCCGCGTCCTGGAAGTGAATCTCGCACAGGGGCTCCGGACGGATGCTCCGGGCCCAGGGGGACTCGTGAAGCCGGGAGTGAATGGCCGTGCCGGTCCGGGTGCCGGTGGAGAGGTGGAAGGGATAGTCCCGGCGCATCTCCTCGCTGTCCTCGTCCCCCAGGGCGTCGTAGTACTCCGGGAGGGGATTCAGGCCATAGACCTTCTGGAACTCCATCACCCTCTGGGAGGTGAACTCAAACTTCCCGGAGGGGGTCTTGCAGTGCTCGATGTACGCCCCCGGCATCACCGGCTTGGCGATGGGCACCTTGACGGGCAGGTCGCTGGCCTTCAGGTCCGCCACGGTCAGTCCGCAGCCGTCGATGATCCAGTCCATGCAGGCCTCGTATCCGGCGCTGAGCATCTCGTCCTCCAGCTCCATGTAGCGGGCCAGCTCACACAGCCAGTCCACATCGGGCTTGGAGTCGTACAGCGGCGGAATCACCGGCTTTGTAAAGGTCAGATAGCCGCCCTGATAGGCTTTCAGCTCTCCCCGCTCCAAAGAGGAGCAGGCCGGAAGCAGGATGTCGGCGTACTTGGCTGTCTCCGTCATGAAGAGGTCGCTGTCCACGAAGAAGTCCAGCGTCTGGATGGCCTCCGCCAGCTTGTCCGTCTCGGGGAACATCTTGATGTTCATGCCCACGCCCACAATGGCCCGGACGGGATAGGGCGTTCCGGTCTTGATCTGGCGGGCCAGGTCCATGGCCTGAAACTCGTCGTAATACTTGTCCCAGATGGGGAATTTCCCCTCGGCGATGCGGCGCTCGTCTGTGGGCCGGATGGAGGAGTAGAACTCCTTCTCCCGGGTGGGAAAGCCCGCGGGCTTGTGGAGGTAGGTCATGGGGTTGGGGATGTTGCCGCCGGCCCGGTCGTAATTCCCCGTCAGGGCGGAGAGGCAGAAGATCGCCCGGAAGGTCTGGAAGCCGTTGGTGTAGTGTACCAGCGTGGAGGTGGACTGGTTGATGCAGGCGGGGCCGTTGGTGGCGAAGACGCGGGTGGCCTCCAGAATGTCCGCCGGGTCCAGGCCGGTGATTTTGCTGGTGGTCTCCAGGTCGAAGCGCTTGACGTACGCGGCGTACTCCTCATAGCCGTAAGTATACCGCTGGATGTAGTCCATGTCCGCCCAGCCATTCTGGATAATCAGGTTGGCCATGCAGGAAGCCAGGGCGGCGTCGGTGCCCGCGTTGATGTGGAGGAAGATGTCCGCCAGATTCTTGGCGGCGGGCGTAACGCGGGAGTCCACGATGATGACCTTCCCTCCCCGCGCCTTCAGGGCCTGCACTTTCTGCACGGAGAGATGGTTGGAGTAATAGCCGCAGTAGGCCCAGCCCAGGAAGGTGTTCGCCCGGGCGAAATCCGGTCCGCCCCCCGCTCCGGCGGTCATCATCCCCGCCAGGACGCCGGCCTGGTTGCAGGTGCTGTCGTCGCTGCCGTAGTTCACGGAGCCGAAGGCGTAGGCAAAGCGGTGGAGAATCGGGCGGTACCATTTGCAGTAGCCGGAGAAGAAGGCCACGGCGTGGGGGCTGTAAGTCTTCCTCACCTTTTTGAGATTGCGGTCAATCTCCGCGTAAGCCTCCTCCCAGGTGATGGGCTCAAATTTTCCCTCGCCCCGCCGGCCCACCCGGCGCAGGGGCGTTTGGAGGCGGTCGCTGCGGTAGATATAGTCCCGGTTGTTCACGCCCTTGGCGCAGATATAGCCCTTGTTGTAGGGGTGCTCCTTCGTTCCCTCCACCTTCAGGACCTTGCCGTCCTTCACATAGCAGTCCAGGCCGCAGTGGTGTCCGGGGCTGCAAATCGCGCAGAGGGACCGCCGGACCTCGATCCCCGTGTCCTCACCGGGGATTTTCGCCTTGATCCTTTTCTCCAGTTCAGTCAAGTTTTTTCCCTCCTATGAAATCAATGAAGCTGTCGGGGAAGCCCTTCTCCTTCAGCTTGCAGGCGGAAGCCACGTCCATCTGCCCCGGCCGGCTGGAGAAGGCCTTCAGCAGGCTGTTTTTCAAAATGCCGTTGCTCTCCGCCGAGCCGATGAGGTTCACGCACTGGATGTCCGCTCCCCTCCGCACGCCCCGGATGTAATAGGTCTCGTCCTCATACTCATAGACCTCGTCCCCGGGCCGGCAGGCGCTGACGTCGCCGATGCTGATAAAGTCAAAGTGCAGGTAGTGGGCCAGATTCAAAAGGATGTTGGCGTCAAATTCCTCCCGCCCGCCGGTCATGTTGGCCCCGGCCACCCGGCCCTGGTTCCCGGCGTTGGCCCACACGCCCACGTATTTGTGAACGCCGGACTGCTTTTCAATCGCCTCGCAGCAGTCCCCCGCGGCGTAGACGCCTTCGGCGCTGGTCCGCATGCCCGGGTCCACCCGGACCGCCCGGCCCAGCTCCAGGCCGCTGTCCTTCAAAAAGCCCACGTTGGGCCGGACGCCGATGCACACCGCCACCATGTCTGCGGTGAAGCGCCTTCCGCTTTGCATCACCGCCGTCAGCCGTCCGTCCGGCTCCCGCTCAATGGAGGAGAGCATCTGCTCAAAGGCCAGGGAGACGCCCTTGCCCTCCAGGTCCTTGTGGATGCGGAGGGCCGTCTCCTCGAAGGCCGCCACGCAGAACATCCACTTGGCGCCGTCCACCAGCGTGCAGGGAATGTCCCGCTCCACCAGGTCCTCCACCACCTTGATGCCCACCCAGGACGCGCCGATGACCAGGCCGCTTCGAATCTTTCCGGCGTCCAGGGCCTCTTTCAGGGCCACGGCATCCGCCACCGTCCGCATTTTCACAACGCCCGGCAGGTCGATTCCCGGAATGGGCGGCACCAGGGCGGAGGCGCCCGTGCTGATCAGGATGTTGTCATAGGCCGCCTGGCTCCCGTCCGCGAAACGGAGGGTCCGGGCGGCGGCGTCCAGCCCGGTGACGGGCTTTTTGCCGTAAAAGTTCAGGTTCAGCTCCCGGGTGATCTTCTCCAGAGGGCCGAAGGGAAACAGGGCGTCATAGGGGATCGCGCCTTTGACGTAATAGGTGGTCAGCATGGGGTTGGAGGGCCCCAGGTCCACGTCCGCGTAGACGTCGATCTGGGCCGACGGGTCCCTTCTTCGCGCCTCGGAGGCGGCGTGATACCCCGCGCCGCCGAAGCCCACAATGGCGATTTTGTTCATATCGTCCTCCCGCCGTCTCCGTGCAGGAACCCGCTGAGGGTTGAAATATCCTCGCAGGTTTCAATGCTGCACAGCGCGTCGATGGCCCGCTCCAGCTTCTCTCCGCCAAGGACGGGGGCCGCCTGAATCCGGAAGCGGTCCACAAACTGCTCCCGGGTCATCATGTTCGCGGGGTGGCCGGGGTGGCAGTCCATGGATTTGGTGAAGCTGCGCCCGTCGAAGGTGTTGACGGTCATGGTCTTCATGAGGAAGGAGCCCTCCCGGAAGAGCTTGAAGCCCAGTCCCCGGGGGTCCGGCGGGGAGTTTCCGGGAACAACCCGTTTCGCGAAGGCGATGACGTCCGGATTGCTCAGCATTTCCCGGCTGTACCAGTTGGCGCCGGGGGTGGGGTCGTGCAGCATGGCGGAGATGACGTAGGGAATGCTGAACTGGGCGTGGGTCAGGGACTTGAAGCCCCCCTCCGGCGGCAGGTCCATGCGGCTCATCCTGGGGGGATCGACGATGATCTCCCGAATGTCCTCCTTCCGCAGGCCGTTTCCAAAAATGATCTCGGAGGCCAGCTCGGCGGGGGTCTGGACCCACATGTTGGCGGGCCAGTGCTTTAAAAGCGTGGTCATGGTCAGCCAGGTCTCCCCCAGCTCCCGGGTGTACCAGGAGGGATCGTAATGGTCCGTCATCAGATTGGCGTAAGCCGCGGGATCGTCCAGCCCGTCCATGAAGTTGTGGACGCCCTTTTGCACCAGGTTCGCGATGACGATGCCGTCCCGGGCCCGCAGGCCGTGCTCGTAGTGGTAGAAGTCGGACATGGTGAACTCATGGAGGCAGGTGGGCAGGGTGCTGCACGCCGTGCCCAGGCCGATGGCCTTGTTGATGGCGTTGGCGTCCAGGCCCATCAGCTTCACGGCGGGGATGATGCACCCGAAGATCTGCCAGCTGGTCAGGCCCCAGCCGTGCTCCTGCTGGAAATCCAGGGTGGGCTGCACGGCGCATGCGATGCGCTGATAGACCTCATAGCCCAGGACGATGGCCGTCAGCAGGTCCTTGCCGCTTTTTTTCAGGTGCTCCGCCTCCACCCAGGCGCAGGGCACGATGCCGCAGGCCGGGTGTCCGGTCCAGGAGGTATCCTCCCAGTCCAGCATGTCCGACAGGGCGCCGGCCAGGAACGCGGCGTTGGCGGGGGCCAGCCGGTCGCCGCTGACCCATCCGGTGGCAGTCCCTCCGGCGCCGCCGTTGGCCGCCAGGGCCATCTCGGCGGCCTTTTTGGTGCCGGGCACGTCCTTGGCCGCCAGGGACACGCCGATGGTTTGCAGCATAATCATCTTCGCCCGCTCCACGACCTCCGGCGGGATGTCCTCGAACCGGGTCTTCTCCGTAAACTCGCTGAGGATGTCGGTATAGTTCGTCTCAATTTTATGCCAGCTGTAATGCATATCAGGAACCTCCGTTTTCCGTAATAGCCGCCGCTCAGTGCAGCATCCAATCCAGGGTGGAGAGGTCTTCGCAGCTCTCCAGATTCAAAAGGACCTCCAGCGCCCTTTCCATCCTGTCCTCACTCAGAACGGGGGCGGCCTGAATCCGGAAGCGGGAGGAGATTTCTTCCCGGTCCATCATGTTGGCCGGATGGCCGGGGTGGCAGCTCATGCTCTCGGAGAAGGTGCGCCCGTCCTTCGTCTTCACGATCATCGTCTTCCAGGGATAGTCCCCCCGCTGGAAGAGCTCGAAGCCGTTGATGGGGGAGTCGATGGGATCGTCGCTGGCCTTCACACGCCGGGCCAGGGCGACGACCTTCTCGTCCCTCATGTTCTCCGGGGTGTACCAGGCGGAGCCGGGCGTCCGGTCATACAGCATGGCGGCCAGGACAAAGGGGATGTTGAACTGCGCGTGGGTGATGGAGGTGAAGCCGTCCCCCACGGGGTCCATGCGGCGGTGGGTGCCGGGCTTGACGATGATCTCCTCAATGTCCTCGGGACCGATGCCGTTTTTGGTGACGATGTTGTAGACAATCTCCACTGGCGTCTGGACCCACATGTTGGCGGGCCAGTGCTTCAAAAGCGTCTCCATAATCATGTAGCGCTGCCCCAGCTCCCGGGTGTACCAGCTGGGATCGTGGCGCTCCTGGGTCACCAGGGTGCCGAAGGCCCCGAAGTCGTCGATGCCGTCCTCCAGGTTCTCCACCCCCAGCTTGGCGCAGCGGGCCAGGGTAACAGCCACCTGATTGCGGAAGCCGTGCTCGAAATGATAGACGTCGGACTTGGTGTACTCGTGGAGATTGGTGGGAATGGGGGCGCAGGTGGTGGCCATGCTCAAGGCCTTGTTGATCTGAAGGGAATCGTGGCCCATCAGCTTCACCGCGGGAACCAGGGAGCCGAAAAGCTGCCAGCTGGTCAGGCCCCAGCCCCGGCGGGTCCGCTCGTCCAGGGACGGCTGCACCGCCATGGCGATGCGCTGGTAGACCTCATAGCCCACCACCACCGCCGTAATAAAATCCCTGCCGGAGAGCTTCCGGCTCTCCGCCACGCCCCAGGCCACGGGGACGATGCCGCAGGAGGGGTGCCCCGTGCAGGAGCAGTCCTCCCAGTCCAGCATGTCCGCCAGCGTGCCGTTGAGCATGCAGGCGTTTTCCAGGCTGAGCTTGGACCCGTCCACCCAGGCGGTGGCCTCTCCGCCTCCGCCGGCGTTGCACTGCTTGGCAAGCTCAATGGCCTTTTTCGTCTCGCCCATGTCCTTGGCCGCCAGCGCCACGCCGATCACTTGGGTGGTGATGATCTTGGCCCGCTCCACCACCTCCGGCGGAAGGTCCTCATACTTGGTGTTCCGGATGTATTCCGAGAGAATCTGCGTGTAATTCGTCGTGAGCTTGTGCTGACTAAAACCCATAGTTTTTCACTCCCCGGCTGTACTGTAAATTTGGAATTTCCGCTTTTATTGTAATGGCTCCCATCTCCGGGTGTCCAATGGTGATTTACGCTCTCCGCTACCAAAAAAACGCATACCGGTTCCGAGATTTTGCGGACCGTCCCTTTTGCCGGGGATTTCTTTCAAAAAAGTTCAAAAAAACGCCGCCCGCTCCCGCGCCGCCGGATTCCGGTTTTCTTTATGGAAGCAAGCAGAAAAAGCGATTGGCCGGAAACGGGTCGGAGGGGTATACTGGAAGGAGAGCTCAAAATCAAAGGAAAGGAATGATCCCATGTTATACTGGCGCGCAAAGATCGGTCTGATCTGCCCCGGCCCCGCCGTCACGGCGGAGAACGACTTCAACCGCTATGCGCCGGAGGGCGTCGGCATCAGCTCCATGCACATCGGCTGGGGCGCCCCGGGCAACGGTCCCACGCCGGAGCGGCTCAAGTCCATGGCCGCCAATCTGGAGGAGGGCTGCCGCTCCTTCCTGGACCCCCGGGTGGAGCAGGACGTAATCATCTTCGGCTGTACCTCCGGCAGCTTCATCGGCGGGCCCACCTTCGACCAGGAGTGCATTCAGCTCATCCAGCGGGTCACGGGCACCAAGGGGCTGACCACCAGCACCGCCGTGCTGGAGGGCCTGCGCCGCCTGGGCGCGGGAAAGGTGGCGCTGATCACTCCCTACCCCGACGAGACCAACGAGGCGGAGCGGCTGTTCCTGGAGAAAAACGGCGTGGAGGTCACCAATCTGGTGGACATGAATCCCCAGCGGCAGTTCATCCCCTCCCTGGACCCCGTCTATGTTTACGGCCAGGCCAAAAAAATGGACAAGACCGGCGCGGAGGCCCTGTTTGTCAGCTGCACCGGCCTGAACTGCATGGGCGTGATCCGGGAGATGGAGGAAGACTTCGGCCTGCCGGTCATCACCAGCAACCAGGCCAGCCTCTGGGCCAGCCTGCGCCTGGCCAGGGTGGGCGCCAGGACCGGCGGCCTGGGCCGGCTCTTCACACTGTAATAGAAAGGGGTATCCATATGCTGAATTGGCGCGCGAAGATCGGGGCCATCTGCCCCGGCCCGGCTGTCACCGTTGAAAACGACTTTAACCACCGCGTTCCCCCCGGCGTGGGCGTCAGCACCATGCACATCCCCTGGGGAAAGCCCGGCGCGGGCCCCACGCCGGAGAACCTGAAGATGATGGCCAGCGGCCTGGAGGAGGGCTGCCGCCGGTTTTACGACCCCCGGGACAAGCAGGACGTCATCATCTTCGCCTGCACCTCCGGCAGTCTCATCGGCGGACCCACCTTTGACAAGGAGTGCGTCCGGATCATCGAGGACGTGACCGGCACCAAGGGCCTGACCACCAGCACCGCCATTCTGGAGGCCTTCCAGGCCCTGCGCATGACCCGTCTGGCGGTCATCACCCCCTATCCCGACGCCACCAACGACGCGGAGAAGCTGTTTTTGGAGAAAAACGGCGTGGGCGTCACCACCATCGTGGACATGAATCCCACCCGGGAGTATATTCCGACCCTGACCCCCCAGTTCGTCTACCAGCAGGTGAAGAAGCTGGACCTGACCGGGGCGGACGGCATCTTCGTCAGCTGCACCGCCCTGGACTGCATCGACATGATCCGCTACATGGAGGAGGATTTCGGCCTCCCGGTGGTCACCAGCAACCAGGCCAGCATCTGGGCCTCTCTGCGCTGCGCCGGGGTGGGCGTCAAACTGCCGGAAATGGGCAGGCTGCTGACTCTTTGAGGCGGCGCCTTCGCCCCTTCCCACAGCCCCTTTTGAAAAGAAGCCACAGCGGAGCCGGGATTTCTCCCGGCTCCGCTGTGGTTTTCCCGCTCTCCATCCCCTCACCGGAACGGCGAGAGCGGCGGATAGGGCTCGTCCTGCGCGGCGGGGTCCTGCATGTGGCCCCGGTACTCCACCAGCGTATCGTAGACGATCTTCTCAAAGTAGTTCAGGGTGGTCCGCTTCCGGCTGAACATATAGATGCCCGTCCGGTTGGGAACGGAGAACCCGGTCAGCGGAATCGCCACCAGCGCCCCCATCCGCACATAGGGGTCGTTCACCAGCGCCCGGCCGGAGAGGATGGTAATCATGTCGCTCCCCACCACCGCCTCCTTGACCAGCTCCGGCGTGGGAAACACCGCCACGCAGTGCATCCGCCGGAAGGCCTCGCTGAAGGCGGTCCCGTTGGGCACGGTGGAGTAGTGCTGGGGGGCGGCGTACCGCTCCCCAATCAGCTCGTTGATGTCCACCTGACTGCGGCGGGCGAAGCGCTCGTGATTCTTCCGCACGCAGAGATAGAACTTGTCCACGCCCAGGCAGATCGCCTCCAGGTCGTTTTTCTCCGCCTGCTCCCGAAAGCCGCCCAGCTCCACCGTCTCGTCCATGGAGGTCACGCCGATGTTGGCGATGCCGTCCAGCAGAAGGGACAGCAGCTTCTTCCGCTCCGTCTCATGGAACACGATGGACGCCATCTCGTTGGCCTCCTGGAGCACCATAGTCAGGTGTACGGAGAAATAGCGGCACATCGTCGCGTCGCACAGAAGATGGATGCGCTTTTCCAGCGCGTCCCCCGTCCGGAAGGAGAAGACCATCTCGTTGTACTTGCCAATGATCTCGTCAGACAGCTCCAAAATCCGCTCCCCCTCCGGCGTGGGCACCACGCCGCTGGAAATGCGGCGAAAAATCTGGATGCCGATCTCTTCCTCCATGGACTTGATGATCGCACTCAGAGTGGTCTGGCCGATATACAGCCGCTTTGCCGCGGCGGAGATGGACCGGCACCGGGCGATTTCCTTCAGGTAGAAAAGATGCTCAATTTTCATAAATCAACTCCCATTGCGGCGGGCGGCTTCCGCGTCCCCGGCCTCCAGACGGAAGCGGAGGGGAACTCAGACGTCCAGCGCGGCGTGGTGTCCCTGATAGACGGCGTTGGTAATATTGGACGGGCGCACGCAGTCGCCCACCAGCCGGACCACGGGCGCGCAGTTCAAAAGACTGTCCGCCGCGCTTCGGCAGGGCCGCTGCCCCACGGCGCAGATCACGCTGGCGCCGGGGACCAGCTCCTCCCCGCCGTCCTTGCCGCCGCAGAGGATGCCCTCCTCCGTGATCTTCTTTCCAGTGCAGCCGGTATGTACTAAGATGCCCTGTTTTTCAATCTCCCTCATGAGGGCCGGACGGTGGCGCACGTTGGCGTCCACGGCAATGTCGTCCCGCATCTCCACGATGTGGACCTTCTTTCCCTCCCGGGCAAGGTGCACCGCGCACTCGCAGCCCGCCAGGCCGCCGCCCAGCACCACCACAGTGTCGCCCACCTTTTCATGCTCCAGGTAATAGCGGTTGACCACCACCACGTTTTCGCCGTCGATGCCCGGAATCGGGGGCACAATGGGCTCGGACCCCACGGCGACGATCAGGGCGTCCGGGGCCAGCTCCTCCGCCAGCTCCGGCGTCACGGCGGTGTTCAAACGGACCTCCACGCCCTCCTGCTCCAGCTGTCGGGCCAGGCTCAGGCCCAGCTCGTACATCTCGCGCTTGAAGGGGATGATCTGCTCGCTCTTCAAAATGCCCCCCAGCTCGCCGCTCTTCTCGCAGAGAAGGACCTTGTGGCCCCGCTGGGCGGCGGTGACGGCGGCCTGCATGCCGCCCACGCCTCCGCCGGCCACCAGCACCTTCTTGGGCCGCAGGGCGGGAACGACCTCCAGCCCCTCCAGCTCATGGCCGATGAAGGGATTGATGGCGCAGCGCCGGGTGGAGGTGTTCACCCGCTCCGCCATGCAGGTGAAACAGCGCAGGCACTTCTTGATGTCCTCCGGGTGGTTGGCCATGGTCTTCGCGGGGAGATAGGGGTCCGCCAGCAGCTCCCGGCCCATCTCGATGATGTCCGCCTTCCCGGACTGGAGAATCTCCTCCATCATGGCGGGGTCGTTCAGCGCGCCCAGCGTCGCCACGGGCACATGGACGTGCTTTTTGATCTCCGCCGCCAGGTGGACGTTGCAGCCGTGCTCGTCGAACATCGAGGGGTGGGTGATGTGGAAGCCGAAGCGGTGAGAGCCTGCGGAGACGTGGATCAGATCCACCTTGTCCTGAATGGCCTCCGCAATCCGGCAGGCCTCGTCCACCTCGTATCCGCCCTCCATGCCCTCCCGGCCGCTGAGCCGGATTTCGATGGGGAAGCCGGGACCCACGGCGGCGCGGATGGCGTCCAGCACCTCCCGGGGGAAACGGACCCGGTTTTCCAGACTGCCGCCGTACTCGTCCGTGCGCTTGTTGAAGTAGGGGGAGAAGAACTGGTTCAAAAGCCAGCCGTGGCCCCCGTGAACCGTGACCATCTCAAAGCCCGCCCGCTTGGCCAGGGCCGCCGTCTCGCCATAGGCCCTGGCGATATCCGCCAGCTGCTCGTGGGTCAGGGCCCGCACCTGGACGCCGTCATAGCGGACGCAGTCCACCGGGCCGTACTGCACCAGGCTGTTCAGCTTCTCCTTGTCCTTCATGTAGGCCCCGGCGAACTGGCCGCCGTGGGACAGCAGCATGCTGGGCACCGCGCCGTGACGCTTGATGGCGTCCGCCGTGTAGGTGAAGCTGGCCAGGGACCCCAGGGTCTGGAGATTCAGCTGGAAGGACTGGTTGCTCCCGTCCGTGGGGGGATGGACCTTCACCGCGCTGATGGTGACGGCTGCGGCTCCGCCCCTGGCCTTCAGCTCGTAATAGGCGGTGGTCTTCGGGCCAATGCAGTGGTCGCTGGTGATGTCCGTACCGCTGGTGGGCGAGGAGAACATCCGGTTCCGGAAGATGACGTTTCCGATTCGAATGGGGCTGCACAGCAGGGGGTATTTCTTATCCATGTTGTTTCCTCCTTATCATGATCCGTTGAAATTTGGCGTCTGGTAAACAGGAAGCCCTCCTGGGGGAGGGCTTCGCGCGCAATGGAAGCCGAGCTGTTTCTCACATGCCCAAAGCCTCGGGGAGCCACAGGCAGACAGCCGGGCAGTAGGCGATCAAAAGCGCCATGGCCAGCAGCAGCAGCGTATACGGCAGCGTGGACTTCACCACTTCGCCGAAGGAGCGTTTGGAGACGGACATGGTCACAAACAGGTTCGTGCCGAAGGGCGGAGTCAAAAAGCCGATCTGGGCCATCATGACGCAGATGATGCCGAAGTGAATCAGGTCAATCTCATAGTACAGCAGCGAAGGCAGAAGAATCGGGCAGATCACCACCACCAAGGACTGCAAACCCACAAACATGCCCGCCACCAGTAAGAAGATCACGATCGCCAGCAGGAACATCTCCTTGGAGCCGATGTTGGCAATGATCCACTGGCTCAGGGTATTGGGCAGGTTGATGTAGGTGATGAACCAGGTCAGAACGCCGCTGGCCGCCATCATGAACGTGGCCGTGCTGGCCAGCACCAGCCCCCGGAACACCTTCCGGGGAACCTCCCGCAGGGAGAGGCTGCGGTACACAAACAGCTCGATCAGCAGCACATAGAGCACGGAAATCGCCGCAGACTCCGTGGGCGTGGCCCACCCGGCGTAGATGGACCCCAGGACGATCACCGGAAACAGCATGGCGGGAACGGCCCGGACGACGATGCCCAGCGCGTCCCTCCGGGGATACTTGATGGGCTTTCCGCAGCCCTTCCGGCGGCACTCGATCACGGAATAGACCGCCCACAGCGCCGCCAGCAGAATGCCAGGGACAAGACCGGCGGTGAACAGCTTGCCCACGGAGCACCCCAGCGCCACCGCGAAGACCACCATCGGCGTGCTGGGCGGAATCAGGACCCCAAGGGTGCCTCCCGCCCCGATGACGCCCACGGCGGTGCGCTGGGAATAGCCGCCGTTGATCAGGCCGGGAATCATCACCCCGCCGATGGCCACCACCGTGGCCACGGCGGAGCCGCTGATCGCCGCGAAGAAGGCGCAGGCGGCAATGGCCGCCACCACGGGACCTCCGCTGAACCAGCCGAAGAAGATGTTCATCACGTCAATCAGGTATTTGGAGGTCTTTCCGCCGGAGGCCAGGGACCCCGCCACCACGAACAGCGGAATGGCCAGGAGCACAAAGCTGTTCAGCGTGGAGTACATGGACTGGATGACGATCAGAAGCGGCGTGGTGGTGTAGGCCGCCACCCCCGCCGTGGCCGCCATCGTAATCATAAACACGATGGGGACGCCCAGCAGAAGCAGGAGGAAAAACAGCGCGATGACAATCATGACTCCTCCCCCCTCTCGATGTCTTCGCCCCGCCGGACCGTCCGGACGCCCATGACGGCCTTGACGAAATACCGGACCGCAATGCCCGCGAAGGACAAGGGGAAGAAGATATACGTGTGCCACACCTTGAAGGGAATGGAGGTGTAGGCTGTTCCGAAGGTGTACATATTCACCGCAGACTGAACCGCGTAGCGCAGCATGAACAGGAAAAACGCGGCGCAGAGCACGTCGGTGAACAAAATCAGGTAATTGCCCCGCTTGGTTCCCAGGGCCACCAGCACCGCGTTCATCCGGGGATGCTCGTCCGTGGTGACGGCGACGCTGGCGGTAATCATGGTGATGGACATGAAGATCATCCGGGAGCTCTCCTCCAGCCAGGAGATGCTGTTTCCGGTGATCTTGCGGGAGACGACGTCGCAGACGACTCCCACCGTCAGCAGCAAAAACGCGATGCTGCACACGGTCTCCTCAAAAATGGTCAGGGCGGCATACAGCTTTTTCATCAGTTTCATGGCGCACCTTTCAGCCTCTCAAGTCTCGTCGATCGTTCAGCCGCGGGAGTCCACCCGGTTGGAATCGATGAACTCGATGAACCACTTCAGGAAATCGCCGTCGATGTACGGATAGTCCTCGTACATCCAGGAAACGGCGTCGATCCACTGCTGCTTCTGCTCCGGCGTCAAATAGGTAAAGGTGACGCCCATCTCCCCGGCCTTCTTGACGGAGGCCTCCAGCTCGGCGTAATAGGTGTCCACGCCGGTCTCGGCCACCAGCTTGTACCCGTCCACAAAGGCCTGCTGCTGCTCGGCGCTGAGGCTGTTCCAAAGGCCGGCCCGCATCACGCCGGGGGAGCAGTGGAAGGCGTGGAAGGTGTCCACGAAATAGGGGGCCTGCTCGAAGAACTTCTGGTCCACCGCGCCGCCCACGTCCACGCACAGCCCGTCGATGACGTCCTGCTGCAGCGCCGTATAGACCTCGTTGAAGCCCATGATGACCGTTCCGGCGCCCCAGGAGTCAAACATGTCGGAATAGGTGTGGCCGGACATGATCCGCATCTTTTTCCCGCGCAGATCCTCCGGCAGGGTCACCGGCGACTTGGAGGCGATGCCCCTTGTAAACATGGAGGAAATGCCCACGAACACGACGCCCTTCTCCGAGGCCCGCTCGGAGAACTTCTCCCGGAACTCCTCCTGGGCCATGACGTTCCAGAAGGTCTCCGCGTTGCCGAACACACAGGGCAGCGTGAAAGCCTCGAAGTCCGGAATCGTGCTGGCCAGGGTGCCGGTGGAGATGTTCGCCATGTCGATGGTGCCGCTGAGGATGCCCTCCCACATGGCGGCCTCGTTGCCAAGCTGGCTGCTGGGGTACAGCTCCACCTTAACGGCGCCGCCAGTGGCCTCCATCACATGGTCCGCCACCACCTGCGCGTTGATGTAGGCCTGGTTGGACGTGGACACGGACAGGCCCCATTTAATGGTAACGGGATTTTCGGCGGTGGGGGCGGCGGCCCCCTGGGCGCCGGGCTTCTGTCCGCCGCAGGCGGTCATTCCCACAATCATGGCCGCCAGCAGCAATCCGGATAGTATTTTTTTCATAACGACCCTCCCATGAAATTTGTAGACTCCGATCGGCAAGCGCCTCGGTCCGGCGGGAAAGCGCCTCTTCGTCCGCCCCGGCGGCCCCATGGGTCTCCGTGCCGTCCCGCGTGCGAAATTCCCGCTTTATAGCAACAATTATAGACGATTTTCCCCCCTCCCGTCCAATGGCATTTTTTGATTGCCTTTAGCAGAAAAAGCGATTTGACGGCGCCGGGAAAAGCGGATAGACTTTTATCATTCCAAACTCCAAGAATGAAAACGAAAGCGAGATATCAGGCCATGATTCAGAACATCACCGTCATCGGCGCGGGCTCCACCGGCCACGCCGCCGCCGCGATCTATTCTATGAAGGGCTTTGCGGTCACCCTGTTCGACCACGAGGAGTTTGCCCCCCGCCTCTCCAGGGTGCGGGAGCTGGGCGGCGTGGCCCTCCGGGGCAAGGTCCGGGGCATCGGGCAGGTTGCCCGCGTCTCCACCTCCCCGGAGGAGGCCATCCCCGGCGCGGAGCTCATCGCGGTACACGTCATGTCCCCCCGCCACGAGGAGGTGGCCCGGACCATCGCCCCCTACCTGCATGACGGACAGCACATCCTCATCGTCCCGGGCAACCTGGGTGCTTTCGTGTTCCGCCGCGTCTTCCGGGAGCTGGGCGTGACGGCGGACGTAACCGTCACGGACCAGGAGGGCAACCTCTGCCCCTGCCGCCTGACCGGGGACGCGGAGGTGACCGTGGGCATGCCCTTAAAGCCCAAGCGCATCGCCTCCCTTCCCGCGTCGGACACGGAGCGGGTAATCCGGGCGCTGGAGGGCGTCTGGGAGTTCAAGGCCAACCGGAACGTGTTTGAGTGCGCCCTGAACGCCAACAACGTCGTGATGCACATCGGCACCACCGTGCTCTCCGCCTCCAAAATCGAGACCATGGGCGAGGACTTCGTCCTCTTCCAGCACGGCTTCACCCCCGCCGGCATCCGCGTGGGCGGGCTCATCCGGGAAGAGCGCATGTCCGTCATCCAGGCCCTGGGCTTTGAGGAGCACGCCAACCCCCTGGGCATGTACGAGAAGATCACCCATCCGGACCAGTACCCGGAGCTGAGCGTGTTCATGACCCTGGCGGGTCCCGACCGGGTGGATCACCGCTATCTGACGGAGGACTGTTCCTGCGGCGCGGCAATCCTGCTGTCCTTCGCCAAGCGCCTGGGGCTGGAGCTGCCGGTGCTGGAGGCGTTCACCCGCGTGGCCGGCGTCATCACCGGGCAGGATTATCTGGCCGGGGGCCGGACGCTGGAGAATCTGGGCTTCTCCCCGGAGATGTCCGTCTCCGACATTCTGGCCGCCGTCTGAAGAGGGGAGGGTCCGCCGTGGAAATCCGGGAGGAACTGCTCTTTTTAGGCGAGGGGGACGTGGAGGCCCTTCTGACCCCCGCGGACGCCATTGAGGCCGCGGAAGACACCTTCCTCCACATCGGTCTGGGCGACGTCACCGTGGGCGAGATGGCGCTGATGTACGCGGACGACGCGAAAAAGAACAATTTCCACTCCATGCCCGCCATCCTCCGCCACAAGGGCTACGCCGGCGTGAAGTGGATCGGCACCTTCGGCGCGCCTCTGCCGGGGTATCCCTTCAGCCACGGGAACCTGGTCATCCTCAGCAGCATCCGCACCGGGTCTCCCGCGGCCATCGCCGGGGCCACCCGGATCACCGCCATGCGGACCGCCGGGGGGCACGGCGCCGTCCAGGCCAAATACCTGGCCAACCCCGACCCCGCCGTCCTCACCGTGCTGGGCTGCGGCGCCCAGGCCCGGGCCGGCGTCTTCGGGTTTCTCACCCAGTTCCCCTCTTTGCGGCAGGTCCGCGTTTTCAGCCGGAGCCGGGGCCCCATGGAGCGGCTGCGCCAGGACCTGGACGGCCGGGCGGAGACCGTGCTGTGCGCCTCCCCGGAGGAGGCGCTGCAAGGCAGCAATCTGGTTCTGGCGGCCTCCGGAGCCCAGTCCCCCCTGCTCACGTGGAACATGCTCCGTCCCGGCGTCACCGTCGTCGGTATCGAGGGGTTCCGGGACCTGGACCCGGAGATTGGGAAACGGGCCGCCAAATGGTATCTGGGCTATCGCCCGCCGGATGCCTTCATACTCCGCAGCCCCCGCCTGAACCCGGGCCTCGCCCTCCGGGAGGAGGACGTCTTCGGCGACATGACGGAGCTTCTCACCGGGAAAATTCCCGGCCGGGAGCGGGAGGAGGAGATCATCGTCTCCACCCACATGGGCATGGGCGCTCATGACGTAAACTGCGCCGTTACCGTCTATGACCGCGCCCGGCAGCGGGGCATGGGGCAGACGCTGCTGCTGGACGTTCTCTCCAACTGAATAGCAAACGACTTCTCCGAGCCTCCCCGCCTAAAGGAAACCACGGCGGCCGGCCCGGGTCATTCTGGAAACGGGATGGCCTTCCGTATTTGAAAAGGAGACGCCGCGAAGGTGGATACGATGGAATTCTATCTGCGGCGCTGTCCATACTCTCCCTTATTAAACGGAAAACCGGAAGTCTTGACCGACTTCCGGTTTTCCCATTTTTATAAAGGAGGCGCCTTCATGAGAGCCTATAAACTCCGCACCCTCATCTTCCTGGCCCTTTGCTGTGACCTGGGCCTTTTCGCCAAGCGCGCCGTCAACCCCTTCGCCAACCTGATCACGGACGCCCTCCACATTCCCGGCGGCATCGGGACCAGCTTTTCCCTGATGTTCCTGGTGGTCGCCGCCTCCATGCTCCCCGGCATGTTCTGCGGCTCCATCATGGGCGCGGTGCAGAGCGTCCTGGCCCTGGGCTTTGGCATGGTGGGCAGCATGGGGGCCCTCTCCCCCATCGGCTACATCGTCCCCGGCCTGGTCGTGGACCTGACCCTGCGCCTTGCCCGAAGGGCCTCCCTCTCCCGGGAAGAGGGCATCCTTCTGGCCAACACCGCCGCCGCCCCCTGCGCGGCGCTGACCGCGAATCTCATCGTCTTCCGCCTCAGCGGCATTCCCCTGCTGCTGTACCTCTGCGTCGCCTCCGCCTCCGGCGCGTTCTGCGGCCTGCTGGCCGCCCGGCTGGCGGCCCGGGTCGCGCCGGTCATCGGCGCGGAGCTCCAGCGGGACAATCCACGAAAGGAGGAGCATCTCTTATGAAAGCCAGCACCCTGAACAAGCGCGTCCTTCTGCTCCTGGCCGGTCTGGTCCTTCTCACCGCCGTCCTGGCCGCCCTGCACCTGACCACCCGCACCGCCGTCCCCAAGGGCACGCTCCTGGTGGAGGCCCAGGGGGAAACGGTGGAAGCCGCCCTGTCAGAGCTGACGCTGTCCCCCGTCCGCGGAACGGTGGTCAACGGCAAGGGGGAGGAAACCGCCATCCACCGGCAGGGCCTTCTTCTCTCGGAGCTTCTCGCCCACTGCGGCGTCACGGACTTCCGTCAGGTCACCGTCACAGCGGACGACGCCTACTCCGCCGCCGTAACCCGGGAGGAAATTCTTGCCCCGGACAAGGTCTATCTGGTGATGGAGGAAGACGCCGTGCAGATGGTCGTATTCGGGGACCCCAACAGCAAGCGCCGCGTCTCCGGCGTCGTGTCCCTGTGCGTCGCATGATCCCCTTTTTCAGCCGGAGAAACCAGGTCTATCCCGTACTGCGGCAGGACCGGCCCGCCGTGGAAAAACACTTCTCCCATATGGAGGACTGGGAGCGGGAGACCCGGCTCTACCAAGTCCTTGGAGGCGCGCTCCCCCACCCCGCCGTCCTTCACACGGAACCGGGCCTGCTGGTGACGGAATACTGCCCCCACCCCTCTTTGCTGGACGTTCTGGAGCGCCAGGAGCGCGGGGGCTTCTCTCCCGCCCCCTGGGCGGCCCTGGCGGACTGGCTCCGCCGGTGCTTTCAAATCTGCGGCCAACTGCCGGCGGAGGGAAACCTGCGAAATTTCCTGTGGGACGCCGGAGGGGAATCCATCCTGGGTCTGGACTTTGAGAGCTTCCGCCCCTGCCCGCCGGAGGAAAGCGCCGCAGAGCTCTCCGCGGCGCTGCTGGCCTACGACCCCGCCGGCACGCCGGTGAAGCGGCAGGCCGCCGGACTTCTGCTCCAGGCTTTCCGCGTGCCGGAGGAAACCCTGGCGGACGCCCGTCTGCGCCTCCGTCTGCGCAGAGAGGCCCGTCCTTCCCCGCCGCCCCTCAGCGGAATCGTTCTGGCGGGAGGGGGCTCCCGGCGAATGGGAACCTGCAAGGCCGCGCTGAAGCTCTCCGGCCAGACCCTGCTGGAGCGGCAGGCGGAAAAGCTGCGGGCCCTGGGCATTCGGGACATTCTCCTCTCTGGGGAAGACTGTCCCGCCCTTCCCGGGACCCGGGTCATCCCGGACGCGCTGCCCCGGCGGGGCCCTCTGGGCGGGCTGCACGCCTGCCTCCGCGCTGCGGAGCATCCCGCCTGCCTGGTGCTGAGCGTGGACACGCCTCTGGCGCCCCGCGCCGCCCTGGCCAAGCTCCGGGACGTCCACCGGGGCGGCGTGACGGTGCTGCGCCGCTCCGGCATGGAGGAACCCCTGACCGGCGTCTACGACTCCACGCTCTTCCAGGCCATCGGGTCCCTGATCGAACCCGGAGGCGCGCCGGTGCGCGCCCTGGAACGCATCGCCGCCCGTTCGTTTTTTGACTACGCCGGACCGCCGGAGCTCCTGATGAACTGCAACACCCCCCAGGAGTACGCCGCCGCCGTGGCCCTGGCGGAGCGGTATGGCCGCTGGGGGCTCGCCCTATGACTCAAAGTCCGATGGTCTCCGCCATGACCTCCTGGTTCATACGCTCCAGCAGCTCAACGCACTCCGCCGCATACCGGCCCACCGCCGTCTCCTCCGACATCTGCACGCCGTAAACGCCGGATTTCATGATCTCGTACAGCGCCTCGATCTCTCCGATGGTTGGAATCGGCTTGGTCTCCATGTTCTTCAGCACCTGCGTAGCCAGAAATACCTTGACGTCAAAGTACAGCGCCTTGTCGATGATATATCTCTGGAAGCGGGGAATCTTCTCGATTCCGATATCCGTAGACAGGTCTCCCCGGTCCACCAGAATGTAGTTTACCAGCGGTAAAATCTCGTTGATGTGTTCCACCGCGCCAATGGTCTCAATCTTGGAAATGACCTGGGTTCCCTCGCCGATCAGGGCCCTGGCCTCCTTCACGTTCTCCGCCGTCCGGACGAAGGAGAGTCCCACATACTCCAGCTTGTACTGGTTGGCAAGCCGGATCAGCTGCCGGTCCTTTTCAAACAGGAAGGGAATATCCTGGTGGATACCCCGCACGTGGACGCCCTTGTTGTTAATCAGCACCCCGTCCGATTTCGACAAGAACACCACCTTTTCGCTGTCCGCAGCGATCACCTCAAACTCGAACACGCTGTCGTTTGCCCAGGCGGTCATACCTGGCTTCAGGTGGCGGTAAAAATCCGGATAGTTGAACTGGGGCGACGCGATTTCAAAGGTCTTCCCCTTCTCCAGCCGGATACCCTCGGAAATATTGGCCGTGCGCACCTTGTTCCCTGGCAGGTCCAGTAAAATCTCCGCTCCCGGAATCTGGCCCCGGATGTTTCGAATGCTCTGTTCCACATCCGGAATGCCGCCATGGGCGCCGTTGATGCGGTAAATATTCCTGCCGCTGTGGACCTGGCTCAACGGCACCTCCTCCGCCAGCGCTGGTCCGGTGGTCAAAATGTACTTCTGCATTGCTTACTCCTCCTCAATTCCCTTTTGTCAGTTCCACAAAGATACGCGCATCCCTCTTCTGCTGGTAACGGAGCCAGTAGCCCGCGATCAGCGAGGAGAGCATGGTTGTGAGAATCAGCACGGTGAAAAATTCCACGCTGATAATCTGATAGGAATACGCCACCGTGGCCAGAACGATTCCCGGGCCGCCCCGGGCGTTCATCGTCACGGCGAAGTTTACGATTACCGGCTTTTTCAGGTCAGAAAACAGCAGCATCAGCACCGTTCCGACGCCCTCCAGGCTAAAGGCAATGAGGAAGAACAGCGCAAACCTGCCCAGGGAAAAATTGTGAATCAGATTCAGTTGGATTCCCACCAGGGCGAAGTACACGGGGACAAACAACGAAAACGAGAAATTGGCCACCGCTTCCATCCGTCCCTCCGCGTCGCGGTCGCTTTGGGAGACCGCCTTTACAATATAGCCGATCAGAAACGCGGAATACATCAGGTTGATGCCGAAATGGTAGAGAATCGCGGAGATCAGCAGCAGAGCGATGAAACTGACCGTGTAGAAATCCGTGGCCTTCAGCGTCTTGCTGTACCCGCGGCGAATATGGTCGCTGACCAGCTTGGCAATCACAAACATCCCCAGCGTAAAGGCAATCACAAGCAGCATGTCCGCCAAGTTGATTGTGTCGGTGGAGGCCATCCGGGTCGCCACGTTCAGCAAAATCCAAAGGCACAGGTCCTGGAAGGTGGAAACCGTCAAAACTGTATTGGCAAAGCGGGTATTCATAATTCCCATGTCAAAAAAGATTTTGGAGATTACGGGAATGGATGTAATCGCCACGCCAATGATGAACACCAGCAAAAACGAAATGTCGTTTCCCTTCTCGCCAATGAAATGCTCCCGGAACAAGGGAACAAAGGGAAGCGCCCCCAGCATGGGCAGCACCGTCGCCCCCGTAAACACGTAGCCGATGATCTTCCCGTTTTTCCGATCCATCTCTATGCGGGTATTGAAGCCGGAGGAGAACATCAAAAACAGGAGTCCCAACTGGTAAAACAGGTTCAGCACCTTTCCCTCCTCGGGGTATGCCTGAAAAATCCCTGTCATCAAATCCGGGCAGAAATGATAGAGGAACGTTCCCCCAAAGAGCATTCCGCCCACAATCTCGCCCACAACCTTCGGCGCCCGGATCGCCTCCATCAGCTTTCCGCAGACGTAGGCTCCCGCCAGCAAAAAGGCCAGCGCCAAAAAGGTTGCAAAAATCTCGCTTTCCGAGAGCGTTTTCAGTGTCATGCCGATTTCTCCTTGCGTTTGCTGACGTAAGTTTAGCAAATGAAATCCGCAGCCGCAAGAAATCCGGCCGCTCTTTGGTTACACTCCAAGAAAGCGAGAAACCAAAGGCGACCGGATTTGACGCGCTCTCCCCCTGGGAAGGACCGGAACGGGAAACGCGGTCCGTCGCAGGGTAGAGCCTGTCATTTTGCCTGTATGATCTTGTAAACTCGGGAAATGCTCAAGTCGTATTTCCGCGCCAGGTCCGCCACCTCATAGGCTCCGCTGAAAAAGTCGTCTTTGATTTGCAGATTGCGCTCTTCCAGATCGGTGAACCGGACATTGGCGGGGAAGTACACCGTGGTCCCGGCCAGGAGCTCCACCACAGCCTCATACGTCTCGCTGTCCAGCAGCTCCCGCAGTTTTCTCAACGCCGCTTTCGAGTTCACGGCGTCACGAAATAAACACTTGCCCGCAGTCCAGAATGGCCTGGAAAATCTCCCTGCGCAGCATCAGCTCATCGGGAATGAAGCCGTCTTGAATATACCGGCGGATGATGGTTCCGCTGATTTCCAAACGGTCCGTATCGTAATGGGCGCAGTGCTTGTCCGTAACAATCTGCCCGCATTTTTTGCAATAATAAGGCTCCCTCGTCAAAAGCAGGCGAATGCCCAAATCCGGTTCCAGCTCCCGAGCCAGCGCATGGGCGTCATAAGGACCGTAGTACCCGCCAACTCCGGCATGGTCCCGTCCAATGATGAAGTGGGTGCAGCCCAGATTGCGGCGGATGATCCCATGGAAAACCGCCTCCCGGGGCCCCGCATAGCGCATCTGCGTCTTGAGCCCCGCGATATGGACACGCCCCGCCGGATAAAATTCCTTCGCCATCTTCCGGTAGGCGGCCATCACCGCCTCCTCGGTAAAGTCCCCTTTTTTCTTCCAGCCCACAAGGGGATTGATAAACAGCCCATCGCACACCTCTAGGCCGATGCGCTGGATATGCTCGTGGGCTTTGTGGATGGGATTGCGGGTCTGGAAGCCCACCACCGTGTTCCATCCTTTCTCCGTGAAAACCCGCCTGGTCTCCTCCGGACGCAGCGCGCCGTTTAAAAGCGCGGGATCCAGCAGTGTCACCCGGCCGCCCACACGGTAAGGGGAGCGCTCCCTCTCCTTATGTACGCCGGGATGCGCATCGTCCAGAGTCCGAAACACGGCTTTCAGGTCGGACTCCTGAAACAAAAACCGGCTCTCTATCTCTAATTCCGCCGCGATCTTTCCTTGAAAGGACAGGGACAGCACGCTGCCGGGCTCCGCGCTCTCGTATTGCTCCTTGGGCAGGTCCAGTGTCACCGGCAGAGGAAATACCTGTCCGTCTTTCAGGCGGCAGTGATCCACCACGCTGCGGAAATCTTCCGCGCCCAGAAAGCCGGTCAGAGGCGCCAGCACACCGGAGGCGATATTGATGACGTCCTGAAGGGTCTCTTCGTTGATCTTCACAATCATGATTCCACGCCTCCAAACTCCGCGCCGTATTTCCGCCGGATGTATGAAAGAACGGCCTGAAAGGTCTCTTCCTCTGTCATGCGGTCCACCTCCAGCACCAAATCCGGATGCCGGGGCTCGTCAAAGGTTGCGTCAATGCCGACCAGCTGCGTCTTCCCGGCATTCTCCCGGTAGACGCCTTTCACATCGTGCTCCATACTGGTTCGCAGGTCCTTTTTGAGGTAAATCTCATTGTAGCCGGCAATCTTCCGCCGGGCCAGGGCTCGAAGGGGCTCCAGGGGAGAGATGTTGCAGATGATTCCCGTGATGTCATTTCGGTCCAGGAGGTACGCGCCGAGGATGATGCGCTTCACATTCGCCTCCCGGTCCGCGTCGGAATAGCCCAAATCCCGGTCAAACAAATCCCGAACTTCGTCGCCGTCCAGCAGATAATTTTTGATGCCCGTTTCGTTAAAATACCTCTGAAGTTTCCGGCCGATTGTGGTCTTGCCGGCTCCGGAAATGCCCATAAGCCATAAAATCATTCATTCCGCCTTCTTGTATTATCTTTTGTTCAAACCGTGTGTTCCGGTTTCCCGGCAAGCCAAAGGGGAGGACCCAGCTCCGGGTGATCCTGTAAGATGCTCTCGTATAATTTTCTGCTGTGTTTGAATTTGTCGTATTTTCGGATATCAATGAAATATGTTCCACTTTTGCTCCGCAGCTCTGCCCGCAGCGCGTCGTCCTCCAGCGGCGTCAGCGTTTCCGTGCCGTCCTCGTTGATGATGTAGTAATACTCCTCGCCTAGGGCGTTGAGGACGTATTTGCAGTTTCCGGTGCGAATACCGCGGAAGGCAATGCCGTTGTGGGGATGTCCTTTTTTTATAAAACTAATTGCGGAATTGACAATCCTCTCCGCATAATAGTCTTCGCCCTGAAAAACAACCTCTTTTGATAAAAGGCTGTCAAAATGCGTTTCCTGCGGGTTAAGTATCCATCGAATCAGCCGTTCAAAATGAATATACTCGAAAAAGCAAGCGGCCTTTCTTTTCAAAATGCCATTCCCTGAAACAAAGCAATAGGTATGCAGCCGTTTTTCAGACCAGTTCGGTATATTGGGATAGCTCGGTCCGTGATCGCTGAAAAATATCTGCGTCTTGCTCTCCAGCAATTGACTCCAAAGCATTAAGCATTGTTCCAGATATGATAATGCCTTTTTTCTCTGTTCCTCTATCTGCGCACTCTGCAAATGAAGGTGTGGACTTGAAAAATGAAACTCTGTCATATTGGGCGAAAGCATGGGCTCATGCCCTTCCACAAAAAAGTGAAACACATAAAAGCATGGTTTTTTTGAGCGTAGCATCGACTGAAGTCCCTGCCACCATATCACGCTGCTGGACATTCCCTCTACTATTTGCGGCACCGTATATTCAGAGTCCATAGCCCACGTTGGGAAAGACGCCCACCGGACCTCATACCCATTATCCTCCAAATAAGAAATCATAGGGCTATTGGAATGGTTAATCGCTTTTCTCTCATTTGAAAATCCCTCAATGGGAAGCACACCTTGGAAGATTGTCTGCATCGTAGGGCGTGTCCAAGGGCAATTCGCATATGTCTTTTCAAAAAAGCATCCATTCTCCGCTTTGTTTTTTAGAAGCGGCATATTATCTAAATCTGAATAATCCATAGAATCTATCCAAAAAGCGGCAATGTCCTTTTCCTCTCGTCCATTGATCTGCTTTTGAATACTCCTTAATATATGCTGTGTCCGTTCCCAAACCTCCGCAAGAATTGGGTATTTGCTTTGCTCTCCTCCGTTGTCCTTATAGATTTCAGAGACCAAAACAAAATCCTTGTACTCGATTGCGGCCTGCAAACAATCCCGCAATGTTTTTTCTTCCAGAATTCTTTGGCGCTCTTCCGCATATTTCAGGTAAAAATGATTTAGTACCATCGGACAGCCCATCTGATAAAATTTAATAGGACCCCGCAGGGTTATCCCGTGCTCATCCAACAAACTGTACACATCAAGAATGATTCCCGGAAAGGAACTCAGCTCCCGCAAAACGGCATCCCTGTACGTATATGTTGCAAACAACACATAGTCACAATTCATCTCCGGCAGCTTCTCCGATAAGAACAACGGATATCCGCAAAAGCTCCCCTCTCTTCTCAGATCAAAGACTCCGATTACATTTGTCCGGCTAAAGTCAATCTTATTGAAAATATACTCCATACAAGGATCCGCGCATCGAATACCAACTCTGGAGCCAAACGGTATTTTATCCACTGCATCCTGAATTACCTGTATAATCTTCTCACAAAACCCAGCACATAGTTCATGAGTTCCCAAGAGCTCATGCAGCTCTCCGTAAAGCATTAAAATTTCGTCCATCGCCACTATCCCTATTCTTTATCAAGATATTTACAGTTGATCTTAAAAGGATCTTCGATCCTTTTAAACCAACGGCATGCCGTTGGTTCCATCCGCCATTTAACCGGATTGGATGTTTTATTTTTATGAAACTTCGCATCTCAAAAGAATGAAAATAAAAACGGATAGCCGGGGTCTGTTCACCTAAGAAAAACGTGCGTTTGGGTGTTGTGAACAGGCCCCGTACCAATAAACCCGCTCCAATAGGAATCCTATTTATGATGCATCTTTTCCAGGATTCGCTTAGACATTTCCTCCAGCATCTCCCGTTCCATCCCCGGGTAAACGCCCACCCAGAAGCTGTTGTTCATCACCTGGTCCGTAACCTCCAGCGTTCCGGCGATCCGGTAATCCACGCCCTCCCGCAGACTCTGGAAGCAGGGATGCCGGGTCAGGTTCCCGGCAAACAGAGGCCGCGTCTGGATATTATGCGCCTCCAAATGGGACGCCAACTCATCCCGGGAGACGGCGCTCCCCGGGCGGACCGTCATGAGAAACCCAAACCAGCTGGGGCTGCTCTCCGGGCCGGGCTCCGGGAACAGCAGCCGCCCCTCCAGCGGCTCCAGCGCACGGCGGAGGAACGCCCAATTCTCCCGCCGCCGGGCAACGAATTCCGGCAGCTTCTCCAGCTGCGCCGCGCCGATGGCCGCCTGCATATCCGTGGCCTTCAGGTTATAGCCCAGGTGCGAATACACATATTTATGATCGTAGCCCACCGGCAGCGTCCCAAACTGGCCGGTAAAGCGGCGTCCGCAGGCGTTGTCCTGTCCCCCGCCGCAGACGCAGTCCCGGCCCCAGTCCCGCAGAGACCGGATAATCCGGTGCAGCAGGGGGTTGCCGGTATAAACCGCGCCGCCCTCGCCGGTGGTGATATGATGGGCGGGATAAAAGCTGGAGGTTCCGATGTCGCCGATGGTTCCCGTTTTGCGCCACACCCCGCCGAGCTGGTACTCCGCCCCCAGGGCATCGCAGTTGTCCTCGATCAGCCACAGGCCGTAGCGGTCACAGAACGCCTTCACTGCGTTCAAATCAAAGGGGCAGCCCAGCGTATGCGCCAGGATAACGGCCCTTGTTCGCTCACTCTTCGCCTGTTCCAAAAGGGACACGTCCACATTGCAGTCCGGCATCTTCACGTCCACAAACACCGGTACCAGGCCGCACTGGACAATGGGGGCAACGGTGGTGGGAAACCCGGCGGCAACCGTAAGGACCTCGTCACCCCGTTTCAGCCGCCGCTCTCCCAGCAGCGGAGAGGTCAGCGCGGCCACCGCCAGCAGATTGGCCGCCGAGCCGGAACAGACCAGCGAGCAAAACGGAATACCCAGATAGTCCGCCAATCCCTGTTCAAACCGCTTCGTGTAGTCCCCGGCAGTGAGCCAGAAGTCCAAAGCGGCGTCCACCAGACTGCACAGTTCCGTTTTGTCGTATACCCGGCCGGCGTATGGAATCCGGCCGCCCGGCCGGTAGGGTTCCCTTTGGTGATGCTCCTGGTAGTACTGGCATACGGCCTGTAAAATGGTCTCTTTATCCATCGCATTGCTCCTGCGGCGCCGGGGAGGCGCCAAAATAGTCTTGAATCTGGCGGCGGGTCACGTCAACCGCCCCCTGCCCGGAGAGGACCGCCTTCGTCCACTCCACGGTTTTTTTCACCGCCGTCTCCGCTCCCCAGCGGGGGGCCCAGCCCAGCGTTTCCGCAATTTTGGCGCAGTCCAGCGTCAGGCGCGCCGCCTCATGGGGCCCGCCGTCCGGCGCGGCTGTCCATCTGGAGCCGTCTCCCCAGCACCGGCAGAACAGGTCCGCCAGGGCTCCGGTGGTCAGGCAGTCCTCCACAGACGGCCCCACATTGTAAGCCCCCGCCAGGGACAGAGCAGCGTACTGCTCCTTTGCGATCCGTAAGTAAGCGTTCAGCGGTTCCAGCACGTGCTGGTATGGACGGACGGAATGCGGATTTCGCACAAAGATGGCCTCGCCCCGCCTCGCCGCCCGAATGCAGTCCGGAAGAATCCGGTCGGCGGCCATATCGCCTCCGCCGATCACATTCCCGGCGCGGGCGGTGGAGACGGCGACGCCCCGCTCCGCCAGGAAGGAGCGGACGTATGTCCAGGTAACCAGCTCGGAGCAGGATTTGCTGTTTGCGTAGGGGTCGTAGCCATCCAGGGTCTCATCCTCCCGGTATCCCTGAACGCGCTCTTCATTTCGATACACCTTGTCCGTCGTGACGTTCAGCACAGACCGGACCCCCTCGCAGCTCCGGACGCACTCCAGCAGGTTGACGGTCCCCAGCACGTTGGTGGAATAGGTTCCCGCCGGGTCCCGGTAAGATTCCCGCACCAGGGGCTGTGCCGCCAAATGAAAGACAATTTCCGGTCCGCAGGTCCGGAAGGCCCGCTCCAGGCGCTCCAGGTCCCGGACATCCCCCATGACGGAGGTCATTCGCTCTTCCAGGCACAGCGCCTGAAAGATTCCGCCGGAGGGGGCCGGAAGGGCATAGCCAGTCACCTCCGCCCCCGCGTACAGGAGCAATTCGCTGAGCCATGCGCCCTTGAAGCCGGTGTGTCCGGTCAGAAAGACGCGCTTGCCCCGGAAAAACCCTACGATCTCGTTCATCCCGTCCATCTGGTTGCTCCCTTTCCACTCTTCTGTAGACATGTGTCGTTCCTTGCTAAAAGGGAATGTCATAAAATTTCTTTTTCAGATCGATCTCACCGGACAACAGCGTATGCTTGATCGCCTCGTGTATCTTCCCCGCGGTATTTCCATCCCCATACGGATTAGCCGCCTTCGCCGCCAATTCTCTGAACTCCGGCGAGCAGGCCGTCTCCAGGGCGCGGAGGATGTCCGCTTTCTCCGGCAGGCAGTTGATGACGCTCTCCGCCTGAATTCTCCCCCTCTGGCGGTTACCAATGTTGATGGTGGGAATTCCGAAGGACGGAGCCTCCACTAAGCCGCTGGAGGAATTCCCCAGCACGCAGAGGGCGTATTTCAAAGCGCTCAAATACCGGCGCATTCCCAGCGAGGCAACCACACGGCAATGGGAGGCCCGCTTCGCGAAATCGTCCAATTTTTCGTTGATGCCCTGCCCGCCGATGTCGGCGTTGGACTTTGTGATTAAGAAGTGCAAATCCGTCCGCTCCGCAATGGCCGCCAGCAATTCCTCCAGCTGCTCTTCTGCGGAGCCGGCCTCCAGTGTAACGGGGTGAAAGGTCGTTACCACATACGGCTTACGGAGGAGCGGAAACCCCAGACCGGCCTCCAGCTGCTCAGGGGAGAGCATCTCCTCATGAAGCGCGTTTTCCACGCCAAGCTCCCCCACGCAGAACACTCTTTCAGGGTCTTCTCCCAGCTGGATGACCCGCTTTCGATACGCCTCGGCGGCGGTGAAATGGAGATAGCTCATTTTCGTAATGCAGTGGCGGAAGCACTCGTCCATCGCGCCCTCGGTGGTCTCTCCGCCGGACAGGTGCGCGATGGGAACGCAGGCGCTGACTGCGGCGGCACAGACCGCAAAAGCCTCATAGCGGTCCCCTAAAACCACCAGCAGGTCCGGGCGGCGCGCCTGAAAATAGGCGCCGAAGCGCTCTGCCGCCTTGGCCATTACGCGGGACATCTCCGCGGGAGAATCGCATGGCCCCTGAAGGATGGGGATTTTCACGTCGATGGGAACGCCGTCCGCCTCAATTTCCTGAACGGTCATGCCGAAGGCCTCCGACAGGTGCGTTCCCGTCACCGCCAGGCGGAGTTCCAGGCTGTCATCCTCGGAAAGGGCCAGCAGCAGCCTCCGCAATATCCCATAGTCCGCCCTGGTGGTGGTGAGGACGCAAATTTGAAAACGCGCATTCTTCCGCACGGTCTTCATCGGGATTCTCCCCTTCCGTCAAAGCTCAATCCGCTCATCTTCCTCGAAATCCCGCACAGCGGGCGTGCCCAGGACCTCGAACCAGCGCATGGGGCTGACGCCGTCTCCGGGCCGTTTGGCGGCGATGTTCTCCTCTGTGAGCAGCTCGCCTTTTTTAATGGCCCGGCGGGCAACGATGCTCTTTCGGGCAATGTCCCGGTTCTTCCCCTCCGAGGGGCTTGCGGTCTTTTCTCTGCTTCCCAGCGCCGTTTCAACCTTGCGGATGCCAGCTGCCATAGCGGCCAGTTCATTTGGCTCCAGGCTGGCTTTGTGGTCGGGCCCCTCCATGTTTCGGTCCAGGGTAAAGTGCTTTTCAATGATGACCGCGCCCATGGCCGCCGCCGCGATGGGCACTTCTATCCCCGGCGTGTGGTCCGAATACCCCACGTCCACGCCGAACCGCTCCCGCATGGTCTCCATGGCCCGGAGGTTGACGTCCTCATAGGGCGTGGGATACTCCGTGTTGCAGTGCAGCAGGGTGATTTTAGGCGTTCCGTTGGCCTTCAAAACGTCCATGGCCGCCTGGATTTCCTCCATTTCGCACATGCCGGTGGACATGACTACCGGTTTTTTTGTCTTTGCGATAGCCAGGAGGTAGGGGAGATTCGTCACCTCGCCGGAGGGAATCTTCCAGAAGGGCATGTCTATGGTATCCAAAAAACCGATACTCAAAAGATCGAAGGGCGTCGATAAAAAGCGGATGCCCTTCTCGTCGCAATAATCCTTGATCTGCCGGAACTGCTCAAAAGACAGCTCCAGACGTTTTATCATCTCGAACTGGCCTTCCTCCGCTTCTGTGGTCTCTTTTTGGTATTCTGCTTTTACGGCATATTTGGAAACCTCTTCCTCCGTAACAAACGTCTGAAATTTCACGCAGTCCGCGCCCGCTTCCTTTGCCGCGTCTACCAGTCTCAGCGCAAGCGCAAGGCTGCCGTTGTGATTAACGCCCGCTTCCGCAATAATGTATGTACCCTTCATATTTCCTTCCTTCTCCGGAGCCCTGTATTGAATATAAAACGATGCGCTGGGTTTGAAATCGAAACTAGCCGCCTGTCTGATTCGCAGCAGCTCCTGATAGGCAGCATGGTTCAGAATCGTTCTGCCAATATAGAATGGAATTTCGCCGCTGCGGTTAAATTGCTTTTTAAACGCAAACAAGCTGTCTCCGCTGCCGGTGCCGCCGCCGAGATGGAGGTATGGGATTCCATGCCTCGCTCCCCAGCGGGCCGCCTCGTAAATCAAGAGATTGGTGGGGGCATATTGGCGAAAGGCCGTCCTGCCGCCGGAGAGATGGTAGTGCATGAAGCGTTCGTTATAGAGGAATATGGACGCGGCGATGATTTGTCCTTCTCGTACAGCATAGAAAAAGAGAACATGTTCGCCCAGGGCATTTCGTAAGACCTCGTAATACTCCAATTCAAAGTAATAATAGGGTTCGGCATGGGCGCGGTCCATCGTCTCATGGTAGATGTCCAAAAAATCCGGCAGGTGCTCCCCGTGGTCCATAAAGACAGTAACACCGGACTTTTGAGCCTTGCGGACCATATTCCGGTTCTTGCTGTCCAGCTGCCGGAATAAGCTCTCTTCATCGGTAAGGTCCATAAAAATCGTGTTTTTCAGCGTCTTATACTGGACGGCGCCGCCCAATACGGCTTGATTTTGCAGCAGCGGGTGAAAGCGCAGGAACTGCGTGACCACCCGTCTTTTTTTGCATACCGCTAGAACCGCATCCCAAAACGCGTTCTGCGCCGCTGCGGACAGGTTTCCATCCGTCAGGGGGCCGCCGTAGCCATAAGGAGTTTCCCAGTCAAACCAGGTATTGCCGGGGAGGAGCCCTTGAAACTCAGGAACTTCCGCGATGTCCTTTTCCACCACAGGATAACAAAGCCGCTCGGAGCCAAACGAAAAGTCCAGCAAAAACGCGCGGCTCTTTTCGTGAATCTCCATGGAACGGACATATCCGCACAGGTAGTAGACGTCCCAATTGGGAAACGACTTCACAATGCTGTCCCACAGCTCTTTTTGGCTGCTTTCAACCAGTTTCAACATACACTTCTCCCTTGCAGGGCTTCCGATAACTCACCAAGTCAGGTACCGCGCCTTCAGCGTTGCCTGCCGTAAAATTTTATTATCCCTTCGCTTGAAACTTCTGCAATAATACTTCTGCATACGAATCGATATTATCATTGCAATTATACATAGGGTACTGACAGCTTTCGCAAATAGGATATTGGTCTTTATGCCCGGACAACATATCCATCCAGAACCTGCGCAGATTCTCGCCATTCCATATTTCCACAAGGCTTTGTTCCTTCAAATCTCCTAAGGCCAGTTCTCTCTTCCAATCTGCGCAGCAGGCATTCACAATTCCGTCCGGTGTAACACATAAGTTGTAGAATGGATACGGACATACCCGCACCCTCTGCCACTCTTGTTTGTGGCTTCCAATTTTCTTTATATCAAACCGCTCGTTAATTTCTTCCCAGCCTGCCCAAATCGGCGTAACACAATCTATAAAGATTCTATCACAGGCCTCCTCAAACAACTGATAAAACCGTTCCTGCTTCTCTTTCGTTTCCACCGCAACATCCACTGTTTTAACATAGATCTCACAGCTTCCCCCAGCCTTGAGACTCCGCCCATGCAAATCCCGGATATTGGCGGCAAACTGCTCAAGGTCTATTTTCGCGCCCGCGATTTCTAAATATCCTTCTTCGCTGACCGCTTCAACCGATATACGAATTCTGTCAAGGCCGCTATCAATCAGCGCCTGGTTCAGCTCCGGGTTTAACTTGCTTCCGTTTGTTACCGTTGCAACCAGCTCAGAAACATCTTTTTTCTTCGCATAGCGAACCATTTCCGGAAAATCGGGATGAAGTAAGGGTTCGCCATAATTCGCAAGATGCAGAATCTTCAATTTCTCCGGAAACTCCGTGATATCGTCAATTACTTTTTTGAACAGCGGCATCTGCATCATTTGCTTTTTAAAGTTCAAGGATTCCTCGGAGGATTGCATTGCGCAAAACCTGCATCTGAAATTGCATAGATTGCAGGGATCAATATCCATTGCGTATGGCGTCCTCAGCGGCAGGACCTCTTCCAATTTATGGCGTTCGCGATTGATAGGGCTTTCTCGTTTTGCTTTCATTACTGTCGCGTCTCCTTTGCTGTTCCGCTCCCTGACTCCTGTTCCGCTATCGCACGTTTCTGCAGGGCAGGCTTTCATTGAAATGGCAGCCGTTTAAAAAGATTTCTGCATTCTCTTCAATATCCGCTCTGCATGGGCGTCAATATTATCGTTACAATCATACATTGGCAGCTGACATTTTTTGCACATGGAATATGGTTCTTTATGCCCGGACAGCATATCGATCCAAAATGTCCGCAACGCCTCGCCATTCCAAATCTCCATCATCGTCTGCTTTTTCAAATCCCCTACAACCAGCTCCCGTTTCCAGTCTGCGCAGCACAGCACCACCATTCCATCCGAGTTAATGCACAAGCTGTAAAACGGGTACGGACAAACCTGTATCGTCTGCACATCCTGTCCATGAACGCCGACCTTCTGTATGGAAAAGCGGTCATGAATGTCCTGCCAGTCCGCCCAAAGAGGTATCACATGATCGATAAATATTTTATCGCAAGCACTTTCAAACAGCCGGAAAAAAAGCGCCCGCTTTTCCTCAGTATCTACCGCAGCATCCACGGTTTTAATATAAATCTCGCAACTCCCCCCCGCATGGATACTTCTCCTATGCAGGTCCTTGATATTATAAATAAACCGCTCAAGGTCTATGTTAACCCCTGCAATTTCGAGATAGCCCTCCTCGCTGACTGCCTCAACAGAAATCCGAATCCGGTCCAGCCCGCTTTCAATCAAAGCCTGGTTCAGTTCCGGGTTCAGCTTGCTGCCATTTGTATTCGTCTCCACAAGGTTGGCGATACCTTTGTCCTTCACATAACGGACCATTTGGGGAAAGTCAGGATTGAGGAGCGGCTCCCCGTTGCCCACCACTCCAAGCAGCTTAAGTTTGTCGGGAAAGGCGGAGAGATCATCCACTATTTTCTCAAACAATGGAAGGGGCATCATTTGCTTTTTAAAATTCAATGCCTCTCCGGAGGTTTGAACTGCACAGAACTTACACTTGAAATTGCATATGTTGCAAGGATCTATATTAATGGAATAGGGTGTCTTCAGCGGCAGAACGTCCTCCAGCTTATGGCGCTCTTGACAAACAAGGTTTTCCCGCTTTGCAATCACACAATCACCTGCTTTTCATCCAATCTTTTTAAAAGTTCCATTCGGTATGGATCGATGTCGTCCAACTGGTTTTGAATATCTTTACAATCGCTACACGAAAGGCACTTTTTCCGTTCACCCGCCAATTGCAGCCTGCAAAATGCACGGTGCTTTTCTCCGTTCCAAATCTGATAAAACATCTCTTCTGTCACGTTTCCTATATGCGTTGCCCGCCGCCAATCACCGCATGAACAGCCCCCCACGGTTCCATCATAATAGATTACCGACACATAGAACGGCTGTGTGCATACCAGCTTCTCTTTCAGTTCCTTACCCTCCTGTGTGGTCGTCGCCCCACGTCCAAGAGTGGTGTCCATCACGTCTGCCGGACAGGAATCCAAAAGCTGCTCGATGTAATGCTGGTCGGAAATACCGGCAAAATCCCGGTGAAATTTCGCTTTATCCTCTTCCGACAGTCCGCAATCTAAAATTTTTGCATGCAGCTCACAGCCCAATGGTTTCTGCCGGTACAAATTCGCTATACCGGCAAGGAACTTATCGTAGTCAATTCTCCTTCCCGCTATCTCCTCATACTGTTCCGCAGATACGCCCTCCACTGAAATCTGAATCAGGTCAAGACCAGAATGCGCCAACTCCGTTCCCAACTGCTCCGTTAACAGCGTCCCGTTTGTAAATAGAACCAGCTGCTCCGCAATCTGAGCTTGCTTGGCATATTGGATAAAGGATATGGCGTCCTTATGAAGCAAAGACTCTCCCCCATGGTAGAGATATAAACGCTTTAATTTTTTGGGGAACTTCTTTAAATTATCAATAATGCTTTCAAAAACGTCCCGCTTCATAAAGCCCCGCTGAATCCCTAATTTCCGCATCAAGTCCTCATTTTGTTCCGTGCAAAATTTGCACTTCAAATTGCATACATTTGTAAGCTCAATATGCAGCACAAAGGGCGTTTCCAGAGGGATAACCTCCTGTAGGGCCGTACGCTTTGTTTCGCGTCTCATACACTAAATTCTCCTTTAAATCAACGCTTACTCTACTCAACCTACCGCGTCTCTTTCAGCTCATCAAATGAAATCCATGGTTTCTCTTTCAGATAATACGCATACAACTCCACCGCAGCATCCCGCAGCGCATGCAGCCCCACGCCTCCCATCTCCTCCGCCAAGCGGCTGTTATCCGCCGTATAGGCCGTATTCCAGCCCTCCTTCGCCACCACGATGGGCAGCTGCTTCCGGGAAACTTCCAGCACGGTTTTCGCAATGCTCACCAGATCAACCGGCTGTCCGGTGCAGACGTTATAGTCGTGGTACCGGGGCGTGTGCTCCAGGAACCAAATTACAACCGGAATCAGGTCGTCGATATAGAGGAAATCAAACATACAGTTCTGGCGGACCGTCAGCGGCAGATCATAGGCCGCCTTACAGCAGAGATTGGATATAAACTTGCTCTGCCACTCCTCATACCGCCCGAAGATGCCGAACAGCCGCAGATTATAGAGATTCCGGCTCTCCCGGGCCCGGAGCGCCATGGCGTACTTTTCCAATCCGTAGTAGTCCGCCGGGACGGAACGGCCCAGTTCCTCCTCCCGAATCCGCTCCATGGGAAGCCGCTTGTCAAACTCCGCGCCGGAGCCGAAATACAGGACCTTGTCCAACTGTCCCGAGAGCTTTTCTACGTTATAGAACATCTGCATATCGTGGAGCATGGCGTCTTCCGCCCCGACGCGCGTTATGTTTTGGACCGCTCCGTGGATTATCGTGTCAATCCGGTGCGCGTCCACATACCGGGCCAGCGCGTCATAGGCGCAGAGATTCAGCTCCCGGCTGGAGGGGGCGAACACCTCGTAACGCTCCCGCAGCGCGGGAGCCAGATTCCGCCCGATGAACCCATGCGGACCGGCTCCTGTCAGCAGGATCCGCCTCATCAAACTTCCCTCCCGGCCCGCATCCACGCTTCCGTCTCCTCCCCGGGCAGGAAGGGGAACAGGTCCTCCATGGAGGAGGAGGACATGGCGCCGTCCGGATTGACCCGGGACACCGCCTTGGGAATCTCATCAAAGGTGCGGTCCACAAAAAACTCGCAGAGCACCGGCTCGTCATCCGCCATGACCCTCCCCAGCGCCGGCTCGATCTCATCGTCGCTGCGGATGGCGTCATAGCGCAGGCCATACAGCTCCGCGACTTTTTTCATATCGCAGAAGAACACGCCGCTGGCCGTGTCGCAGCCGGCGTGACGGCCCTGGAAATGGTTGTCCTGCATCACGGAAATAGAAGAGTACCCGCCGTTGTTCAGGACGAACAATTTAATAGGCAGCCCGTATCCCCGGATCAGCGCCAATTCCTGGAGGTTGTGCTGCATGCTGCCGTCGCCCTCGATGGTGACGGTCCGGCGTTTGCCGGAGGCAATACAGGCCCCGATGGCGGCGGGCAGCGCGAAGCCCATGCTGCCGAGGCTCTCCAAATCCACCACCGTCTGCCCGGCCTTCCGCTCATAGCACATTCCGGAGATCACGGAGGCCCGGCCGGTAGAGCTGTATACCTTGACATCCTCCGGACGGAGCAGGTCCGACAGAACATGTCCGAAGAGATAGGCGTTCACCTGGCTCTGGGGCTTTGGCTGCGCCTCCCGCCAAGCGGGATACGCCTCCTTTGCGGAGCGGCAGTAGGCCAGCCACGCCGCCGTGTCCAGGGGACCAAGCCCCTGGGACCGGGCGTTCAGCTCCGTGAGAAACACCCCGGCGTCGCAGACCACCGTTTTGGCAAAGTTCATGCGGAGCTTCGCGATCTCATTCCGGTCGATGTCCACCATAATGTGCTTGGCCTGACAGGCAAAACGGGCCTCGTCAAAAACGGTGACCGCCGGGTTCAGGCGGGAACCGATGGTCAGCAGAAGATCGCAGCTTTGCAGCATCCAGTTGGAATAGCGGGGGGCGGGGCTGCCGGGCTGGCCAAAATACAGGGGATCGTCGTCTGAGAACACCATCCTGGCCGGCCAGGTGGACAGCTCCGGAATTTGCAGGCGGCGGCAAAATTCCCGGAGGACGCCGTCCGCGCGGCCCAGCAGCACGCCTTTGCCCGCCAGAACCAGCGGTCGCCTCGCGTTTTTGAGCATTTCCAGAATTTCATCCAGGTCCCTCTCGGAGACCGCGCAGTCCGGAAGCAGCCCCTCCGCCGCAGGGTCGAACTCCGCCAGCTCTTCCTCCTCCACCTGCGCGCCCTGGATATCCAGAGGGACGTCCAGCCACACGGCGCCCTTCCGGCCATGGGTGGCCAGATAGACCGCTTTATCCAGGTGGTATTTCACCAGCGTTTTATCCGTAATCGTAACGGCATAGTTGGTCACGCCCTGCATCATGGCGGTGATGTTGACCTCCTGGGAGCCCGTCTGCCGGACGCCCCGCTCTCCCACCAGGTCAGAGGTCTTGGCCTGTCCGGAAATCACCAGCACCGGGTCGGAGTCAATCCAGGCGTTCACCGCGCCGGTAATGGCGTTGGTGGCGCCGGGACCGGAGGTCACCATGCACACCCCCAGCCCGCCGGAGGCCTGCGCGTACGCCTCGGCGCAGACGGCGGAGGCCTGCTCGTGCAGGTTGCACCAGGGGCGGATGATCTCACTCCGGAACACCGAGTCCAGAAGGTGCATCATGCCGCCTCCGCTGAGGAGGAATACGTCCTTGACCCCGTGCTCCTCCAGACGGCGGATGATATAGTCTGAAACTTTCATGTGGGTCCTCCCATGCAGTCATAACATATAGCGGTCAATTTTATATGCGTCCATATGCGACCGGAGCCAATCCGCCGTAAGCTTCAGCCCCTCCTCAATCGGAGTCTGAGGCCGGAACCCCGTCAGGGCATACAGCAGCTCGTTGCTCCCCAGCAGCCGCTCCACTTCGCTTGCCGCCGGGCGCAGACGCTGCTCCTCGCAGACAATTTTCGCCTCCGGCCGAAGCAAAGCAATCAATTTCTGCGCCAAATCGCCAATGGAAATCTCCCGGCCCGAGGCAATATTGACCTCCCGTCCAATGGCGGCGGCACATTTGCTCAGCTCTACAAAGCCTTGGGCGGTATCTTTGCAGAACACAAAGTCCCGCGTCGGCGTCAGACTTCCCATTTGAATCTCATCGTACCCAGCCAGCAGCTGGGAAATAATGGTAGGAATTACCGCCCGGGACGATTGGCGGGGGCCGTAGGTATTGAATGGCCGGACGATGGTCACTGGCAGATCGAAACTGCGGAAATACGATTCCGCCAGACGGTCTGCGCCGATCTTTGTGGCGGAATAAGGCGATTGGCCCTGGAACGGATGCCGTTCGTCTATAGGCACATATTGCGCGGTTCCATAAACCTCAGAGGTGGAGGTTATCAATACCCGCTTTGTGCGCAGTTCCCGCGCGGCATTCAGCACATTCAGCGTACCCTTGATGTTCGTGTCGACATAGGCGTCCGGCGCGTAATAACTGTAAGGAATGGCAATCAGTGCCGCCAGATGAAACACGCACTCCACACCCTCCATCGCTTTACGCACAAACACCGGGTCCCGCACGTCGCCCATCACCACATCCAGCGCGTCCCGCTTTTCCTTTGGCAGCGTGTCCAGCCACCCCCATTGACCAAAGGAATTGTATAGCACAAAGGCACGGACATCATATCCCATGTCCAGAAGCATCTCTGTCAAGTGGCTGCCTATAAAACCTTCTGACCCTGTTACCAATACTTTCATATCTGCGTTTCCTTACCTCATCGTTTTCGGATACGACCGGTCAGAACCTCCGGACGCTCCATACGTCAACGGGCCTGCGCACAATAGGCACGGCATACAGTACGGTTTCCGTTCCTGCCGTCGTATGGTGGCGCAGATAAAACTGATATTCTGGCGTCAAACTGCGCAGATAGTTCCAAATATCCAAAATATCCTCATTTCTATGATAGACACATACCGCCAGCTTTGGCCTGTTTGTCCTGATCTGCGTCTCCGCTCCATGAAGCGCCCGAAGCTCCGAGCCCTCGATATCCATTTTCATATAGGAAATGGGTTCTTTAACCACCTCATCCACCGCAGCTGTTTCTATTGCATAGCTGCGCTCCCCCTCGCAATCATCCATAATATGGGAGGAGCCCTCCAGCGTGCCTGCGGTGGAAAACTTCAGCGTTGTGCTACAGTCCCACGCTCCCTTGGGAACAACATAGACCCTCTTTTTCCGCTCAGCCTGCTGCTCCTTGACCTTTTCAAGCTGCGGCAGCAGGTTTACATCCGGCTCAAAGCAATACGCCGCTTGATAATCCGGGCACCTGGGGATAAGTTCCAACAGCGTTTCACCCTCATATGCCCCCAAATCCACCGTCACTTCATCCTTTGAAAAACGGATAATATCGGAGGGATAGTACTGATCTGAAACACAACACTGGCGGAAATACGACAGCTCTCCAGAAAGCCGTCCCTTCAGTACAGATGTAAGCGTGTCACGGGACTTGCCGTCAGCAAGCGCATCATACAGCTCCAAAAATCCGTCCCAATGATCCAAAAGGTATGCGCGGTAAGCTTCTACATCCAAAAGAGAAAAATAGTCCACATACAGCTCTGTTTCAAAGGAAAAAATGGTCTCCTCCGGGAAATACCGCGCAATTGTTTTCCGAATGGCTTCCTCCGCAGAGGGGGCTGAAATCACAAACCAGCAATTCTTCTTTGCATCCTCTCCCAAAAGGAATTCATCGAACTTTATGATGGGGATATCCCCATCATAGAAGCTCTTACAAGAGCTTCTATGATATTTGCCGGATTTGCTGCTATCCAAAATTCCTTTTACCCGCAGACCGTATTTTTGCATGAACCCAACGGCGAACGGCAGATGACTTCCCGCTCCAAAGAGATAGATATCCCCTTGAAAATCCCTTGCCTTTTCCACAAAATCAAGGGAAATATTTTTCTGCGCTTTTATAAATTCCAGCAACTCTGCCTTTGTGTTTCCCATAAATCTTTTCCGTCCTCTTGATCGTTATAGCCCCAGCTCTTTCATCATGGTCTTCATCTCGCTGAACTGGCCCATATCCAGCCAGCTCTTTTCCGTAATGGGATAGCCGCCCACCTTGCGTCCGGACGATAGCAGGCGTTTCGCCAGTTCCGGGATGTCAATATGTTCATCCCTTTTTATAAAGTCAATCACGTCCGGCTCCATGATATAGATTCCCGTGTTGACCAAAAAACTGTATTCCGGCTTCTCCCGGATTGTCTGGAGATTCCCCCCACTGTCCAGTTCGACAATGCCATAGGGAATTCCCATATTCTTGGCCGCCACCACCATGGTCATGGCATTTTTGTGAGACTTGTGGTACTCATACATGCACAGATAATCCGCGTCCAGCAGACAATCGCAGTTGGAGAGAAAAAATGTGCCGTTCATCCGCCCCTTCAGAAGGGACAGCCCGCCCCCGGTGCCCAGGGGCCGCTCCTCGTCCACAAAATGAATCTGGTATGGCCGGCCGGTCTCGTTGTAATAGGCTTTGATCATGTTCCGCCCATGATGCAGAATCAGATATACATCCTGAACGCCGTATCTTCCAAAGCAGTCCATGATCCGGTCTAAAATTGGCGTCTCGCCAATGGGAATCAGAGGCTTGGGGAGGATTTTGGTAAAGGGGTACAGCCGCGTCCCCTTTCCCCCGGCCATCACCACCAACGGAACCGGCTCCGGAAGCAGACGGACAATGGATGTATCGTCTCCGCGAAACAATATCTTGACGACTTCCTCCCCCTCGTTCACAAGGGGCACGGCCACAGCTCCGCTGTCCCGGATAAATTTCCGGGCCTCCTCCTCCCGAGAACGGGAGAAGGCTATGGGAGCCGGATTCATGGCCTGAGACACCGGCTTTTGCATATCGCCGTCCCGCAGAATGTACCGGCGCATATCGCCGTCGGTAAAGCAGCCGGAGAGGCGATTTTCCCGGAGGCAGAAGACCACCTTTTTGCCGCCCTCATCAATGGCTTTGACCGCGCCGGAGACGGACAGCGTGTCCGGAATCAGATATTGGTGGAAATCCATCTGAATCACCTCAGTATGTATGACGACCGCGTATTGAAGAATTTGGAGAATCAGACTGCGTACAAAAAGCTCTCGATTCCTCCGTGCTCCAGATGATGGCGCAAATAAAACCGATAGCCCGGAACCAATTCCCGCAAATAGTTCCAGATGTCCAAAAATTCTCCTCCGCTGCAGGAACCATAAACTGCCAACTTGGGATGATTTTTTGCAATCTGCTGTTTTGCGCCATAAAGCACGTGCATTTCAGCGCCGTTGCTGCTAATCGTCATGTAGGTAATGGGCTCGGGAATTGTTTCGTCAACCGTTACAACCTCAATGCAGTCCCTGCTCTGCGACCGCTCTTCCACAACATGAGAGAGATTTGTGGCTCCGCCGCTGTTGCTGAAATATAAGGTTCCTTTATGATCCCATGCGCCATAAGGAACTACTTTGATTTTTCCATCCTGCTGCAACCTCTCCACGGCTCTATACAAAACCCGCAGGTTGCTGGAATCTGGTTCAAAGCAGTACGCAGCCTTATAATCCGGACAGCGCCTCAAAAAGTTCCCAAGCGTTGTCCCGTCATATGAGCCCACCTCTGCCAACACTTCTCTATCAGAAAGATGCACTACATCCTTGGGATAATACGGGTCAGGCTCATAAACAGCCCGAAAATAATCGGTTCTTCCGGAAATCCGCCCCTTTATAATATTGACAAAGGTCTCCTTCGAGCGCGCATCCGCCAGCGTATCGTACATCTGAGAGAACTCATCCCAATGCTCTACAAGGTAGGCGCGGTATTCTTCCACATCCGGAATCCACTCCACATAAGGCGATGTCTCAAAGCAGAAAATCTGTTCCTCCGGAAAATGCCCCTCCAGCGCTTCACGAATCTCATGTTCCACGGAAGGCGCGGAAATGACAAACAAACTCTTGGGGTCCGGGTTGGAACGAAGAAAATCGTCAAATAAAACGATGGGGATTCCTTTGTAGCATCCTTGCTGGAAGCTGTCTAGAATTGCGCAGATCTTGATTCCATGCTTTTGCAGGAATCTGACGACATACAGCTTTTGTACGCCGGCTCCGTACAAATGGACCTTATAGTCTCCCTCTTCGCAGGCGTTCACCTGCTTTACAAACTCCATGCTGATGTTTTTCTCCTGTTGGACAAATTGCAGCAGCTCTTTCGTCAACATCGTGGATTCCTTTCATATGTTTAAGATTTGAGGTGCGCCCCCAGAGGATGACTTCAGGCTTTGGGCGCAAATGCCAGCAATTCCTCGCAAACCCGATCCAATTGCTCCCTGGTCAGGTTCGTCCCGCAGGGAATATTGATGACGCGATTGTAAAAGTCTAACGCGGTCCCACAGTCCATGGCTTGGTATGTTCGAAAAGGCGTCTGGGTGTGGTTCAGCTTCCAGATGGGCCGGGCCTGGATGTGACGGTCATTCAAATAGCGGAGCAGCCGGTCCCGCTTTTCGCCGTCGGGCTTCCGAAGAGCGAAGGAGTAGAACCAGCGGTTGGAGCCGTCTCCGCTTCCAAAAGGAAGGAGCTCTCCATAGCCGCAGTCTGCCAGTTTCTCCCGGTAGAGGGCATAGTTCCGGCGCTTGATCTCCAGAAAGCCGTCCAGCTCTTCCAGCTGCGCAAGGCCCAGGGCCGCCTGTAAATTGGTCATGCGGTAGTTGTAGCCCCACTCCTCATGGACAAAGTACACGGCGTCGTCCTTAGCCTGCTGGGATAAATAGCGCATATGCTCTATTGCGCTCTGATCGTTGGAGACGATCATCCCGCCGCCGCCGGTGGTAATGATCTTGTTTCCATTGAAGGACAGCACTCCCGCGTGGCCCACCGTGCCGGTGGGGAGCCCTTTGTACCGCCCTTGGCTGAACACGCCGCCCAGGGATTCAGTGGCGTCCTCGATTACAACCAGGCGGAAGCGCTCCGCCAGGTCCATCAAGCGCTCCATATCACAGTGGTCGCCGAAGACATGCACCGGGATGATGGCTTTCACCGTCTTGCCGGAGGCCTTTTCCACCGTGCGTCCATTTTCCAGACGGCACTCTTGTTCCAGATACGCCGCAACCTGCTCCACCTGGATGCACATATGGTTGTCGCAGTCGAAAAACACCGGTTCTGCGGACTGATACAGCACAGCGTTTATGGTGGCGATGAAGGTCAGCGTCGGAACCAGCACCAAGTCTCCTGCCGAAACGCCAAAGTGCCGCAGGCAGAGGTGAAGGCCCGCTGTGCCGGACTGGCAGGCACAGGCCTGCCGGACGGACAGTTTTGACGCCATTTGCTCCTCAAAGCGGCTGATAAAGGCCCCGGCGGTGGAGACCCACTCCGTGTCGATGGCCTCGTCTACATATTTTTTTTCGTTCCCGCAGAAGTTGGGGGTAGAGAGCGGAATAAAGCTGTCCGCCATATTATGAAGCCTCTTTTCCTCTGAGCGGTCACCCTGTGATGGTTGACAGGCTCAAAAAATCTCGATATTCTTCTTTGCCTAAGGATGCAAGACAGCAGCGCGCACAGAATTCGCCCGAGTGAGTTGCAATCAATATATACTTCCCATCCGTCTCCTTGAGCACAGTGGGCTTTTGAATCGGCGTGCCTTCGCAAAAGATTCCCTCACAATAGCTGTCTACCACACCAACCAGCCTGCTGTCCGGGTACATTTCCCGCATGGCATGATACGTGTGAATTCCAGCTTGCCCGCATCCCCAGATCACGTATTCCAGTCTTTCCTGCCGCTCTTTTGGAATTTCTGCGATTCGCTCTTTATAGAAATTCCCATAATCCGCACGCTCTCTCGATTCAAGATAACAGCTGTAATCTGAAATCATTTCATAGTCTCTCGCCGTATCCCGAATCCTTTTGACGGCAATGTTAAGCATCTGTTGTTTTCGATTTTCATAATCAACGACTTGGCCATTCCAATCAATTTCTGAATACGTCTTTGGTGTGTAAATTCGAAGATACCGGTCAATCCATGCCATTCTTGTGGAAATATTATCGGTTACAGGTATCAGAGGAACTCCCATTGCCATACACGGAGCCATGCAATGGAGTCTGGAGGTGATCACCAGCCGGGCCTCTGAAGAATACCGTTCAATCAAAGCCCTTGTTTCCTTCCGCAGGTATTCTTCTCCATTTTTATTGCCGCCAGGACGGATATGTGTAATATGCTCGATATGGTCAAATGTTTTTCCACACGTCTTGAAGTAACGCTCAAAGGACTCCGGAACATCGACCCAAAATACTGCTCCATCTTTATTCCCGGCAGTATATCTATGCGGGAGAAGAGCGGTAACACAGCCGAAAAAGTACGCGGGAATCTGATGCTGTCTCATCAGATTTAATGTAGATTCGTCTCTGCACCCAATAGGAGCGTAACAGCGGAAATAATCGACCAGCTCCTGAGGAAGGGAACCCGCAGAGTAAAAGCTCAAGCCTAAAAATACGGGGATAATATGAGGGGACAGTGGAAACATTTTTATCGAGTTGTTAAACTCCAAATTTATATTAATAGGAAGAATTATATATTCTTTCTCGGCTGCCGCCGGCGTACAGCCTCCTGCCAAATGTTTCAGTTCAATTGAAATAATATCCTTTTCCGGAATGCCCATCTTTTGATAAACATATGCAATCGCTTCGGACTGCATTTGATCTCCCAGATTCAAAAAGGACATGTCATCCGCCTCTGAAGTAGCAGTTACGCTAAGAATTCCGTATTTCATCACCATTCTCCATTCGTTAGATGCACCGTACGTATTACAAAGGCCGGATACGGTTAAATCACGCCAAGTCTTTATATTGAAACACGAACCAATCATTTCCCAGTGCTTTCGCGTCTAAATTGCTCTTTGAAAACATGCTCCGGTTCTGATCCGTTCGCTTCATAATCAATCTTCCAGACAGTGACAGGCTTTTCTTGAAACAGTCCAAAAGCATCTTGAATTCATATTGAATCAAAATAGGGGTTTCCCATACAATATAATGAAACAAGCAATTATTTAGAGCCTCAGCCAACTCTTCATACGATAAAACTGTTTTCGCTTCATCCCCGATTCCCATCAAATCGGACAAGTATCTGGTGTCGTCGGTAAGAAAACTCAGCTTACAGTCCATATTGTGGCCAAATTCTTTTACCTGCTCTTTGACTTTTAAAGCATTGCTCCCCAGGCCGCAGTTAATTCCAAGCACCTCAATATGCCCCTGGTCGTTTCCAACTATCCGGTCCATAAATACCGGGTCATAACAAAAGCCACATCCCCATGGGTCTACGCCATAGGCCGCCCGAAATTCTTCCCGGCCTTCTGCGTAATATTTTTGCTCATTATGCTGCTGAATCTCGCTCTTCAAAGTCACAGAGCCAAAATGGTGGCAATACGCATCCTTAGCCAGCATCATTTTATAGCCATTCCTACGCAGCAGCAAAGATGTCTTATCATCCGGAAAAGATGTGGCATAGACCGGGTTACTGGTATGAAATGCACCATTAACGCACAGTCCCTCAGATGCATAAAACACACTGGACCGCATGATATGAATCGGATTGCACAGCCGAACCCTCTGTTCCCAGCGAAAAGGGGATAAGAAGTTATTTTGTCTTGCAAACCTTACCAATTCTTCTAAAGAAGAATACTGTGCCGGAATCGATTGTAAATTGCTGACATTGGGGGTCGATGGTACTACCCAGGCAATCTGGGGGGCGGAGCGAAGGCAGGACAGCATATTCTCAATAGCATGGGGCATTACCAGGACATCATTACAAATGCCAAGCAAAAACTCACCCTCAAAAATGCGGGAAACCGCACTCACTCCGCCTCCGTTAACCGCAACATCCAGCTGCTTTTGGGGGTGAAGACTTTCAAAATATTCTTTTGTCCCATCGCTAGAGCCATGATTGACCAAAATCAGCTCGTAGTTCAAATCCGCCGGAAGATTGGCCAGCAAGCTCTCCACACACATTTTTGTATAATCCAATTTATTATACGCCTGAATAAAAATAGAAAGCTCATACTTAAAAGTTCCCGTTTTTACGGCGTCGTCAATATAACTGTTTGCAAACAGCAACTTCTTTTTTTCGGCATCATATTCCGCCATTCGATCCGGATGATCTACTAAGTATTGAAAAAAATAATATGTTCCATATGCGGTTTGCAACAGCGGCAGCAATTCAAACTCAATTTTGCGTAGGCACATTTCCCGATCCGTGCGGTAATGCCTCTTCACCCTGCGAAGAGAATCCAAAATCGACTCACAGGCGGGAGTCAGTTTTTGGTTTCCCGCCGTGTCCGTCCCTTCGATCGCCTGCAAAATCTGCGTCAGTCCAAGGGACATATCTCCGCAAAGCTGATCGAAGTGGAGAGTGTCTTCCACCTCTGCGCTGGTATACAGTTCCTGGCATGCCTCCTGCATGGTCTCCAAAAGCTCCAAAATCTGGAGGACGACTTGTTCTTCCATGTCTTTCTCCTCACACGCATATCCCGTCTATGAAATCGGAAATCTCATTTCCAAACCGCCCATGGCGCACGGCCGCGGGCCCACAGTGCCTCCAGTCTTCCCCGGTCCCGCTGGGTGTCCATGCACTGCCAGAAGCCCGGGTGCTTGTATATAC
>NZ_CAJTUX010000014.1 GCF_910579365.1 uncultured Oscillibacter sp.
AGCAGGACCCCGCGCTGATTCAATACCGGCACCCCTCGCTGGAGCCGATTCTCACGGTTACCTATGGCTGCATCGTCTATCAGGAGCAGGTCATTAAAATCTTCCAGGACCTGGCGGGCTATTCTCTGGGGCAGGCGGACATGGTCCGCCGGGCCATGAGCAAGAAGAAGGCCAAGGACATCGAAAAGGAGCGGGAGGCCTTTCTCCACGGCGACCCCGCCCGGAACATCTCCGGCTGCGTGGCGAACGGCATACCGGAAGCCACGGCGGAGGCCATTTACCAAGAGATCTACGACTTTGCCAACTACGCGTTCAACAAGGCCCATGCCGTCAGCTATGCCGTCGTGGCCTATCAGACGGCCTATTTCAAGTGCCATTATCCCAGAGAGTATATGGCGGCGCTGCTGACCAGCGTATTGGACAACTCCGACAAGGTGGCGGGCTATATCAACGAGTGCCGGGACTGCGGCATCGCGCTGCTGCCGCCGGACATCAACCGCTCGCTGGACCGTTTCACCGTGGAGGAGGAGGGCATCCGCTTTGGCCTGGTGGCCATCAAGAATATTGGCCGGGGCTTTATTCAAGCCGTCATGCGGGACCGGGAGGAACGCGGCATTTTTACCTCGCTCCATGATTTCTGCCGCCGGATGGCCGGCAGCGAAATGAACAAGCGGGCGCTGGAGAATCTGATTCGCGCCGGAGCTTTCGACTCCACCGGCGCCCGGAGGTCCCAGCTGATTCGGGTTTATGAGAAGGTGCTGGATGCCGCCGCCCAACGGCAGCGGCAGAATCTGGAGGGGCAGCTGGATTTCTTCGGCTTGTCCGCCTCTGCGGGACGCTCCCGGACGGCGGAGGAGATTTACCTGCCGGATATTCCGGAGTTCACCGCCCAGGAGCGGATGACTATGGAGAAGGAGACCACCGGCCTTTACCTCTCCGGACATCCCATGGACCAGTACCGCGACATGGTGCGGCGGCTGCGCCTGCCGAAAATCGGCGCCGTTACGGAGGATTTTACCCAGGAAAATGGGCCTACCCGGTTTGCCGACGGGCAGTATCTGACCCTGGCGGGAGTAGTGACCTCCAGCAAAACCAAGACCACCAAGAACAACAGCCTCATGGCCTATGTGGTGGTGGAGGATGAGACCGGGTCTATAGAGATGCTGTGCTTCAGCCGGACACTGGACCTGTGCGGGTCCTATCTTCGGGAGAATCAGGCCGTGGTGGTGAAGGGAAAGCTGTCCGTTCGGGACGAGAAGGCCCCCCAGCTCATGTGCGACTCCGCTTACCCTCTGGAAACGGCGGAGAGCGGGCTTCCCGACAAGCCTCCCGCCGCCAAAGCGGACAAGCTGGTGAAGGGGGAGACGCTGTATTTGAAATTCCCCTCCCTGGACCACCCGTCCCTCCGGCACATGAAGCTGGTGTTTTCCATGTTTCCCGGCACAGCTCAGGTGAAAATGGTCATGGCGGACACGCGCAAGGTCTACGGGACCCAGGTGCTGCTCCACAAGGCGCTTGTAGAGGAAGCGCAGGAGACCCTGGGCGCGGAAAACGTGGTTGTGAAGTAAAGAGCGCGGGTACGGAATAATCCGTACCCGCGTTTTTTGTGCTAAGAAGTCTGCCGGCCGAACCGACGGCGCTCTCCGCGTGTCAGTCCTTGGCCAAGGTGAAGCGGTCCACCAGCTGTTTCAGGCTGGCCGCCTCGGCGGAGAGCTCCTCGCTGGCGGCGGCGCTCTCCTGCGCGGTGGCGCTGTTGGTCTGCACCACGGAGGAAATTTGGTCAATGCCCTCGGTGACTTGGGCGATGGAAGTGGTCTGGTTTTCCACGGCCGACACCACCACCTCCATTTGGGTGGTCACATGCCCGGCGTAAATGCTGGTCTGCTCCAGGGATTCCGTGACTTTTTCCACGGCCAGACTGCCCTCGGTGACGGCGGCGATGGAACCCTCGATCAGTTCCTTGGTGGCCTTGGCGGCCTCGTCGGACCGCGAGGCCAGGTTCCGCACCTCGTCGGCCACCACGGCGAAGCCTTTGCCGGCGGACCCCGCCCGGGCGGCCTCCACAGCGGCGTTCAGGGCCAGAATGTTGGTCTGGAAAGCGATGTTTTCAATGGCGGCGATGATCTTGCTGATCTCCTCGGAAGATTTGGAAATTTTCTCCATAGCGGCGTTCAGCTCTTTGACGTGCTCCACGCTGATGTTCAGCTGTCCGCCGGCCTGATTGACGAACCGGCCCGCCTCTTCAGCGGCGGAAGAGGTCTTTTTGGCGCTGTCGGAGATATCGTTGATGGTGGCCGCCAGCTGTTCCACAGAGCTGGCCTGCATCATGGAGCCCTGGCTCAGGGTCTGGGCGCCGGTGGAGACCTGGCCGCTGGCGGCGGAGACTTGGGCGGCGGAGGCATTGATCTGGCGCATGGTGCCGCTCAGTTCCACTTTCAGCGTCCGCATGGATTGGAGGATGCTCTGGAAGTCGCCTACGTAGGCATCCCGGTGGGAGGAGCGGATATCCAGATTCTGCTTGGACATTTCGGTGAGCAGATAGCTGATGTCGTTGATAATGGTATTCAGTCCCGTCACCATTTCCGCCGTGGAGCGGGTCAGCTCCGCCGTTTCATCCTGCCCCCTGGTCTGGGGAACGGGGGAGTCCAGGTCGCCTTCCACCAGAAGCTTCATCCGCTCGGCGCAGGCCCGCATGGGCACGCTGATGTTGCTGGAGAGTTTCAGCGCCACCACAATGGAGGCCAGGATGGAAATCACGATGACCAGAATGTTGATGAACATGCCAAAGTATGTATCCGCCAGATAGTCCTTCTTCATGGCGGTGACAGCCACGCTCCACCCGTCGGTGCCGCCAACCGGGGCATAAGCGGCGAACCGGGGACCGTCGTCGTCGTGGAAGCTGCCGAAGCCCACATTGCCCTGGCGCATGTCCGCGTGAATCGCGGCCAGCTGCTTCAAAGAGGAATCGCTCTGCGCTTCCTGCTCGATGTTCTGCGTGGTAATGGTATCCAGAGTGATGTCGGCAATGGTGTCGCCGTTTTTATTAATCATATAGGCGCGGCTGTTTTTGCTGATCTGGATGGAGGACACAATGTCGTTCAAGAAGGTCTCCGGCGGCACGAAATAGACCACGCCGGAGATGAGACCCCGGCTGGAGTAGAGGGGGGCGGCTACCATGATGGACAGCTCTCCGGTAATCTTGCTGACCAGAGGCTGAGAGACATAGACATTTCCCTGCATGGCCTGCTGGACATACTCCCGGTCCGAATAGTCCTTTCCATCAAAAATGCTGATGCCGTCCAAACCGATGATGTTGCCCCGCTGGAACCCGTGAAGGCTGGCGCGCTCGTCAACAATGGCCCGTTTTTCGTCCACGGGCGTGAGATTGCTGGACAGCTGGGAAATGCGGCCCGTGTCCATGGCCACGTTTTTATAGGCGATCAGTTCCTCTTCAATGCGCTCCGCCGCCAGTACGGCGGTCTCGCTCATCATCTGTTCCACCGTGGCGAGGGTGCTCCGGTAGTTCAGGCCGATGCTGGAAACACCCACTGCGATCAGGGCAATCAGGATCGTTGTCATCAAACATACCGTAATTTTCTTGCGGATACTTTTCATCTCTCTGCACCTCAATTTTACATACTGAACCGGCCTCTCTTAGCTCAATGGCCCCTTCTATTATATGGGCAGGGGAGCTGGATTGTCAATCATTTCTCTCTCTTTCTTTGGCGTATTTTCCAGTCCTGCAAAACACCCCATTTGCCGGCAGCATTCCATACTGGCCGGCAAACGGGGTGAATTGAAAGAAGCGGGGCCGCCGGATGCGGGATTTTACTTCGCGGCGATGGCCTCAATCTCGCAGAGGACGCCCTTGGGCAGGTCCTTCACCGCCACGCAGGAGCGGGCGGGCTTGGAGGTGAAATATTTGGCGTAGACCTCGTTGAATGCGGCGAAGTCCCCCATATCGGCCAGGAAGCAGGTGGTCTTGAAGACCTTGTCAAAGCCGGCGCCGGCGCTCTCCAGAATGGCGCCCACGTTTTTGCAGCTCTGCTCCGCCTGGGCGGCGATGCCGGCGGGAACCTCGCCGGTGGCGGGGTCCACGGGAATCTGACCGGAGGTGTAAATGAAGCCGTTGACCTCATAACCCTGAGAGTAGGGGCCGATGGCGCCGGGGGCGTTCTTGGTTTCCAAAACGTTCATAGTGGGTAGTCTCCTTTTATATTTGATGGTTCTACTTTAATACAAAAGAAGAAGAAAAGCAAGGGGCGGCCAGGGAATATTTTGGATAGGTTCAACCTTTTAATTTGTGGGGACGTCCACGATTCCCGGCTGAGAGGCGGAACGAAGCGCGCCGGTATGTTGCTGAATGTAGGACTGCTCCTCTTCGGAGAATGCCTCCATGGCGGCGGAGAACGCGGCGGGGTCCGCCGCAGCCTGGGTTTGCAGGATGCCGTCCAGCGGCGTGCGGAAGTCCGCGAGGGAGTCCTTCGTCGCCAGGAGGCAGGAGAGAATCATGGAATCCCGCCACTGCTGGTCCTCGCCCACGGCGGCGTCCGCGAGGGCTTCCATCAGGGGATTGAACCAGTCGGAGCCATATTGGGCGCGGCCCAGAACGCCCCAGTTGTCCGCCGTAGCTTCCCCTGCGCAGGCCAGCAGGTCCCTGCCGTCCACTTCCTCCGGCCGGAAGTACAGGTCCAGCGTCATCTGCTGAAGCCGCTCGTTCCGTTCCATGTAGCCCTGGTCCACCTCCCGGACCTCCTCAAAGCTGCCCTCGGCGGTCTCGTGTCCGAAATAGTCCTTCACAAAGGCGTCCGCCGCCCCGATGGGGGTCAGCAGCTCGGGATGTTCCCCGGCGTCGCACCGCTCTTGCAGTTCCGCGTAGTGCTCGGCGGCGGGCTTTCCGCTGTCGGGGAAGTAGAGGTATTGACTGCCCCAGGTGTCCAGCCACCGGTCCACGGCCCAGATGCCGCCCTCCCCCTGCCGGGCGGGCTGGCGGAGAAGCAGCTGATCGTAAATACGGGTATCACCGTCCCGGATGGAATAGCGGTAGTACCGCACACAGACGAGACCTTCCGTATCCGCCGTGATTTGACTGGTGACATCCTGGACGCTGAAGGACTGGAGGTTGTTCCGGGTGAGGAAATCCTCCCGTACCAGAGGGCCGGTTTCGTTCAGCTTTTCCCAGAGTTTCCAGTCCTCGCTCTCCATGTCGATTTCTCCGCCGGAGCGGTAAAACTGCACATCGGTGGGATGGGTGTAAGCGTAATATCGCTCGCCGTCGGTGGCGAAGATCTCCATGCCGGAGCCGTCGGAGCTGATGTGCTGCTCGAAGGTCGCCTGGTCCATCACCAGAAAGCCGAAGAGGAAGCCGCCCCCGCCGCCGAAGTCCTGCCGCGCCGCCTCATAGGAGGCTTTTTCATAGACGGAGATCAGGGGCTTCCAGCTCTCCTCCGCATCGGGGAAGTCCGTATCCACATGGAGAACATCCAGGTATTCGTTGGGCAGAGCTGCTTGCAGGCCGCCGCAGTCATAGATGGTTACATCCTCGTCTCCCTCCTCCTGGGGCGGCTGGTCCGGACCGGCGTCCTGGACGTCGCTGCCGCAGGCGGATAAGGCAAGGAGACAGGCCAGCACCAGAGCGAAGGTATAGAATCGGCGCATAAATAGAGCTCCTTCCTTTATATCAAATGCTTATGGTTCAGTATAACAGCTTCCCATAGGGAAGAAACTACAAAATCAGAACAAAAAGTAACAAATCGGGAACGAAAAAATGGCGGGTTTCCGCTGTTGTGAATCAGCGGCGAACGTGGTATAATCAAAAAGCGATTGCAATTTTGCCTGGAACTGGAGGACTTTCCAAATGAAGCTCATGGTCATCGACGGAAACAGCATCATCAACCGGGCCTACTATGGCATCCGCCCCTTGACAACCCGGGACGGGCTCTATACCCACGCCGTTTTTGGTTTTTTGACAACGCTGCTCCGCCTGGAGGGAGAGGAGGCACCGGACGCCCTCTGCGTGACGTTCGACCTCCACGCTCCCACCTTCCGCCACAAGGCGTCGGCGGCCTATAAGGCCACCCGGAAGCCCATGCCGGAGGAGCTGCGGATGCAGGTCCCGGTTTTGAAGGAAGTGCTGGACGCGCTGAACATCCCCCGCTATGAGCTGGAGGGCTGGGAGGCCGACGACCTGTTGGGCACCATCTCCCGAAAGTGCGGCGCGGCGGGCTGGGAGTGCGTTGTCGTCACAGGCGACAAGGACAGCCTCCAGCTCATCAACGAGACAACCCGGGTGAAGCTGGTTTCCACCCGTATGGGCCAGACCACCACCAAGGATATGACGGAGGCGGCCTTCCGGGAAGCGTACGGGTTTGCCCCTATTCACATGATCGACCTCAAGGCTCTGATGGGGGACAGCTCCGACAACATTCCGGGCGTGAAAGGCGTGGGGGAGAAAACCGCCATGGGCTTGGTTCAAATGTACGGTTCCATAGATCATCTCTATGACCACATGCCGGAAATCGTGACCGCGCCGGAGACCCCGGCCAAGCCGGGAATCGTCAAAAAGCTGGCGGAGGGGGAGGCGGCCGCCAGGGAGTCCTATTGGCTGGCCACCATTGTAACCGACGCGCCTTTGAACTTCCGCCCGGAGGAGAACCTGCGCCGGTCCCCTGGGCCGGAAGCGTATCCGCTGTTTCTGAAATTGGAGTTTACCAAGCTTATCGAAAAGTTTGGCCTGAGTCCGAACGGCGCGCCCGCTCCCGAAGTCCGGAGGGAAGCGGCGGTTTCCGTGGAACAGGTGACGGACCCTGTCCGGGGGGCGGAGCTGCTGGCTCTTTGGAAAGTGGCGGATCACGTGTCCCTGCTGGCCCTGCCGGACTGCTCCGCCGTCGGGGTTTTCTGCGAGGCCGGCGAGGGCGGCGCCATCATGGCGGAGCTGTTTTTCGAGCGGTATCAGGGGGACTGGAACGGCCTGCTGGCCGGACTCTTCTCGGAGGAGGTCAAGAAGGTTTCCCACGGCGTCAAGGACCTGACGCGGACGCTGCTGGAAAACGGCCTCCCGGCGGAGGGTTTCGTGTTCGACACCGCGCTTGCCGCCTATCTGCTGGACGCCACGGCGGGGAGTTATGACCTCCAGCGTCTCTTTGTCTCTTACTTCAACGAGGAGCTGCCCAAGCCCCTTTATCTGGAGCCGGACGCTTTCTCCCTTCTGGGAGACGGAGCGTCCGCCGCCGCGTCCCTGGACAGCTATGTCACGGCGGTGGACGCTTTGTACGCCGTCCTGGTCCCCCGGCTTCGGGAGCGGGAGCAGTGGGGTCTGTTCAAGACTGCGGAGCTGCCCCTGTGCCGGGTGCTGGCGGAGATGGAGCGGACAGGCTGCGGAATGGACGCCAGAGCTCTGGTCGACTTTGGCGAGAGCCTGTCCGCCAAAATCGCCGGGCAGGAGGCCGCGATTTACGAGATGGCGGAAGGAGCGTTCAACATCCAGTCCCCCAAACAGCTTGGCGAGGTTCTCTTCGAGCGCCTGGGGCTCCCCCATGGGAAGAAGACGAAAACCGGCTGGTCCACCAACGCCGACGTGCTGGAAAAGCTCCGCTGGCAGCACCCCATTGTGGACGCCGTGCTGGAGTACCGGCAGTTTACCAAGCTGAAATCCACCTACGCCGACGGGCTTTTGAAGGCCATCAACCCCGACGGGCGGGTGCGGACGAACTTCCAGATGACCGTCACCGCCACTGGCCGCCTCAGCTCCACGGAGCCGAATTTACAGAATATTCCCACGAGGACGGACCTGGGCAGCGAGTTCCGCCGGATGTTCACGGCGGCGGAGGGCTGCGTCCTGGTGGACGCGGACTACTCTCAGATTGAGCTTCGCATTCTGGCCCATATCGCCGGGGACGAGGCCATGCGGGCGGCGTTCCTGGCCGGGGGCGATTTTCACGCGGAGACGGCGGCCAAGGTCTTCCATGTGGACCGGGAGCATGTCACCCACGAGATGCGCCGCCGGGCCAAGGCGGTGAACTTCGGCATTGTCTACGGCATCTCCGCCTTTTCCCTGAGCCAGGACCTGGGGGTCACCGTTGCCGAGGCCAAGGCGTATATGGAGGCGTACTTCGCCACCTTCCCCGGCGTGCGGCAGTATATGGACGAGGTGGTCCGCCGGGCCCGGGAGACGGGATTTGTGGAAACGCTATTCCACCGCCGCCGGGACCTGCCGGAGCTGGCCAGCTCCAAGAAGAACATGCAGTCCTTCGGCGAGCGCGTGGCGCTGAACATGCCCATCCAGGGCACGGCGGCGGATGTGATGAAGCTGGCCATGGCGGCGGTTTGGAAGCGCCTCCGGGCGGAGCAGCCAGAGGCCCGGCTGGTTCTCCAGGTCCATGACGAGCTGATTGTGGAGTGCCCCGAGCCGAAGGCGGAGGCTGTGGCCCGTCTGTTGGAGGAGGAGATGGAGAACGTGGTCCGACTCAGCGTTCCCCTGACGGCGGAGGCCCACTGGGGACGAAACTGGCTGGAGGCCAAGGGATGAAGCGCTTCATCGTCCTTCTGGGCGCGGCGGGGGTCTCCCTCTCCGCTATATTTGTCCGCTGGTCCACGGCTCCGTCGCTGGTCCTGGCCGTTTACCGTATGGTTTTTTCGGCGCTGCTGCTGCTTCCGGCGGCTGTGGCCCGGCGGGAGGAGTTTCGGGTTCTCCGGCGGCGGGAGCTGGGGCTGAGCCTCCTCAGCGGGGCCTTTCTGGGAGTTCATTTTGCCTGTTACTTCGAGTCCCTCCGCTGGACTTCCATCGCCGCGGCAGTGGTGCTGGTGGACACGGAGGTGCTGTTTGTGGCCCTGGCCTCGGTATTGGTTCTGCGGAAAAGGCTGGGGGGCCGGGCCTGGCTGGCGGTGCTGCTGGCCTTTGGAGGTAGCGTGACAGTGGCTCTGGCGGATGTGTCCGCCGGGTCTGACGCCCTCCGGGGGAACCTGTTCGCCCTGGCGGGGTCCGTGTGCATGGCGGTCTATACCATGCTGGGGGCGGTGTGCCGCCGGACGCTGTCCACCACGGCGTACACCTCTCTGGTGTATCTCTCGGCGGCGGGGACGGTGCTGGCCGCCGCTCTGGCGGGCGGAGAGACCCTTGTGGGCTGGGGGGCCGTGAATCTGCTGGCGGGCCTGGGCATGGCGGTGTTCTGCACGCTGCTGGGGCACAGCGTGTTCAGCTGGGGCCTCAAATTTCTGCCCCCGGCTTTCATCTCTACGGCAAACCTTCTGGAGCCGGTGCTTGCGTCGGTGTGGGGGCTGCTCCTCTTTGACGAGCGCCCGGGGCCGCTGGTGATCCTGGGCGGCGGAATCATTTTGCTGGGTATCGCCCTGTATGGCCGGGAGAAAGCATAGGAGGGAGGAACCATGGAAAGACGGTTTCCCTGGAAGCGGGCCTGCGTTGCCGCCGGCCTTGGTTTGGCGCTTTGTCTTCTGCTGGCGGAGTTCGGCGCGGCGGTACTGCTGATTGGAGGCGTATTCGGCCTGTCCACCGCCTGGGTATTGGGAAAGGCATGGTGGACGGCCCGCCGGGAACGTCTGGACCAGGAACGGAGGGAGGCTGCCCGGGAGGAGCGGCGGCGTGAGGAGCTGGAGGTCCGCCGGGAAGTCTGCCGGGAGGCCCGGTACCGCCCGGAGGAGCGGAACTGTTTGGAGGATTGCCTCCAACAGGAATTGGGGCCGATTGCGGCCTGGGACCCGGGGGAGGAGGGAGATGTGCTTCGCATTGGCGAAGCGCTGATTCCGCCTACGGAGGACCTGCCTTTTTGGAAGGCCGTCACCGTGGGGGCGGGCGCCTGCGCCGTTAAGACGGAAGGACGGGGCACTCTCCGGGCGGAGCTGATGATGGCGCTGCCGCCGGATTGGGACTCTGGAGACCGCCGGCCCTGCCGGATGCTCCGGGACGCGGCGCGGCGGTTTCTCATTGTGGAGGGATTTTTGCGCTGCGGCTCTATGTACCGGGGCGTGTCCGTCCTTGGCGGAGGCTTTGCCGGCGCCATTGTGGATCGCGCATTTCCGGGCCTGCCGGAAATTGCGCCCGTCTCTTTGCCGGGGGGCGGACAGCCGGTGCGCTTTTACTGGCTGATACCGCTTCTGAAGCCGGAACTGAACTATGTTCTCCGGCGCGGACGGGGAAATCTGCGGCGGCGTTTCCAGGCTTTCCGCCCCTGGGCGGACCCGGGACGGAAGCCCTTGGCGGACGCGCTGGCCTGGTTTCAGGAGGACATTGCCCCGTTTGCCTGGTCTGAGGACGGAGAGCGCGTTTGCCTGGGACTGGAGACGGGGGAGTTTCACCAGGACCTGTTTCTCCAGGCGGGTCTCAGCGGCACGGGCTGGGACTGGGAGCGGCTGGTCCGGGAGTATCTGCGGTGGTATCAGCCCAGCGATGGCCCCTTTGTGGAGTACGCCTGTGAGGAACGGGTGTTTTTCGCCGCCTCGGAGGACCGGGAGATCATGGAGCAGCTGGCTCTGGGGCTTTCGGACCTTCTGCGGGACAACCGGGCCGGGGCTTGGAGCCTTCTGGCCCCGGACAGAGGGCGGTGAGATGGGAGAGGAGTTTTTGCTTTGATGGAACATAAAAGGAAGGTTCGGATTGTCCCCATGACCGGAGACCACCTGGACGAGGTGGCGGCTCTGGAGCGGGTCTGCTTTACGGACCCCTGGTCCCGGAACATGCTGGCAGAGGAGCTGGGAAACGACCTGGCCGCATTCCTGGTGGCCCTGGACGGGCAGGGAGCCGTGGCGGGCTACGCGGGACTTCAGGTTGTGCTGGACGAGGGCTATATCCTGAATGTGGCCGTCCGGCCGGACTGCCGCCGCCAGGGTGTGGCGGGGCAGCTTCTACAGGTTTTCCTGGACTTTGCCAAGGGAAACAAGCTGGCTTTTTTGACTCTGGAGGTGCGGGCCTCCAACTATGCCGCCATCGCGCTTTACGGAAGCCGGGGCTTCCGGGGTGTGGGAAGGCGGAAGAATTATTACGAGCACCCCAAGGAGGACGCGGTTATTATGACCCTGGACCTGGGGGGAGAAGCGGAGGAGATGGAATGAAACTGAAACTGGCTTCGCCGGAGCAGGTGGCCCTGGTGTATGCGCGGGATTTGAAACCCTCCTTTCCCCCGGCGGAACTGAAGCCGCTTGCGAATATTCAGGCCATGTGCCGGGACGGCTGTTACCGGCCCTGGTGCCTTTTTGATGGGGAGGAAATCGCAGGGGAGTGCTTTTTGTGGCTGGGGCGCCCCGGCTGGGCCCTGTTGGACTATCTCTGCGTGGCGGAGAGCCGCCGGAACAGCGGCGCGGGGGCCCTGATGCTGTCCGAGATTCGCCGGGCGGAGCCGGATACGGTGATTCTGGTGGAGAGCGAGGCCCCGGTTCACGCCCCGGCTCCAGCGATGGCGGAGCGGAGGCTGGGCTTTTACGCCCGGAACGGCCTGCGGACCGCGGGATACGACACGGACGTTTTCGGCGCCCATTATAAGATGCTGTACCTGTGGCCGGAGTTCCTTCCGGACGAGAGGCTGATGGAGGAAAACCGGTGGATCTATCAGAACCGGTTCCCCAAGGAAAAGTACGAGCGCTACGTCCGCATTCCCCGGAATCCGGAGGAGGGCCCGATTGCCCAGGTGCCCTGGAATGAAGATTGAGGAAGTGAGCATATGAAAATTTTAGGCTTTGAGTCCTCCTGCGACGAGACGGCCGTCTCCCTGGTGGAGGATGGACGGACGGTCTTGGCCGACGCCGTCGCCTCCCAGGCGGAGATGCACGCGCTGTACGGCGGCGTGGTGCCGGAGATCGCCTCCCGCAAGCATGTGGAGGCCATCGCCGCCCTGACGGAGCAAGCGCTGAGGGACGCGGGATGCGCCCGCTCCGATGTGGACGCCGTGGCCGTGACCTGCGCGCCGGGGCTCATCGGCGCGGTGCTGGTGGGGCTGAGCTTTGCGAAATCCGTGGCGCTGGGGCTGGGGGTGCCCCTGATTCCCGTTCACCACATCCGGGGCCACATTGCCGCCAATTACCTGGCCTTTCCGGAGCTGGAGCCGCCTTTTCTGGCCCTGGCCATCTCCGGGGGGAACACGCTTTTGATCGACGTGGCGGGCTATACGGACATGAAAATCCTGGGCGGCACCCGGGACGACGCGGCGGGCGAGTGCTTCGATAAGGCGGCCCGCGTGCTGGGCCTGCCCTATCCCGGCGGAAAGCCCCTGGATGAGCTGGCCCGGAAGTCCCGGGGCGGCGTCTATAAGCTGCCCCATGCCCATGTGGATGGCGCGCCCTTGGATATGAGCTTTTCCGGTCTGAAGACCGCGGTGGTGAACCTGGCCCACCACGCGGAGCAGGTGGGGGAGACGCTGGACCGGGCGGCGCTGGCCCGCGACTTTGCCCAGGCGGTCAGCGATACTCTGGTTCCCCGGACCATGGAGGCGGCCCGCCTCGCGGGGCGGAAGACCATTGTGGCCGCCGGAGGCGTGGCGGCGAACTCCGTTATCCGCGGGGACCTGGAGCGGGCCTGTCAACAGGCGGGGCGCCGTCTCTACCTGCCGCCTTTGCGCTTGTGCGGGGACAACGGAGCCATGATTGCCGCTCAGGGCTATTACGAGTATCTGGCGGGCCGCACGGCGGGGATGGAGCTGAATGCCTATGCCACCCGGGATATCTCCGAGGAAATCAAAGCGTGAAGGGAAAACCCTTCACGCTTCTGCTATTCCAAATGGGGCCGCCATTGGCACTGCCGCAGGTCCACCCGGCCGCCGGCCTGAAAGATCACCCCTTCCGCCTCCAGCAAGGCTCTTTGGGCGCCGGGGGCATGCACGTCAAAGGCGGCTTTGGTGCCGCCCAGGCGGTCCACCACCCGGTGGCAGGGGACGCTGGGGTCCTGACAGCCCGCCATGGCGTAGCCCACCGTCCGGGCGCAGCGGGGCATCCCCGCCAGCCGGGCAATCTGACCATAGGTCGCCACCTTCCCGGCGGGAATCTGCCGGACAATGTTCCGAAAGGCGGCGAAGACCTCCCCGCTCATCTCTCCCGCACCTCGTACAGGTCCGTCCTCCGCGCGGAGAGGATGGGGAGCTGCCGCCGGACGGCCTCTGCGCGGCTGAGGTCCAGATCGGCGTACAGCGTGGCTGCCTCTCCGCCGGCCCGGCAGAGGACGGTTCCCCAGGGGTCTGCGGCGATGGAGTTCCCATAGGCCACATAGGAGGCGGTCTCGTCTCTGGCGGGGGAGACCCCCACGGTGAAGCATTGGTTGTCCACCGCCCGCTGGCGGAACAACAGCTCCCAGTGGGCGGGGCCGGTGGTCATGTTGAACGCGGCGGGCACGAATATGCAGCTGGCTCCCCGCAGGCACATGCAGCGGGCCAGCTCTTCAAACCGGAGGTCAAAGCAGATGCAGAGTCCCATGGTTCCAAACTCTGTTTCAAAGGTGGTGACGGCATTTCCCGGGGAAAGGGTGTCGGACTCCCGGAAGCGCTGGCCCCCGGCAACGTCGATATCGAAGAGATGGACCTTGCGGTGCCTGACAAGCAGTTCTCCTTGTCTCCCATAGACATAGCTGGTGTTATAGACATTCCCATCCGCCAGTTCCGGGATGGAGCCGCCTACGACGTAGATTCCCAGCTCCGCCGCCACGGCGGACAGGGCGGTCTGCGCCTCGCCGCCCGGTCCCTCTCCGTAGGCGCGAAAGCAGGCGTTGTCATAGGGGCAGCAGAACATCTCCGGCAGGACGGCGATGTCCGTGCCCTGGGCTTTGGCCTCCCGGAGGCGGAGACAGGCGGTCTCGATGTCGTTCCGCTTGTTCCCGGTTACCAGCATTTGAATCAGGGCAGTGCGCATGGAAGGTTCCTCCTTTTTTGCGGATACACGGATTGTATCACAGTCCAAACCGTGTTACAATACAGGAAACAGACGAAGGAGGCCGGATGATGGCAGTTTATACGGAGAAAAAAACCTACCAGACCAAGGCCCACATGGGTATGATCGACGTGACGGAGGACTTTCAGCGCGCGGTGACGGCGGCGTGCCGGGAACACGGCATCTCCGCCGGGACGGTGACGGGGTTCACCACCGGCGGCGTGGCGGGACTGACCACCCTGGAGTTTGAGCCCGGGATGGTAAATCACGACCTGAAGGCGGCGCTGGATGTGTTCTCTCCCTATCTGGACGAACAGGGCCGCGTGGTGCCCTACTGGCATCATGAGACCTGGCATGACGACAACGGCTCGTCCCACATCAAGGCGGCGCTGCTGTCCCCCTTTATCACCGTGCCCTTCGTGGACGGAAAGATCACCGTGGGGCCATGGCAGAACCTGACCTTGGTGGAGTGCGACACAAGAAACCGGGTCCGGGACATTGTGTTTCAGGTGATGGGAGAGTGAGGCCGTGGGACTGGGCTTGGGACTGGGCCTGATGGCCGCTCTGGGAGGCGGCGCGGCGGCCTGCGTCTGTCTGGGCGAGGCCCGGCGCCTTTGGGAGCGGGGCTACAAGGTTCCGGCAGGCTGTTTTGCGGCGGGAGGCGTCTTGTGCGGAGCCCTGGCCGCCGGCGGGGCCTGGCTGGCCTGGGGTATTGCCGATGCTTTTTTACTGTAGGCTCGCAGCAAGGCGGCGGGGATATCCCCGCCGCCGTTTTTTTACGCTTCGCCGTACCAGGCCAGCATGAGCGCGTAGATGCTTTCTCCCTCCCTGGGCTCTGCCTGGAGCCAGGTGGAATCCCGGTAGGTATTGAGCAGGACCAGCTGGCTGTCCGGCCAGAAGCGGAGACTCAGGTCTCCGATGACCGCCAGCAGGGAACCGGCGGGCATGTCGCCGGGGTTCTCGGCGATACTCCAGTCATACCCGGCGGTGAAGCGCTCTGCCAGGGCGGGCCCGTTTCCCTCCCGGAGGTTCACATCCCGCCGCTGGCCTCCCTCCGGGGACAGCAGCGTCAGGTTGACGGTATCCGCCTCCAGCAGCTGGTCCAGAGCCGCCTGGGCAAGGGCCGCGGCGGAGATGTCGACGGTATGCCGGAGGGTGACGGTTCCCAGGGGAACATGGATGAGCCGCTTGGGAAGCTGGTCCGCCGTGGGCCACAGGTCCTGCCGGATGGAGAACTGGTAATGGAACCTGGTGCTGTATGGGTCCGAGGCGTCCTCCCAGAAGACGAGATAGAGGCCCTCCGGGAAACAGGGGTCCACCCAGCGGTCCGTACTGTCCAGGGCCGGGGAGTACTGGGGTTCCGGGGTGTGGAGTTCATAGCGGACGCGGTAGACCGGGAAGGACTCCCCCATCAGCTCCAGGTTATGGGGGCCCTCGAGATTGACGACGCGCCAATCGTCGTAGGGTTCTCCGGCAGCCTCAAAGGCCCGCTGAACCTCCTCCTGGGCGGCGGTTATGACGGGGCCGGGAAGGTCCGGCCAGTCCAGAATGTGATAGGCAAACCGCCGTTGGTCGTTGTAGACCAGCAGGTTTTCCCCGTCGAAGTACAGCGTCCGGTATACGTCGGACTGGAGGGCGGCGTAATCCGGTGTGAAGGACAGGACGTGGGCTCGGAAGGGCATGGAGCGGGTGGCGGGGTCCCAGCCGTCGAACCGGAATTGGGCCCCACCCCCCCAGAGACCCCATACCAGCAGAGATTCCAAGTCCGCCCGGTAGTACTTCCCATCCCGGCGGAAATAGAGACAGCCGTCAAAGACCAGCTCGTTTTCCCCGTCGCCGTCCAGGTCGATGTGCCGGGGATAGGGGGCCTCCACCCGGGCCAGGAGAACGGGCCAGCCCGCTTCATTGAGATAGTAGTACTCATGGGTGAGGGTCCGGGGGCCGTCGTTGGCGTTGTAGGTGATGCGGAAGCCGTCGTGGCCCAGGAGATTGCGAAAGAGGGAGGCGCTGTACTTCCCGCCGGCTCCGGGGCGGAAGGACCAGAAGGGTTGGGGCCAGGAGCTCAGCACGGTGCGCTGCACCCCGGCGAAGACCTCGTCCCCGCCGGAGAAGAACATCAGGCCATACTCTCCCAGGACATGTTCCGGGTCCTCCAGGCTCCCCAGCATCTGCTGGGAGCCGTAGGGGAAGGGAAGCTCCGGCGCTTCCTGGGGCTCATAGGGCTCCAGGTGGTCCAGGGGGATGGCGGAAACGGGCTCCCAGTCCGGCGGTTCCGGATGCTTCAAGCTTTCGCAGGAGAGAACCGTCTCCCGGATGCGCTCTACTACTGTGTTCATCAGCGACATGCCTTCGGTCCGGCCCTCCTTCAGCTCCGGGGCCCAGGCGACCCGGGCCAGACCGTATTGGTACTGGCCGTCGCTGCCCAGAATTTCCATGTTTTTGGGCAGGTAGTACGGTTCCAAATCCAGGCGGTAGAGGGAGCAGAGCCGGCCCAGGGGATTCGACAGATTGGAGGACAGGCTGACCTGCATGCCCCAGTAGACCCGAAGCAGCTCGCCTTCATCCAGGTCGAAAAACTCCGGCGGGTTCTCCGGGGTGTAGACCACCAGCTTAGACAGGATGTCGTCCTCCGGTTCGCCATAGCTTCCCAGCTCCTCCGCCAGAGCGGTCACAGCCTCGTCCACTGTGCCGAAGGAGGCTGGTTCCTCCGGCTTCTTCGCGCCGGTGAAGGTGACGGCGCACACCAGCGCTGCCAGGGAAATGACCGCGAAGAGGGCGGCGCCCAGGTGCCTCCGGTTCTCCGCGATGCGGGTGACACGGTCCATCAGCCGCCGTTTGTCCGAGGTCATGGTGGTGGCGGAGAGAAGGGGATTCGCTGGGGCCGCCCGCACGGGGATGAGGGACAGCAGGGTCCGGCCATAGGGTACCCGTTCCGCCTCGCCTAACTGCCGGAGGACCCCCTCGTCACAGGCAAGCTCACAGTCCGTCCGGGAGGCCAGCGCCGCCCACCAGACCAGAGGATTGAACCAGTAGATCACCAGGCACAGCCCCCGGAGCAGGGACCAGAGGGGGTCGAGATGCCGGGCGTGGGTCTCCTCGTGGGCCAGCACGTGGCGGAGACTGTCCGGTGAAGTCAGGGCGGCGGGAGTCAGATAGATGGCGGGCCGGAACAGCCCAAACAGGCAGGGAGAGGGCAGACCCTGTTCCACCATATAAACCCGATACTTAGAATCGCAATTATTGTAAGGCGTTCTGGCTTTACGGAGACTTCGCCAGAACAGCAGGTTGGACAGGATCAGCCAGCAGGCCATGACCGCGCATCCGGCGTACCAGATGGGGGGCAGGAGGTCCGAGAGGAGAATTTGCCGCTGGTATTCCTCCGTAATTTTCACCTGGTTTCCCTTAAGATCCTGGTCGAGGAAGGTTCGGGAGTTGTCCGGCGTGGCGGGGCCGACGGCTACTTGGGGCGTGCGGGGTATCCCCCAGACGTAGCCTCCATCCGTCCGCCTAATGGTCATCCGATACGGGGCGGCGTACAGGGATTCCACCTGGTCCGCCACCGGTTCCGCCGCCGTCAGCAGGCTGAACTCCGCCGCCGGGAGGCTGACGGGAACCAGCAGCCGCAGCAGAACCAGCCCCCAGAGGGCGTACTGCACCCGCCGGGAGAGGGTCCTCCGGAACAGCCGCCGGAGAACCAGCAGAGCCAGAATCAGCGCGGAGGAGGTCAGCAGAATTTCCTTCATGTTCCCTCACCTCCCGCCTTGTCCAGGATGGCAGACAGCTCCGCGATGTCGGATTCCGTGAGCTGGCGGCTCTCCACCATGGCGCTCATCATAAGACCCAGGCTACCGCCGTAGACCTTGGAGAGGAAGCTCTCCGTTTCGTCCCGGGCGGCGTCCTCCCGTCGGAGGATGGGAAAATAGCGCTTGGCCCGTCCGCACTCCTCGTGGCGAACGGCCCCCTTGGCCTCCAGACGGGAGAGCATGGTGATGACGGTGTTTTTGCTCCAGCCGGTCTCCTCCCGGAGAGCTGCTGTCAGCTCCGTAATTGTTCTGGGGGAGTGGTCCCACAGGCGGCGCATCAGCTTCCACTCGCTGTTGGACAGATCGATTTTCATAGCTCCACCTCCTAATCAGGTACACGACTGTCTACCTAAAGGATAGCAGAAAGGTAGACGTTTGTCAACCTGCAAATGGCCTACAAAACAGAAACGCCCTCCGTTGGACAGCGAAGGGCACTTTGCCGACTGGAACCGGCGAGCGGTTTTCCACTTTTTGCCGAAATTTCCATGTCCTTCTTATTGATTTCGACAGAAAGCCATGGCGGGACGTGCTATCATCAGATACAAAGGCCCGTTCCGTGCGGGACTGTGACAAAAAAAGGCGAACCAGGTATATTTTTGACGGAAAAGGGGAAAGATATGGAAATCCAGGTGAAAAGCGCGGACCGGAATCTGCTGCTGGAGATCAGCGGGGAACTGGATCACCACGGGGCCCGGAGCGCCCTCCGGGAGCTGGAGGAGGCCCTGGACGCAGCCCTGCCCCGCAAGCTGGTGCTGGACCTGTCGGGCATCACCTTTATGGACAGCTCCGGTATTGCGCTGATTCTGCGGGCCCAGCAGAAAATGCGGCTGCTGGACGGCAGTCTGCTGGTGCGGGGAACGCCGCCCCAGGCCCGCAGGGTACTGGATGCCGCCGGCGTCAGCCGGCTTGTGACGATCAAATAAGGAGGTTTACATAATGAGGACCAAGGCAGTCAACGAGGTCGCGCTGGAATTTCCCAGCCACAGCTGCAACGAGAGCTTCGCCCGGGCTTCGGCGGCCTGCTTCGCCGCCCAGATGGACCCGACGCTCAACGAGCTGGAGGATATCAAAACCGCTGTCAGCGAGGCGGTGACCAACGCCATTGTTCATGGCTACCCGGATGCCATCGGCTCCGTTACGCTGAAGCTCCGCTGTCTGCCGGGGAACATTCTGGAGTTGATTGTGAAGGACCGGGGCCGGGGCATTCCCGATGTAAACAAGGCCCGGCAGCCCATGTTCACCACCGGTGGGGAGGAGCGCAGCGGCATGGGGTTTACGATTATGGAGAGCTTTATGGACAAGGTGACGGTGCGGTCTGCCGTGAACAGGGGGACCACGGTGGTGATGAAGAAAAAACTGGCGCCCCGGCTGAAGAAATGAGCGCCGCGCTGGAGCTGCTCCGGGCGGCGCAGCAGGGGGATCGGGATGCCTGCGAACAGGCCGTTATTGAAAACAACGGGTTGATTTGGAGTGTGGTCCGGCGCTATTATGGCCGGGGAGTGGAACCGGACGATCTCTATCAGCTGGGCTGTCTGGGCTTTTTAAAGGCGGTTCAGGGTTTTGATTTCGACTATGGAACCTGCTTTTCCACCTATGCCGTGCCCAAGATTGCCGGGGAAATCCGGCGGTTCCTCCGGGATGACGGGGCTGTGAAGGTCGGGCGCAGCATACGGGAACAGGCGCAGACCCTCTATACCGCCCGGGAACGCCTCCGCCATGAGCTGGGCCGGGAACCGGCCCTATCCGAGCTGTCGGAGGCCACGGGCCTGACGCCGGAGGAGATCGCCCGGACGGACCTGGCCACCGACACGCCGGAGTCCCTCCAGCAGGAGACGGCGGACGGCCTGACCCTGGAGGGAGCCCTGGGCACGGAGGCCCCGGAGGAGGGAATGGTGGAGCGGATAGCCCTCCGGGAGGCCATCGACCATCTGCCGGAGAAGGAGCGGATGACGATTCTGCTCCGCTATTTCAAGGGTCTGACGCAGGAGCAGACGTCCCGGGTGGTGGGGGTGTCCCAGGTGCAGATATCCCGGCTGGAGCGCCGGGGGCTGAAACGCCTGCGGGAGAGCTTTGAGGCCTGAACCAATCCTCCCCCTGGAACTCCGTCATGGTATTCCAATAGCGCTTGGGCATATGAGTCATCCGAAGACGGGGATTTTCCCGTTCCTTGATGGCGATGGTATCGTAAAACCGTTTCCAAAGAAGGCGGTAATGGGCTTCCGTCTCATCCGGCGGGGCCATTTGAAAGGAGTCCAGAGGCTGGATGCTCCACCGGCCGGGGACGTGGAACAGCGCCTCCTTATGGGTTCGGTCGTAAAGGAAGAACCGCTCGTTGTGAAAGCGGGCACAGAAATGCCCGGCCAGCATAGGAAGGACCCGGTTCTTTGGCTCAATTTCGCCGCCCAGTACGCCGCCCAAATCAGAAAAGCGGACGAAGCCCTTCAGCAGGTGGACCTCGCCGCCCAGATGCTGAACGGCCTTGATGACCGGATAGAACGTTTCGTCGGAGCGGTTTCGAAGGAAGCCGGGCCCCTCCCGCAGCAGCTTGGCGGTCAGGCGAAAAAGATGGAGCTCTTTTTCCGGGAGACAGGTCCAAAACCCGCGCCGCAGCAGAAGCGCCGCCTCCTGGGACAGCGCCGTCACCTTCCGCAGGACCCGGTCCGCGTGCCCCGGGTCCGTGGGAACGGTTCTGGAATCAAACAGGGTAAAAACAGCGTCCTCGCCGGAGTAAAATCCGGCGGGGCTTTCTTTATAGGCATAGCTGTCGAACACGCAGGAGAGAAACCCTTCAAAGCTGCCGTCGTAATAGTAGATAACATCCATCAGAACATCCTCAAGCCGGCCGTCAGGCCGGTTCGCTTTGGTCGAACAGGGATAGCTGCACCATTTCCTGCTGCGGCAAAAGGGGCCGCTCCGCGGCGATGAGCCCCCGGAGAAGGCTGTCCGGTGTGAAGCGCAGACCCTCCGCCATTTTGCCGGAGGCCGTGAGAAAATATTGGGCCCGCTTCATAACGACGCCCAGCTTTCTCAGGTTGTCGATGTGGAGGGGACCCGTTCTGCGGGCGGAGAGGATGCGCCGGGCGGAGGTGACGCCCACACCCGGAATCCGCAGCAGCGTTTCATAGGCGGCGGTGTTGACCTCCACCGGGAAAAAATCCAGGTGGGCCAGGGCCCAGCTGCATTTGGGGTCTACGCGGGTGTCAAAATCCTGGTTTCCCTCGTCCAGTAGTTCCTCTGCCCGGAAGCCGTAAAACCGCAGCAGCCAGTCCGCCTGATAGAGCCGGTGCTCCCGCAGAAGGGGCGGCTTTACATCCTTAGCGGGAAGAAGGGCGTGCTCCACCACTGGGACATAAGCGGAGTAGAACACACGTTTTAGACCGTATTGGTCGTAAAGCCCCTGCGTCAGGCGGAGGATATGGAAGTCCGTGTCCTGCGTGGCTCCGACGATGAGCTGGGTGCTCTGTCCGGCGGGGGCGAAGCGGGGAGCGTGGCGGTATTTCACCAGCTCCTCCCGGCTCTGCCGGTTCCGGGTCTGAATCTGGCGCATAGGCGTCAGAATGGCGCCCTTTGTCTTGTCCGGGGCCAGGGTTTTCAGTCCTGCTTCCGAGGGCAGCTCAATGTTCACGCTGAGCCGGTCCGCCAAAAAGCCCAGCCGCTCCACCAGTTCCGGCGCTGTGCCGGGAATCGCCTTGGCGTGAATGTAGCCGTTAAAACGGTAACGCTCCCGCAGAAGGGCCAGACAGCGGATCATCAGCTCTGTGGTATAGTCCGGACTTCGAAAGACGCCCGAGGAGAGGAACAGCCCCTCAATGTAGTTCCGGCGGTAAAAGTGGAGGGTGAGGTCCGCCAGCTCCTCCGGGGTAAAGGCCGCCCGCTTCGTCTCGTTGCTCCGGCGGTTGACGCAGTATTTGCAGTCGTATGCACAGCGGTTGGTCAAAAGGACCTTCAGCAGGGTGACGCAGCGCCCGTCGGCGGAGAAGGTATGGCAGCAGCCCGCCGTGGAGGTGGAGGTGTTGCCGATGTATCCCTTTTTCGCGGTGCGGTTCCCGCCGCTGGAGGTGCAGGCGGCGTCATATTTGGCGGCGTCGGTGAGAATGGTCAGCTTTTCCAGAACGTCCATTGCTTCTCCCCCAGAGTCCGCCAGAAAAATACGGCCCAAGCGTCCGGAAGTGTTTTCCGGCAGACCGCCGACCCGGCGCGGGCATGCCGGGTTGGCCGCTCGATAAGGTCAATCACGCGGAAGAGCTGGGCGGTGAGCATTACCACGCCCAAAATGGTGAAAAAGAGAGTCCAGCCGGTCATAGGAAAACCTCCCGTTCCGTATTAGAAAATTTGTTCGATTCATATTGTAACTCGAACAACCGTTCCTGTCAAGAGAAAAAACAAAAACGGCGGAAAGGAAACCGTCTGCTGTCCTGAAATTTCCAGGAATCTCTGGTCTTTTCGTCCGTTTTGTGGTATCATCAGACAATTACATAAATAAGGAGACGCGCTTCATGAAACGCTGCTTTATTTTCGCCGCCGGAAGCTATTACGGTCTGCGGGAGCGCCCCGCCTCCGGCGATGTTGTCATCGCTGCCGACGCGGGCTATCGGATCTGCCTGGAAGAGGGCATTGTACCGGACCTTCTCCTGGGGGACTTTGACTCTATGGAGCCTCCGGCGGACGCCGCCCCCATCTTCCGCCTGCCTGTGGAGAAGGACGACACGGATACCATGGCCGCCCTTCGAGCGGGACTGGAACGAATGTGCGATACCTTCTATATTTACGGAGGGACCGGCGGAAAGCGACTGGACCACACGCTGGCAAATCTCCAATCCCTTCTCTTTCTCCGCCGGAGGGGAGCCAGAGGATTTCTGTACGACGATGACTTCCTCTGGACCGTTCTGGAGAATGAGGCGCTGGATATTCCAAAGACGGTGGAGTGGGGCCTGTTTTCCGTTTTCTGCCTGGGGGACCGGGCGGAGGGCGTGGATGAGAAGGGCTTTCAGTACCCTCTGCAAGACGCCGTGCTGACTCCGGATTTTCCCCTTGGAGTCAGCAACCATATCCTGGAGCCCCGGGCGCGGATCGCCGTTCGGAACGGGACGCTGGCCGTGGGTTGGGAGCTGCCGCCGTTAGACTGAAGATAGAATAACGAAACGACAAAAGTGTGGTTGCGTATTTAAAAAACTTCATGTATAATGAACAACAACGGAAAGGTCGACCTTTCTGGAATATGATATGACCGTGGGACCGAGGACGGGCACGGGGGCAAGGAGTTTTTTATGGCGGCGTTTACCGTAAATGGCAAATCTGTTACCGTGGAGAAAAACCAAAAGCTGATTCGTTTCCTGCGGGATGAGCTGGGCCTGACCTCGGTGAAGGATGGGTGCAGCGAGGGCGCCTGCGGCACCTGCACAGTGCTGATTGACGGCAAACCCACCCGGGCCTGCATTCCTCAGACGGACAAGCTGGATGGAAAGAGCGTCCTCACGGCGGAGGGACTGACGGACTTTGAAAAGCGGGTTTACACCTATGCCTTCGGCCAGGCGGGGGCGGTCCAGTGCGGGTTCTGCATCCCGGGCATGGTCATGTGCGCCAAGGCCCTGCTGGACGGGAACCAAAGTCCCACCCGGGAAGAGGCGGCGTTCGCCATCCGGAACAACATCTGCCGGTGCACCGGGTATGTAAAGATCATTGACGCCATTTTGCTGGCGGCGGAGCTGTTCCGCTCCGGCGAGGTGCCGGAAGTTCCCTCCGACTGGTCCCTGGGGGCCAGGGTGCCCCGGGTGGACGTGGAGGAAAAGGTCACAGGCACGGGCATCTATCCCGACGATGTGTACATGGAAGGCATGATCTACGCCAGCGCCGTCCGCTCTCAGTATCCCAGGGCGAGGGTTCTGGCCATCCATACGGAGGAGGCCGCGGCCCTGCCCGGTGTGGCGGGGATTTTCACCGCCGCCGACATTCCCGGCAGCAACAAGGTGGGCCACCTGAAAAAGGACTGGGACACCATGATCGCCGTGGGAGAGATCACGCACTATCTGGGCGACGCGGTCTGCATCGTCGCCGCCGAGGATCAGGAGACGCTGGCGAAGGCCAAAGCCCTGGTAAAGGTGGATTACGAAGAACTTCCCATGGTGCGGAATCCCCAGGAGGCTATGGCCGAGGGCGCGCCCCTGGTCCACCGGGAGGGGAACCTTCTGGCGCACAAGCACATCCAGCGGGGTGATCCGGCGGCGGCTATCGCAAAATCCAAGCATGTGCTGAAAGAGACGTTCTCCACTCCCTGGACGGAGCACGCCTTCCTGGAGCCGGAGTGCGCCGTGGCCTATCCCGACGGGGACGGGGTGATGGTCCTCTCCACGGACCAGGGAACCTATGACACCCAGCACGAGACTATGGGGATGCTGGGCCTCCCGGCGGAGAAGGTGAAGGTCCGCAACTGTCTGGTGGGCGGCGGCTTCGGCGGCAAGGAGGACGTGACGGTCCAGCACCACGCCGCCCTGGTGGCATACCTGACCAAGCGCCCGGTGAAGGTGAAGCTCAGCCGGGCGGAGAGCCTTCTGATTCACCCGAAGCGCCATCCCATGGAGATGGAATTCACCCTGGGCTGCGACGAAAACGGCATCATCCAGGGCGTGAAGGCCAGCGTGGTGGCGGACACCGGGGCTTACGCCTCCTTGGGCGGCCCGGTTTTGGAGCGGGCCTGCACCCACGCCGCCGGGCCTTATAACTACCAGAACTTTGAGATTGACGGCTGGGCGTGGTACACCAACAATCCCCCCGCCGGGGCGTTCCGGGGCTTCGGCGTCACCCAGACCTGTTTCTGCATTGAGAGTCTGCTGAATCAGATTGCGGACGTGGTGGGAATCAGTCCCTGGGAAATTCGCTACCGCAACGCCATCCGCCCTGGCCAGGAGCTGCCCAACGGCCAGATTGTGGACGAGTCCACCGGATTGGTGGAGACTCTGGAGGCGGTGAAGCCTTACTATGAAAAGGCCAAGTACGCCGGATTGGCCTGCGCCATGAAGAACGCCGGCGTGGGCGTGGGTATCCCGGATACTGGCCGGGTTCGGCTGACGGTGGAGGACGGCAAGGTTCACATCTTCGCCGGCGCCTCCTGCATCGGCCAGGGCCTGGGCACGGTGCTGACCCAGATGGTCTGCGACCAGACGGGCCTGTGCTATGAGGACGTGGTTTACGAGCGCTCCAATACCTATTTCGCGCCGGATTCCGGCACCACCTCCGGCTCCCGGCAGACGCTGTTCACCGGCGAGGCCTGCCGCCGGGCCTGCGAGGGGCTGCGGGCGGCTCTGGAGGAGGGCGGACTGTCCTCCCTGAATGGCCGGGAGTTCCGGGGCGAGTACCTGGGCAAGACGGACCCCTTGGGAGCCGACGTGCCGAATCCCGTCAGCCATATCGCCTACGGCTACGCCACGCAGGTCTGCATCTTGGACGAGGACGGGAAGATAAAGCAGCTGGTGGCCGCCCACGATGTGGGCAAGGCGGTGAACCCCCTGTCGGTGGAGGGACAGATTGAGGGCGGCGTGGTCATGTCCATGGGATACGCCCTGACGGAGCGTTATCCGCTGACGGACTGCAAGCCCAACGTGAAGTTCGGCACTCTGGGTCTGTTCCGGGCCAACCAGATTCCCGAGATCGTCCCCATTATCGTGGAAAAGGAGGGGCTGAACGTGGCCTGCGGAGCCATCGGCATCGGGGAGATTACCTCCATTCCCACGGCCCCCGCCATTGCCGGCGCCTACTTCCGCTACGACGGCAAGCGCCGCACAGCCCTGCCGCTGGAGGGAACTCCCTACGCCAAGAAGTAAACGCGAATCAGCCGGGGCGGAAAGCCCGCCCCGGCTGGAAGTCTATTGATTCAATTCCTCCACGGCCTTCGGCGTATCCGCGTCGGCCAGCTCTTCCTGCGGAACCTCCAGCAGAATCAAATCCTCCTCATGCCGCCGGATGACGGTGTTTCCTCCGCAGTCCTCCCGCAGCTCCCGCAGCTCTGGGAAGAAGCGGGAGGGGAACAGACAAGGGTTTCCCCGGACGCCGCCGTGGGCCAGGGCGGCGATCCGGTCCGGCTGGCCGTGCCAGAGTTCCGCCAGCGCCTTGACGCTTTCCCGCCGCAGAAGAGGTTGGTCGCTGACCAGAAACATGACCCCGTCACAGTCCCCAAGAGCGTCCAATCCAAGCCGGATGGTGTGGCTGATGCCCCAGTCCGGATGCGCGTTGTGAATGGCCGTGAAGCGAAAGCGCTCCGCCAGCTCCATGATCTCCGGGTACTGGGTTACCACCGCCGTCTTTTTGAATTCCTCCGCAGGCGCCGCTTCCAGCGCCCGCAGAATCAGACTCCGGCCCTGAACCTCAGCGGCCAGCTTGTTTGTTCCGAACCGGCGGGAGTTCCCCGCCGCCATGATGACACAGCCCAAGTTCAACATAACACATGATCTCCTATTTCTTTCGTTTCCATTAGTATATCCGCTTTTCTCCCCCTCAGTCAACCGGTCTTTTTGGGGGGAGCGGAGCTGCAATATAGAAGTAGTACAAAAAGGAGGGCACCCTATGAGCAAAAGCGTCGGCAAGAGCGTAATTCGGGTAGACGCCTATGAGAAAGCCACGGGCCGGGCCAAATACATGGACGACCTTTGTGACCGCAGCGCACTGATTGCGAAAATCTGCCATTCCACCATTGCCCACGGATTCGTAAAATCCGTGGATACGGCTGCGGCGGAGGCCGTCCCCGGCGTCGTAAAGGTTCTGACCTGCTTTGACGCGCCGGACATTGAATTCCCGACGGCGGGCCACCCCTGGTCCACGGACCCCCACCACCAGGACGTGGCGGACCGGAAGCTGCTGAACCGTCATGTCCGCTATTACGGCGACGACGTGGCGGTGGTCATCGCCGAGGACGAGGTGGCCGCTTCCCAAGCTGTCCGGGCCATCCGGGTTGAATACGAAGAGCTGCCCTTTGTCCTGGATGTCCAGGAGGCCATGAAGGACGGTGCGCCGCAGGTTCAGGAGCGGTACAAAAACAACATTCTGGCCCACTCTGACGTCCGCCTGGGGGATTACGAGACCGCCCGGCAGGAGCCCGGCCTCATCAAGGTCGAGGGCTGGTACGACACGCCCACCGTGCAGCACTGCCACATTGAGAACCATGGCTGCTTCGCCTATGAAGAGGCGGGCCGGGTGGTGGTGGTCAGCTCCACGCAGATTCCCCACATTGTCCGCCGGGTGGTGGGGCAGGCCCTGGGGATTCCCTGGGGCAAGGTCCGTATCATCAAGCCCTATATCGGCGGCGGTTTTGGCAACAAGCAGGATGCCCTCTACGAGCCTCTTTGCGCCTGGTGCTCCACGCAGGTGGGGGGCCGCCTGGTGAAGCTGGAGTGCAGCCGGGAGGAGACTTTTGTCTCCAACCGGGTCCGCCACGCCATCCGTACCCATATTATCTCCTACGTCCGGCCCGACGGGACCCTGGTTGCCCGGAAGCTGGAGGCGTTTTCCAACCAGGGCGCCTACGCCTCCCATGGACACGGCATTGTGGCCAAGGGCATGAACGCCTTCCCCCAGCTGTATCCCTGCCCCAATGTGGAGTGCGACAGCTGGACGGTGTTCACGAACCGGCCCTCCGCCGGGGCCATGCGGGGCTACGGCATTCCCCAGGCCATGTTCGCCGGAGAGAGCCACATTGATGACATCTGCAAGGCCGTCGGCATGTCCCCCTTGGAGTTCCGGCGGAAGAATCTGATGCCCATGGGGTATGTGGACGGCTTCTCCAAGAATGAACTCTATACCGACACCTTCAACCAGTGTATGGACAAGGCCCTGGAGATGCTGGACTATAAGAAGAAGTTCCAGGAGTACCAGAATCAGACCGGTTCCCTCCGCCGGGGCGTGGGTCTGGCGGTGTTCTGGTACAACACCGCCGTGTGGCCCATCTCCCTGGAGTCCTCCTCCTGCCGCATGGTGCTGAATCAGGACGGCTCTCTCCAGTTCCAGACCGGCGAGACGGAGATCGGCCAGGGCTGCGACACGGCCTATTCCCAGATGGTGGCGGACGCTGTGGGGATTCCCCTCAGCGACGTGCACGTGGTCTCCACCCAGGACACTGACGTCACCCCCTTCGGAACGGGGGCCTACGCCTCCCGGCAGACTTACATAGGCGGCTTTTCCATCATGCAGACGGCCCTGGCCCTCCGGGAGCGCATTTTGAACGTGGCCCACGAGCAGACCCGGATGCCGGTTTCAAACCTGGATCTGGTGGATGGGCAGATCGTCCGCAAGAGCGACGGCAGAATCCTGAAATCCCTGGGCGACCTGGCGCTGGAGAGCCTCTACTCTCTGGAGAGCAGCCAGCACATCACCGCCGAGACCACCGCGCAGATTAAGAGCAACGCCTATTCCTTTGGCTGTTCCTTCGCGGAGGTGGAAGTCGATATTCCCATGTGCAAGGCGAGGCTTCTGCGGCTGGTGAACGTTCACGACTGCGGAACCCTGATCAATCCCGCCCTGGCGGAGGCACAGGTCCACGGCGGCATGTCCATGGCCATCGGCTACGGCCTCTCCGAGGAGCTGAAGTTTGACGAGAAGACCGGCAAGCCCCTGAACAACAACCTTCTGGACTACAAGCTCTCCACCTTTATGGACCACCCTGTTCTGGAAACCGGCTTTGTGGAGAATCCGGAGCCCACGTCTCCTTACGGCACTAAGGCCCTTGGCGAGCCCCCGGCCTGTTCCGGCGCGCCGGCCATCCGCAACGCGATTCTGAACGCCACCGGCGTGGCGATTGACTGCTGTCCCATCACGCCCCATGTCCTCTACCGGAAGTTCAAAGAGGCTGGGCTTATCAACGACTAAAGGAGGGCCAACGTATGTATGACATGAAAGCCCTGTATCAGGCCCAGAGCGTGGAGGACGCCGTGGCCCTCCGCCTGGCCCATCCCGAGGCCCAGATCATCGCCGGAGGTTCCGACGTGCTGGTTCAGATGCGGGAGGGCAAGCGGGCCGGGGCGGAGCTCATCTCCATCCAGACTCTGGACGAAATCCGGGGCGTGTCCCTGGATGAGGACGGAACCCTTCGCATCGGTTCCCTCACCAGCTTTTCCCACATCACGCGGGACCCTCTGATTCAAAAGTATATCAACGTCCTGGGCGAGGCGGTGGATCAGGTGGGCGGACCGCAGATTCGAAACATTGGAACCATCGGCGGAAATACCTGCAACGGCGTGACCTCCGCCGACTCCTCCTCGACCCTCCACGCCTGGGACGCGGTCATCGAGCTGACGGGTCCCGGCGGCGTCCGCCGCCAGCCCATTCAGGAGTTCTATATCCGGGCGGGGAAGGTGGACATCCGGGAGGGGGAGATTCAAACCGCCATCCTCATTCCCAAGGAGAGCTACGAGAACTGCTTCGGCCACTATATCAAGTACGCCATGCGCAATGCCATGGATATCGCCACCCTGGGCACCTCCGTCAATGTCCGCCTCTCCGCCGATAAGAAAACGGTGGAGCGGGCCCGCGTGGCCTTTGGCGTGGCGGGACCGGTGCCCCTGCGGGCGGCCCATGCCGAGGAGCTGGCCGCCGGACAGCCCGTCAGCCTGGAGCTGGCGGAGAAATTCGCGCAGGCGGTGAAGGCGGACATCAATCCCCGGGACTCCTGGCGCGCGGCCAAGGACTTCCGTCTGCACATCGCCGTGGAGAGCGCCAAGCGGGCCTTTGTGGAATCCGTAAGACTGGCGGGAGGTGAACTGTAATGGAGAAGCACATCATCCAATACCAAACGGTCCATTTTAACCTCAACGGCAAAGACGTGGAGCGGACGGTGGACGTCCGGGCCAGCCTTACCGATATGCTGCGGAACGACTTCCGGATGACCAGCGTCAAAAAGGGCTGCGAGGTTGGCGAGTGCGGAGCTTGCAACGTGCTGATCGACGGCGAGGCGTTTAACTCCTGCATCTATCTGGCTGTCTGGGCGGAGGGTAAGAAGGTCCGCACGCTGGAGGGTCTTCTGGGCCCCAACGGAGAGCTCAGCGATATCCAGCAGGCCTTTGTGGACGAGGCCGCCATCCAGTGCGGCTTCTGCTCCCCGGGTTTCATCCTGACGGCGGTGGAGATTCTGGAGAGCGGAAAGGAATACACGGACGGCGAACTGCGGAAGCTCCTGTCCGGGCACCTGTGCCGCTGCACCGGCTACGAGAACATTCTCCGGGCGGTGAAAAAGACCATGTACCGCCGCTTGGGAAAAGAAATGCCGCAAGGCTGAACAACAGCCCCGCCTGGAGTACTCCAGGCGGGGCTTTCTGATTTCCCTTTCAGTGGGGCAGGACCAGACTGACCGCGCACAGAGCCAGGGCGGCGGCGCAGCCGTAGTCCACGGCCTTGCGGTGATTGACAAAGAGCTTTTGCAGCGCCGCCCCAGCAAAGAGCCAGACAAGGTTGGCGACGGGTCCCGTAAAGGGCAGGAACAGCCCCGCCGCCAGCAGAGACCAGAAGGAACCGGAGTAGGGAAGAACGTAGGACGCCAGCGCCATCAGACAAAAGACCATGATCTTCACATTGGTCAGCTGTACAAACAGTCCTGTGAGGAACCCAGGGGCCTCCGGGGCGCTGCCCTCCGGTCCGGAGGAAGAGCGAAGGGTATGAAACGCCATCCAAAGCATATAGGCAGCCCCCACCCAGGAGAGGAGGCCCACGTACTGGTTCAGAACCGTCCCCAGGAAATAGATGACCAGCACAGAGGCCATGGACACCAGGAAGAAGCCGGTGAACAGCCCCCGCCACTGCCGCAGGGCCGGCCCTTTTCCGTACCGCAGGGCGGTGGAGAGGCTGCAAAGGTTGGCGGGCCCCGGCGTGATGGCGCCCACGTAACAGTAGAGCAGGAAAGAGGGAAGCAGAGACATGGGCATGACAGGCACCGTCCTTTAATGTGATGAGCCCATCATAGCAAAAAAATATTGATTTGAAAAGCGAAAGATTTTCAAGTAAACTATGAAAAAATTAATGAAAGAGGGCGGACAGATGGAGCTGAGAAATTTGCGGACGTTTCAAACCGTGGTGGACCAAGGGAGCTACCAGCGGGCGGCGGAGCGGCTGGGCTATACCCAGTCCACCATTACCGTGCAGATTCAGCAGCTGGAGGGAGAGATGGGAGTGCCCCTCTTTGAGCGGGTGGGGCGGCGGATGGTGCTGACCGAGGCGGGAGAGCGGATATTACCCCGGGCCAGGGAGCTGCTGGAGGCGGCGGACCAGCTGATGGAGTGCGGGCGAAAAAGCAGCGCCCCCTCCGGGACGCTTCGGGTGGACATGGCGGAGACGCTGCTGTGCTACCGGATGCAGCCGGTGATTCGGGCCTTTCGGGAGCGGGCGCCACAGGTCCGGCTGGTAATCCGGAGCTGCAACTGCATGCGGATTGCCGCCAATGTGCGGACCGGAGCCTGTGACCTGGGCGTGGGATATGACATGGACTGGAACCGGGAGGCCCTGGAGGTGGAGTCTCTGGGAAGCTATGACATCGTGCTTCTGGCCTCCCCGGATTTTTCCGAGCCGGATTTCACCACGCCGGGACAGCGCAAGGCGGTGTCTCTCGTTACGGATGAGCCGGACAGCATTTTTCGCCGCTGGCTGGAGGAGTATCTGCGCCAGCGGGAGATTGAGCTGGACGTAACGCTGGAGCTGTGGAGTATTGAGACCATCAAGCGCTGTGTCATGAGCAACCTGGGCTTTACCTATCTGCCCCGCTTTGTCGCGCGGGAGGAACTGGAGGCAGGGCGGCTGAAGGAGCTGCGGGCCCCCATCTCCGGCGTTCCCGCCCCGGCCCTGTGCGCGTGGAGAAAAGGGCGGTGGATTACTCCGGCCATGGAGCTGTTTCTGGAGCTTCTGCGGGAGGCGCTGGCGGAGGGCGGTCCCGTCACCGCCGGTGTTTCCGCTCCAGATGGGGGTCCCGCCTTTGGAAGGGCTTGTCGATAAGAATGATGTCGTCCCCGATCCGCTGGATACAGTCCCAGGGGATGTAGAATTCCTCCCCGCGCCCGAAGAGCCCGAAGAACCGGGCGGGACCGTAGACCACAATGGCGATTACCTGCCCCTCCGGAGCCCGCAGGTCTACGTCTGCCACCAGCCCAAGGCGGCAGCCGTCGTTGATGTTGATGACCTCCTTCCGCCGGAGATCCCGAAACCGGAACTGCATCGCCGTCACTCCTTTCAAGGAAGCCTATGCGGCGGCCGGGCCGTCCTATTCTGACAAAAGGTCCCAGTATAGGAAAAAACGCCTCTGGAGATACTGACCTTGCGGCGCTGAGAGGGGAGAACCCCGCCGCCGCACGGCCAGTATACACACAAGGGGGGCGGCTTTCATGCAGGGAAAAGTCGAGATCGCGGGGGTCAATACCGCCAAACTGAAGGTTTTGAAGAACGAGGAGACCATGGCGCTTCTCCGCCGGACGAAGGAAGGGGATCAGGAGGCCCGCCGCCAGCTGATTGAAGGGAATCTGCGGCTGGTGCTGTCGGTGATTCAGCGCTTTTCCAGCCGGGGAGAGAATGTGGACGACTTGTTCCAGGTGGGCTGCGTGGGCCTCATCAAAGCCATCGACAACTTCGACATCAACCAGCCGGTGAAGTTTTCCACTTACGGCGTGCCCATGATAATCGGCGAAATTCGCCGCTACCTCCGGGACAACAGCGCCATCCGGGTTTCCCGAAGCATGCGGGACACGGCCTACCGGGTTCTCCAGGTTCGGGAGCGCCTGATCTCCGAGACCCAGCGGGAGCCCACGGTGGAGCAGATTGCCAAAGAGCTGGATATCCCCCGGGAGGACGTGGTCTTCGCCATGGACGCCATCGTGGACCCGGTGTCTCTCTACGAGCCGGTGTACTCTGACAGCGGGGATGCCCTCTGCGTCATGGATCAGGTGCGGGATACGCAGAACACCGACGAGCATTGGACGGACCGCATTGCCCTGAAAGACGCCCTGAAGCGCCTGGACGACCGGGAGCGGCGCATCCTGTCTCTGCGGTTCTATGAAGGCAAGACCCAGATGGAGGTCTCCGCCGAGGTGGGCATTTCCCAGGCCCAGGTTTCCCGGCTGGAGAAGGGGGCCATCAACACCATCAAGAAAAATATCTGACGAAAGGCCCGCCAAGCGCGGGCCTTTTTCACGGTTTCCCTTGTATTTCCCCCCAGGAACTGCTATAATGGTGCAACTACGAAAGGGGGAGGACCATGGATTTCGGCGGTCTCATCCGCTCCATTGACTGGAATTGGCTGGAAGTCACGATGATGCGGGTTCTCGCCGTCCTCCTCTGCCTGACGGTCCACGAGACCTGTCACGGTCTGGCGGCCTATGCCCTGGGGGACCCCACCGCCCGGGAGCGCCGCCGACTGAGCCTGAATCCCCTGCGGCATATCGACTGGCTGGGCCTCGCCATGATGCTGGCCGTGGGTTTCGGCTGGGCCAAGCCCGTGCCGGTGGATCCCCGGTATTTTAAAAAGCCCAAGCAGGGCATGGCCCTCACCGCCCTGGCGGGGCCGGTTTCCAATTTTGTACTGGCGTTTCTGGCGATGCTCTTTTGCAGCAGGGTGCTGGCCGGCTTCATCACGTCCGATGCCTGTTTGGCCTATAAGCTGTATGTTTGCCTTCAGCTGCACCTGGCCCCGCTGTCGATCGGCCTGGGCCTTTTCAATCTGCTGCCCATTCCGCCTCTGGACGGGGCCAAGGTGCTGGGAGCCTTTTTGCCGGAGCGGACTTACTTTGGACTGATGCGCTACGAGCGGTACGGCATGTTTTTGCTGCTGGCTCTGAGCTGGTTCGGCGTTGTTGGGAATTTGCTCAATGAAGCCGTCCGGGGGATTTACTGGTTTTTCTTGGAGCTGTGTGTCTGAGGAATCCGGCAGCGTTCGATAAAAGGAGGGGACTTTTTGGATAGTCCCGTATTCAAACTGGAAAAGGTGGTCCACTCCCGGGCGGAAGAGCTCCAGGATTTCGAGGGGCCCCTGGATCTGATTCTCTTCCTGCTTGGGAAGAACAAGATGGAGATTCAGGACATTTCCATTTCCATGATCTGCGACCAATATCTGAGCTGGCTGGACCGCCGCCAGCAGCTGGATTTGGAAATTGCCAGCGAGTTTGCGGCCATGGCCTCTCACTTGGTTTACCTCAAGACCCGGATGCTTCTCTCCATAGAGGACGAGGAGGCCAAGAGCGAGATGGAGGCCCTGATCCAGTCCCTGGAGGAGCGCCGCCGGGGGGAGAACTACGCTTATGTCAAGGCCATGGGAGAGCAGCTGGCTTCCCTGGGGGAATTTGGGCGGAGCATCTGCGTCCGGGGGCCGGAGCCGCTGGAGCCGGGGGAGATTCACTACGACCACTGCCCCCAGGACCTGCTTTGGGCCATGGCGGAGCTCCAGAGCCGGGCCGAGCGGAGACTCCCGCCCCCCAGGGCGGCTTTCCAGGACATCGCCCGGCACGAGCCCTATCCCGTGGAGAAGAAGGCGCTGGACATTCTGCGGCGGCTGAAAGAGGGGGGCGTGACCCGTTTCCTCCAGCTGTTCCGGGGCAGCCGGAGCCGCAGCGAGGTGGTGGCCACCTTCCTGGCGGTGCTGGAGCTGTGCCGCTCCCACGTTTTGCAGCTGGCGGGTTCGGAGTCAGAGTGTACCGTCCGCCAGATCGGAGAACCGCCGGAGAGTCTTGCCGTCGGGGCGGAGGAAACGTCAAACTAAGGAGAACCCAATGGAGAGAAAGGAAATCGAGTCCGCCGTGGAGGCGATTCTGTTTGCCTCCGGGGAGGCTGTGCAGCTCAAGCGCCTCTGCGCCGCACTGCAGCTGGCCCGTCCCGCTGTGGAGCGGGCGCTGAAGGACCTGGGGGACCACTACGCCTTTGAACGGCGGGGCATCCGGCTGGTTCAGATGGAGGACAGCTGGCAGCTCTGCTCCGCCCCAGAGTTCGGGGACGCGGTGCACCGGGCGCTGGAGGTACGGAAGCCCGCCAAGCTGAGCCAGCCCGCTTTGGAGGCGCTGACCATCATTGCCTATTACCAGCCCACAACGAGGGCGTATGTGGACCAGATTCGGGGGGTGGACAGCTCCTACACCATGAGTCTGCTGTTAAACCGGGACCTGATTGAGGAGTGCGGCCGTCTCCAGGTGCCGGGGCGGCCCCGCCTGTACCGGACCACCAAGCAGTTTCTCCGGGCCTTCCACTTGAACAGTCTGGAGGATTTGCCGGAGCTGGCGGAGCCTTCGGAGGCGGAGGACCCCTTGGAAACGGAGGTCCCCCTGGAGCCGGAGACCGGCGGCCAGATGCGGCTGGGGGAAAACGGAGAGATTATGGATTCCAAGGAGGAAGAGACGGAGTAAGAGAGAGGGGGAGCGCCTGTGCTGTGGCTTTGGATACTGCTTGCGCTGGTTTTTCTGGCCGTTTTGCTGTGCGCGACGCGGGTGGGCGTCTGGGCGGCCTATGACGGGGAGACCCTTCGTCTGGACGCGCGAATTGGCCTTTTGCGGATACATATTCTGCCCGCCAAGCCCAAGAAGGCGGAGAGGCCCCCGGAGAAACGAAAGCCCCGAAAGGAACCGGCGGAGAAGAAAAAGGGCGGCCTCTCCTTTGCCATGGAGGATGCCGGCGACGCGCTGCATACCATGCTTCCGCCGCTGAAGCGGGCTCTGTCCCGCACCCGCCGGGGGATACAGATCAAGCCTCTGCGGCTTTCCGTCGTCCTGGGTGGACGGGAGGACCCGGCCGCCGCCGCCGGACTGTACGGCAAGCTCCAGGCCGCCGTCTGGACGGGGATGCCGGCAGCCGAGAAATTCCTGGATATCCGGGACCCATATATTCATACCGGCGTGGACTTCGAGACGGCGGACACGGCGGCGGCGGGGGAGGCCGGAGTTACCTTCCGCATAGGAACCCTGCTGGCCGTCGGCTTTGGATTGGCCCTTCCAGCTCTGCGGTGGTTCCTCCGCTGGAGGAAACGGTGCAAGACCCGCCCGCCGGAGCCGGAGCAGGAAAACCGCCGCGAAGTCCCGCCCAGCCAGCCGGAGACCCCTCCTGCCGCGTGAGACGCCCCAGAGATTGACATACCGCACCGATCAACGTGAGAAAGGATGTATAAGATGGATAGCACGATGGACAAGAAGCAGCCGGTCAGCGAACTGATGCGCTCCACCATAGATAAGATTCACGAGCTGGTGGACACCAACGCGATTGTGGGCCAGCCCATCACCACGCCGGACGGCGTGACCTTGATTCCCATTTCCCGGGTCAATTTCGCCTTCGGAAGCGGCGGCGGGGACTATGGCAAGGTACAGCCCAAAGGCTTCGGCGGCGGCGGCGGTGCGGGGGTGAAGATCGACCCGGTGGCGTTCCTGATTATCAAGGACGGTGTGACCCGGGTGCTGCCGGTGGCGGCGCCTCCGGCGTCCACCATGGACCGCATTGTGGAGATGGTGCCGGACCTGATGGACAAGGCGGAAAAATATTTTGATAAGAAACAGGCGGAAAAGGAGAAGGAAACCCTCTGATTGGGGTATACTATCTTCACTCTTGACGAATCGGAGTGATGATGTTTGTCGAAACGATTCCGGCGGGCCGGCGCGCTTTTGCTGGCGCTGGCCTGTTTGCTGACCGGCCGGGCCAAGGCGGTGGATACCTCCGCCTCTTCCGCCATTTTGATGGATATGGACAGCGGCCGGGTGCTGTATGAGCGGAACGCCGGGGCCCGGATGCTGATTGCCAGCACCACGAAGATCATGACGGCGCTGGTGGCGATCCGGGACGGGACCTTGTCGGATACTGTGAAGGTGAGCCGGGAGGCCGCCTATACGGAGGGCTCCTCCATGTACCTCAAGGAGGGGGAGGAGCTGACCCTGGAGACGCTGCTCTACGGCCTGCTTCTCTGTTCCGGAAACGACGCCGCCGTAGCCGTGGCGGAGCATGTGGCCGGAAGCGTGGGGCGCTTTGTGGAGCGGATGAACGAGACGGCCCTGGCCCTTGGAATGGAGGATACCTCCTTTGCCAACCCCAACGGCCTGGACGACGAGAACCACTACTCCACCGCCAGGGATATGGCGCTGCTGGCCTGCGCGGCGATGAGAAACGAGACCCTGGTCCGCATTGCCTCCACCCGGACCGTGAGCATCGGCGGGCGGACCATGACCAACCACAATAAGCTGCTGAGCCTGATGGACGGATGCGTGGGGCTGAAGACCGGCTATACCAGGGCGGCGGGCCGGACCCTGGTCAGCTGCGCGGAGCGGAACGGCCAGCGTCTGGTGGCGGTGACGCTGCAGGACGGCAACGATTGGGCGGACCACCAGAGTCTCTATGAGTACGGCTTCGCCGCCTATCCCGCCCGCCGGGCGGCACAGCTTGGGCATGAGCTGGCTCAGGCGGCGGTAAAGGGCGGAATCCGAACCCGGGTCCCCCTGATCGCGGCGGACAGCTTTGCCTGGCCCCTGGCCCAGGGAGAGGCGCTGAAGACGGACATCCGGCTGGACCGGGAGCTTGCCGCCCCCCTGCGGGCAGGAACTTCGGTGGGGGAAGCGGTGTTCACCCTGAACGGCAAAGAGGTTGGCCGGATTGGCCTTCTTTGCGGTGAAACGGTTTTGCCGGGGGCGGAGTCCGCTATGGCCGCGCTGCGAAATTACAGGTGAACGTATGGAAGAACGACTGCAAAAGCTCCTCTCCGCCTCCGCCGGCTGTTCCCGGCGGGCGGCGGAGGGATACATAACGGCGGGACGCGTGACCGTGAACGGCGAGATTGCCGTTTTGGGGGCCAAGGCCGACCCGGACCGGGACGATGTCCGGTTGGATGGAAAATCCTTGGCGGCCAGGGCGGAAACGGTCTGCCTGCTCTTGAACAAGCCCCGGGGATATGTCACCACCCTTTCCGACGAGAAGGGAAGAAAGACGGTGGCGGACCTGGTGCAAAGCTGCGGCGTCCGGGTGTATCCTGTCGGCCGTCTGGATCTGGACTCCGAGGGCCTGCTGCTCATGACTAACGACGGCGCGCTTGCCCAGCGTCTGACCCATCCCAGCCACGAGGCGGAAAAGACCTACCACGTCTGGGTCCGGGGACCGGCGGAGGGGGCGGCGGAACGCCTGGCCAGCGTGCGGGACCTGGAGGGGGAACCGATTCGCCCCGCGCAGGTGGAAATCCTCCGGCAGGGGGAGAACGCCGCGAAGCTGGCCGTTACCATTCACGAGGGGAAAAACCGCCAGGTGCGCCGGATGTGCGCCGCCTGCGGCCTGACGGTGACCCGTCTTCGCCGGGTGCGGGAGCACACGCTGGAATTGGGAGCGCTGCCCCCGGGAAAGTGGCGGTATCTGACGGCGGCGGAGCTGGCGGCTCTGCGGGAGTGAGCGGCAGAAAAATTCATATCCGGTATATCTTGCATATTTATAAGAAATGTGCTATACTATTTTCCGCTAAGCGGCGGCGCAGTATTCTAGTCAGATCTGCCGTTTCCTAAGGAGGGCCTAAAAATCCTCTAAAGGGCACATCGATGAAACCCGTGGTGCCTGCTTGATACGCCCAGTTTTGGGTGGGTGCTGGGGGGAAGCGCGCGCGGCGCGCTTGCGGACTCAGGGCGTTTTCCAATGGCATGGTTTATCCGACCCTGTTTTCGTGGAGACCTGTTCTTGTGCGCGGACGTACTCCCATTGTGGTAATTCCGGCCCGCGTACGAAACAGATTGTGAACCTGCAATGCGGTGCATCGGTCCTGCTGGGCCGTAACGCTGTGTGCAGCTGTAGCCTGCCTTGCGTGAGGCGGGTGGATCAGGGAACTACAGGAAACGGCCCCGGCCAGGGCGGTTTCCTGATCGCCCTTTGAAACCCGTTTTGCAAAAGAGGCTAAAGAAACGGACGGACTGTGGTGGAAATCACCTAGGCTGTCCTGACGGGGCAGAAAAAGGATTGCAGTGCGGACTAAGTGGCAATCGGGTAGCGCGGACAGGCAACGCCGCGCCGGAGGGCTGAAAGGGAAACCGCCTCTATCGGCAACGAGGGGTGTGCTCCGGGGAAATCCAACCCGTACCTAAGCCGTAAGATTTACTTTTTTTGCCGCCGCCGGCTTAGCGAGGAAACACATGGCAGAGGAGAGCCCCAGGGGCGCTCCTCGTGGAGGTTTTTTTGAAAAAAACAAAGAAGGGAAAGGCGAAGGCCTCTTCCCCTTATCGTTGGGCCCTTACGGTCTTTCTGATGGCGGTGGTCCTCTCCGCCGTGCTGAGTCTTGCGTCGGAGTCGATGCTGGAGGGCGCGGGCGTGACCGCCGCTCTTTTGATGTTGGTGCTGTTCATCAGCTTGGGCATTCTCTTCGACATTGTCGGCGTGGCGGTGACGGCGGCGGATCCAAAGCCCTTTCACGCCATGGCCGCGCATAAGGAGAAGGGGGCGAAGCAGTCGTTGATGCTGCTGCGGAATGCCGGACGGGTCTCCAGCGTCTGCAACGATGTGGTGGGAGATATCTGCGGCATTGTCAGCGGCGCCACCGGCGCGGTGATTGTCACCCAGCTTCAGCAGGCGCTGAATCTGCGGACGGTGCTGATTTCCGTGACGGTTACCGCCCTGGTCTCCGGCCTGACCATCGGCGGAAAAGCCCTGGGCAAGACGGTTGCCATTAAGAAAAGCACGCAGGTGGTTTACTGGTCCGGCCGGTTTTTGTATCTCTTCCACCGATGAGGCTTGAAAAGGAGGCCCTATGCTGCTGGAATCCATCCATTCTCCAGCCGACGTCAGAGCGCTGCCAGCTGGACAGCTCCCCCAGCTCTGTCAGGAGCTGAGGGAGTTTCTTGTACAAAGCGTCTCGGAGACCGGGGGACACCTGGCCTCCAATTTGGGGACGGTGGAGCTGACGGTGGCGATTCACCGGGTCTTTGACACGGAGCGGGACCGTCTGGTCTTCGATGTGGGACACCAGTGCTACATTCACAAAATGCTGACAGGCCGGTGGGAGAGATTTTCAACCCTCCGCCAGCTGGATGGACTCTCCGGCTTCCCAAAGCCCCGGGAGAGCGTGCATGACGCCTTCATCGCCGGACACGCCTCCAACTCCGTTTCCGTGGCGCTGGGCATGGCCCGCGCGCGGACGCTGCGGAAGGAGGATTACAGTGTTCTGGCCCTGATCGGAGACGGAGCCCTGACCGGCGGTTTGGCCTATGAGGGTCTGAACAACGCCGGGGCCTCCGGCGAGCCGCTGATTGTGATTTTGAATGACAACGGCATGTCCATCAACCCCAATGTAGGGGCGATCCCGTCGCATCTGGCGCGGCTACGCTCCAAGCCTGTCTACTACCATTTCAAAAAGTGGTATCGGAGCCTTTTCGGGTCCCGGCCCATGGGAAACCCTCTATACCGGTTCAACCACCGGGTGAAGACCTCGCTGAAAAAGACCCTCTGGCCAGGCAGCACCCTGTTCGAGGACATGGGTTTCACCTATCTGGGGCCCATTGACGGCCATGATCTGCCCCGGTTGTGCGATGTGCTGGGCTGGGCCAGGGAACTGAACCGCCCCGTGGTGGTTCATGTGAACACGGTCAAGGGCAAAGGGGTTCCCTTTGCGGAGCGGAATCCGGACATGTATCACGGCGTGGGCCCCTTCGATCCCGCCGCCGGCCTTTTGAAAAAGACAGGGGAGGAGAGCTTTTCCTCCGTCTTCGGCAGGGCCATGACAGACTTTGCCCGGGAGGATGGGCGGGTCTGCGCCGTCACCGCCGCCATGGCCGACGGGACCGGCCTCTCCGGATTTGCGAAGACTTTTCCGAACCGTTTTTTCGACGTGGGCATTGCCGAGGGGCACGGCGTCTCCATGGCGGCCGGCATGGCGGCCCAGGGCCTGCTGCCGGTGTTTGCCGTGTATTCCACCTTTCTCCAGCGGAGCTATGATATGCTGATCCATGACGTGGCCCTGGAGGGGCTCCACGTGGTGCTGGGCGTAGACCGGGCGGGGCTGGTGGGGGCCGACGGAGAGACCCACCACGGCTGCTTTGACGCGCTGTTCCTCTCGGAGCTGCCGGGCTTTACCGTGCTTTGCCCCTCCAACTTTTCAGAACTGCGGCAGATGCTGCGCAGGGCCCTTTTCACGCTGGACGGCCCGGCGGCGGTCCGTTACCCCAGAGGCGGAGAGGGTGCGTTTCGGGACGACACGTCGGACCGGCCGCTGGTCCGTCTCCGGGCCGGGGGGGACGTTGCGCTGCTGTCCTATGGCATATTGATCAACGAGGTGCTGGCGGCGGCGGAACTGCTGGAGCGGGAGGGAATTCAGGCGGAGGTATGGAAACTGAATCAGATTGCCCCGCTGGACCAGGTGGCCGGCTGTTTTGAAAAAACGGACATACTGTTGGTGCTGGAGGACTGCTTCGGCGCGGGCTGCGTGGGCCAGCGGGTTGCCGCCATTCTGGCGAAAGAAGGAAAGGCCCCGCAAAAGCTGATTTTAAAAAATCTGGGCGGAACCTTTGCCCCGGAGGGCAGCGTTCCTCAGCTGGAGGCACGGTTTGGCCTGGATGCCGCCGCCGTTGCCGGGGCGGTACGGGAGGCGGTAAACGTATGAGCGGGAAAACAAGGCTGGATGTGCTGCTGGTGGACCAGGGGCTGGAGGAGAGCCGCCAGCGGGCCCAGGCGGTGATTATGAGCGGGCAGGTTTTCGTGGACGGCCGCCGGGTGGACAAGCCCGGCACGGCTGTGGCGGAGGACGCGCGGATCGAAATCCGCGGGGACAAGCTGCCCTATGTCAGCCGGGGCGGGCTGAAGCTGGAGAAGGCCATGCGGACATACCCCATCTGCCTGAAGAACGCGATCTGCGGCGATGTCGGCGCATCCACCGGCGGGTTTACAGATTGCATGCTCCAAAACGGCGCATCGAAGGTCTACGCCGTGGACGTAGGACGGGGCCAGCTGGCCTGGAAGCTGCGGAACGACCCCAGAGTCGTCTGTCTGGAGCGCACCAACGCCCGGTATCTCAGCCGGGAGCAGATTCCGGAGGCGCTGCGCTTTGCCTCCGTGGACGTCAGCTTCATCTCGCTTGCCTTGATTCTGCCGCCGCTTTCGGCGCTGCTGGAGGAGGGCGGACAGGTGGTTTCCCTGGTGAAGCCCCAGTTTGAGGCGGGACGGGAGAAGGTGGGAAAGAAGGGCGTGGTCCGGGACCCCGCCGTCCATCTGGAAGTGCTGGAGCGCTTTCTGGTCCACGCGAAGGCGGCGGGACTTTCCGTTCAGGGACTGACGTATTCCCCCATCCGGGGACCGGAGGGGAATATCGAGTACCTGGGCTGGCTGCAAAAGGGCGGCGGAGCGGATGCGGATTTTGATTTGAGGGCCCTGGTAGAGGAGTCCCACCAGATTTTGCGGGAGCACGGAGAGGGGGAGAGCCTGTGAATCCCAAGAAAATCATTCTCTGCCCAAACCCAAACCGGGACCAGGGCATGAAAACCACCCGGGCTGCGGAGGCGATTCTGCGGGACCTCGGCTTTCAGACGGTGGTCTGTTCTCCCTTCCGGGACCGGAAGGAGGGGGCCTTTGCCGACTATGATGTAAAGCCTCTGCCCCAGGAGCTTCGGGGGGCGGACCTGTTGATCACCTTCGGGGGCGACGGCACCATTCTCCACCTTGCCAAGCTGGCGGCTTTGCATAAAATGCCGGTGCTGGGCGTGAATATGGGGGGATTGGGCTTTGTCGCCGAGCTGGAGGCCGGGGAGCTGGAGCTTCTGCGGAAGCTGAAGGACTGGCAGTTCGAGATGGAGCAGCGGATGATGCTGGATGTCTCCGTCTTCCGGGACGGACGGCAGATTTACACAAATCTGGGCTTGAACGAGGCCGTCATCCGGGAGGGCCCCATCTCCCACGTCATCCACCTGAAGATTTCCTCCGACGGCCGGCACCTGGCGGACATCGCCGGAGACGGCGTCATTGTCGCCACGCCTACGGGGTCCACGGCCTACTCGCTCTCCGCCGGGGGGCCAGTGGTGGAGCCGGTGGCCCAGACGATGGTGGTCTGTCCCATCTGCATTCACAACATGCGTTTTTCCTCCTACGTTCTCAGCCCCGAGCACACGCTGACGGTGGAACTGGAGCGCAACGGCAGAAAGCCGGTTTACCTGTTTGTGGATGAGAGCCGGGCCTTTGCCCTGCGGGCCGACGACAAGGTGCTGGTTCGCCGCTCCCGGTATGTGACCAGGCTGGTGCGGCTGACGGAGCGGAGTTTTTGTGAGATTTTCGCGCAGAAGATGCTGCCGGGAGGGCTGGAAGGATGAAGAATAGCCGTCAGGCCATGATTTTGGAGATCATTTCCCAGGAAAACATCGAGACGCAGGAGCAGCTGCTGAGCCGCCTCCGGGACCGGGACATCCAATGTACCCAGGCTACTATTTCCAGGGACATTAAACAGATGCACCTCATCAAGGAGCCGGTGGGCCAGGGCGTGTACAAATACGCGGTCTCCGGCAACCGGACAAAGCTGAATCTGGCGGAAAAGCTGCGGACCATTTTCCGGGAGTGCATCGTCAGCATTGACTATGCCCAGAACATCGTCGTGGTGAAGACCATGCCGGGCCTTGCCAACGGAGCTTGTTCCGCCCTGGACAATATGGATATGGCGGATATCGTGGGGTCCCTGGCGGGGGACGATACGGCGTTTCTGGTCATGCGGAGCACGGAGTCGGCGGAGCTTCTCTGCCAGGAGATCAAAGATATGCTGTAAAAAGGGAGGCTGCCATGCTGGAGCTTCTGCACATTGAAAATATCGCGGTCATCGAGGAGGCGGACATCCAGTTTCGCCCCGGATTCAACGCCCTCACCGGTGAAACCGGAGCGGGCAAATCCATTGTGATTGACGCCATGGGGGCCGTTCTGGGCGGGCGGACTTCCCGGGACCTGATCCGCACCGGGGCCGCCAAGGCCTTTGTCAGCGCGGAGTTCTCGGAGGTGCCGCCGGACCTGCCGGGGCTGCTGGAGAATGGATTTTCCCCTGACGAGGATGGAAATCTGCTGCTGCAAAGAGAGATTTCCAGCGAGGGCAAGAATGCCTGCCGGGTGAACGGGCGGCCCATCACCGTGGCACAGCTCCGGCAGATCGGCGGGGAGCTTTTGAATATTCATGGCCAGCACGACGGCGCACAGCTTCTGGACGAAGAGCTGCACGGGGCCTATCTGGACCGTTTCGGCCAGACGGAAGGGCCTTTGGAGGCGTACAAAACCGCCTACGCCGTCCTTGCGAACCTGCGGGACCAGATTCGCGCCCTGCAAATGGACGAGGCGGAGAAGGCCCGCCGGATAGACAGCCTCCGTTTTCAGATCGAAGAGCTGGAACGGGCGGAGCTTCGCTCCGGCGAGGAGGAGGAGCTGGAGCAGAAAAGAAACCTGCTGCGGAATGGGGAGAAATATCTCTCCGCCCTCTCCGGCGCGGATTACAGCCTTTCCGGCGACGATGAGAGCGCCGGGGCGGTGAATCAGCTCCGGGACGCGGAGGAGGCTCTTTCCGGTGTCCGGAATCTGGACGGAGAGCTCAGCGAGGTGTACAGGCGTCTGGGCGCCTTACGCAGCGAGGCCTATGATTTGGCGGAGACCGTCCGGGACCTGCGGGAGGCCTTTGATTTCTCGCCGGAGGAGCTGGACGCGGCGGAGAGCCGGGCGGATCAGCTCTACCGCCTGAAAAAGAAGTATGGCGCCACAGTGGAGGATATGATCGCCTATCTGGAACAGCGTCGGGCGGAGCTGGACGCCATCGAGACGGCGGACGACACGCTGATTCTGCTGGAACAAAAGCGGAAGAAAGCGGAGCAGGCGGTCCAGACGGCGGGAGGAGCGCTGACGGCGGCCCGGAAACAAGCGGCGGCAGAGCTGGAAACCCGGATTCAGAAGGAGCTGCGGGACCTGGATATGAACCGGGTGCGGTTTTCCATCGCTTTTGAAGAAAAAGAGCCGTCCCCCGACGGCTGCGATATGGTTCGCTTCCTCATGTCCGCCAACGCCGGGGAGGATTTGAAGCCCATCGCGAAAATAGCCTCCGGCGGCGAGCTGGCTCGGATCATGCTGGCGCTGAAAAACGTGCTGGCGGAGCAGGAGGCCATCGGCACCCTGGTTTTTGACGAGGTGGACACCGGCGTCTCCGGACGGGCGGCGCAGAAGGTGGCGGAAAAGCTGGCCCAGGTCAGCCGGAGAAAGCAGGTTCTCTGCGTCACCCATCTGCCCCAGCTGGCGGCCATGGCGGATACGCATTTCTCCGTGGAAAAAGGCGAACACAAGGGGAGAACCTTTACACAGGTTGTGCTGCTGGACCGGGAACGCCGGAAGGCGGAGCTGGCCCGGATTACCGGCGGCGCGAAGGTCACGGACGCGCTTTTAGCCAGCGCTGGAGAACTGCTGGACGCGGCGGAGACATACCGGAGGACGTTATCCTGACCCTGCGGACGTACCGGCGGCAAATCCGCCGGTGCGTTTTGCTGGAGAGGGCGGTTTGTTCTGCGGGGGACTCCAAGCACAGCGGGCAGGAAAGCGGCACGCCGTCCCTTGGGCACAAGGTTCTTGCCCCAGGCCGGTTTTTATGATATACTGAACAGGTATTCATTCAGGAACGGAGGGACCGCCATGAAATCCAAAGCCGCGGTGAAGCGCATCATTGAGACTTTAAAGGGCATTTACCCGGAAGGGCTCTGCTCTTTGCAGTATAAGAAGGACTACGAGCTTCTTTTTGCCGTGCGGCTCTCCGCCCAGTGTACGGACCAGCGGGTGAACCAGGTGACGCCGGCTCTCTACGCCCGCTTTCCCACGCTCCGGAGCTTCGCGGAGGCGGACCCGAAGGAGGTGGGGGAGTACATACATTCCTGCGGCTTCTATAACGGCAAGGCCAGGGACATCGTTCTCTGCGCCCAGCGGCTGCTGTCGGATTTCGGCGGCAAGGTTCCCGGCACCATGGAGGAGTTGACCAGCCTTCCGGGAGTAGGCCGGAAGACGGCCAACCTGATTCTGGGAGACGTTTATCAGCAGCCCGCTTATGTCTGCGACACCCACTGCATCCGCATTACCGGCCGTTTGGGGCTGACGGACGGGTCCAAGGACCCGATTCAAGTGGAGCGGCAGCTGCGGGAGGTTCTCCCTCCAAAGGAGTCCTCTGATTTCTGCCACCGGATGGTGCTCTTTGGTCGGGATACCTGTACCGCCCGGAGTCCAAAGTGCCAGGACTGCCCCTTGGTGAAGGACTGCGCCGCCGCGAAGGCAGCAAAATAGAAAATCCGGTGCCTGTGCATGCCGCACAGGCACTTTTTTGCTCCTGGCCTCATATACTGGCCTGAAGACCGCAAAGGAGGAAGCGATATGGACGAGAAAACGGCCCAGATGGCCGAACAGCTCCGAAAGAATCCGGCGATGCTGAAATCGCTGATGCAGTCCCGGGATGGACAGACGCTGATGCAGATGCTGACCCAGGGCGACCGGGGAGCCGGTTTGCAGCGGGCGGTTCAGTCCGCCGCCAAGGGCGATACCACGGCCATGGTTCAGATGGTAAACCAGATCATGCAGAGCCAGGAGGGCGCCGAGCTGGTGGAGCGCATCAACAAAGCCGTTCAGAGGTAATGGGGAAGGGGGTTGGTCCGTATGGCGGAATTTGATGAGAAACTGAACAGCATACTGTCCAACCCGGACGCCATGTCTCAGATCATGCAGCTGGCCCAGTCCTTGGGGGGAGGAGGACCACAACAGAGTGAAAGTCCTCCGCCTCCCGCCCCGCCTCCGCCTTCCGGAGGCGGGGGAGACCTGCTGTCTTCTCTGGCCGGAGGGCTGGACCCCAAGCTGATTTCCCGGTTTCTGCCCTTGATTCAGGAGCTGGGGGGGCAGAGGGATTCCAATGCCCGCAACCTGCTTTACGCGCTGCGGCCCTATTTAAAAAGCGACCGGCAGGAGAAAATTGAGCGGGCCCTTCAGCTGGCGAGGCTGTTCCACCTGGGGAAGAAATTCCTGTCGGGATGGGAGGGCTGAGGCATGTATAACCGCTACATCCGCAATGACAATGGTTCTTACACCCGTATTCCGGAAGAAACGTTCTCCGGCGGCCCGTCCCCTGGAGGGCCGCCCCCCGGAGGACCACCTCCTGGAGGACCACCTTCTGGAGGACCACCTCCTGGAGGACCGCCTTCTGGAGAACCGCCCCCCGGAGGACCATCTCCTGGAGGACCGCCCCCCGAAGGACCATCTTCTGGAGGACCGCCCCCTGGAGGGCCGCCTCCCGGTGGGCCGTTTCATGGAGGATCATCTGCTGGAGGGCCGCCTCCCGGAAATCACACGCACGGCGGCCAGCGATACAATGGTCCGGCCTCCGGCGGGCGGGCGCAGGATGGGCTTACCGGCTTCCTGCGGCACCTGTTGGATCAGCTCCACATGGATCATGTGGACACGGGGGACCTTCTTTTGCTGGTGCTGCTGTTCTTTCTTTTTCGAGAGGACGCGGATGAGGAGCTGCTGGTGGCCTTGGGACTGCTGTTGATTTTGTAAGACAGGAACAAAAAAAGGACGGGAGTTCTCCCGTCCTTTTACTCCGCTTACTCCACGGGTTCCGCTGCCTCTTCGTCCAGAAGCACCGTGCCGTCCGGCAGGGTGAAGCGGGAGGCGTCATACTCTGTCTGGTCCACATAGAGGGATGTCATCCGATAGACGGTCTCCTCTCCCAGCAGCCGCTCCGCCTGGACAAGCAGGCCGTTTTCTACGCTGACCCAGTAGCGGGAGACGTAGCCCGCCGGGTCTGTCCCCGTTTCCACGTAGATGCAGGTGAGGGCGTCCAAGGACCGGTAGTCCGCCAGAAGAATCTCCTCCGCCGGAAGGGCCAAAATGTCCTCATACGTGGGGATGGACTGCTCCACATCGGCGGAGAATTCTCCCGCCGGGACGGCGGCGACTTCGGCGCCGCTCTCATAGCCGTACCAGATATAGGTTTTTTCACCATTGGTGATGCTGATGCGGGTCTGCCCGTCCGGCAGGCTCCGGTCCACCCGGGTCCAGGGGGCCCGGACGATGGTATAGAGCTCCTGCGTTCCGCTGCCGCCGCTCCAGAAGTATTCAATGGTTACGCTGCGTCCATAGCACTCCGGCCTGGACAGGCTGGAGATGGCGGCCTGGACGGTTTTCGGAGTGATCTCCACGACGGTCAGCGCGCTGGAGCCGGGGCCGCCGTCCTCCGCAGAGGGATCCCTGGGGAGATCGGAGGAAGGCAGGGTGATGTGAGCGGTACGGCTGCTGAGGCTGCCGCCCAGCATCAGCGCCAGAATCAATATGGAGAGAGCCAGCACGGCCCAGGTGATCCAGTTCAGCTTCCGTTTGTCCATAGGCGGCGGTTCAG
>NZ_CAJTUX010000015.1 GCF_910579365.1 uncultured Oscillibacter sp.
GGGGGGGGGGGGGGGGGGGGGAATAGCCCGAGGGCGTGCGCCCGGCGCGTGTTCTCCGCAATCGTACACCACTCGAGCTGGCTGGCGCGGTTATCATGCTTATCGCCCCGTTTATGGTCCACAACAGGATAGCCGTGCGGGTTCGGCACGAACATTTTGGCGACGAGTAAATGCACTTTCACATTGCGGCCATTCAAGCTGACTCGCAGATAACCGCGCCGATCGTCGAATGGCTTTAGCACACGCCCGGAGTCTTTACGCCGGATTTGCCCCAAGCGGTTGATCTCATACTCGGGAAACTCCGGGATCGTGTGCCAGACGATTTTCATCAGCCCAGGAGATCGTCGTCGCCGTCTTCGTCTTCCCAGTCGTCGTCCCAGTCGGAGTCGGTGACCACGCCACCGGCCAGAGGCTCGCCGTCCTCCAGCTTCATGATCCCATTGAGGCCCGCGGAGATACCCTTGTTGCCGTTGGTGTCGTAAACGTAGAAGTTGATGATCGCGCGGCCGTAGCAGCCGGAGTAGAGCTCGGAGGGCTCGGTGATCGGGGTCTTATCGGCGTAGACCAGGACGGGCTTGTTGTTGGAGCTGACGGTGATGACGTAGCAGCCCTTGCACTCGGGGCCGAACTCGCCGCCGTTGGGGCGCTCACCGTCGCCGTCGTGCAGCGTGCTCTTGAGGCTGGAAGGCAGCTTCTTCCCGGAGTGCTTCTGCATGTAGGCGGCCTTCGCGGCCTCCATAGCGGCCTTGATCTTCTTGACGGTGGCCTTGTCGGTCTTGGGGATCAGCAGCGTCGTGCTATACTTCTCCTGGGCGCCCTCCTGAGCGGCGCGCGGAGTGAAGAGGTTGTTGTAGCTGAAACGGACCTTTCCGGTAGTAATCTGAGTAGCAGCAGCCATTTTTACATTCTCCTTTTTCAGTTATTGATTGATGAATACCTCGGCGTACTGGACGCCGAACTCCAACGCCTCTTGGTGCGTATTGAAGTAAATATCAATGCGGTTTTCCTTGATCGCGCCGCCTACGTCTTCGGCGATATAGGTATGGCCGTTGATAACGACCTCGGACCCAATAGGGATAACGTCAGGATCGACCGCGATCGTGCGTCCGGCCGTTACCTGATAGCCATAGGCCGTAATCCCATAGTAAGGATCGCCTGGGGCTTTGTCGCAGCACTTTTCACAAGCGCAATATGCTGTCAGCTTGAACTCTCCCAGGGAGATAAGCGAGGGCGTCGGCTCGGGAGAAGCAGTCTCCGCTTGCGGCACAGGAACCGCCTGCTGGAGCGCCGGCGTCGGCGCAGGGGAAGCAATCTCTTTCGGAGCGAACGGGCGGAACATCAGGGAAACGGCCAGGGCAAGAAGCAGAACCAGGATCACGAACCACTGTATGCGAATCACTCTGGCCTGACGATTGTACCTCGCGCGGAAAACGCCGGCGACCTGCTCCATAACTACGCCCCCTCGTCAAACGCGGCGAGCACCTGCTCCTCAAACTGATAAGCCGGTCGCTTGTCTTTTTCAGGGGCAAGCGTAGGCGCGCCCTGGGGCTTAACGATCAGGTCTTTTAAGACCTCGGCGATTGCCTTCTTGCCAAAGTCCTTCTCCATCTTCGTGAGGGTAATGAGCTTGCGCTCATAGAGAAGAGCCTCGTCGTACCCTGCGGCCTTCATAGCCGCAACGACCTGATCCTCGTCGGTGAACCTGCGATTGCTGCGGCCCTCAACCATTTTCCAGCCGGTCACTTCCTCGCCGGCGGTCAGGGCTTTAGAAACGAGCTCCTTCAGGTCCTTCAGCCAGCCCTCAATATCGTCGGCCTTCGCCAGGATCGCGCCCGCTTCTTCGGCGGTGATGGTCAGCGGATCGGGACTTTCGTCGAAAAGCGCCAGGTTCTTATCGGTCCTTGCTTTACACTGCGCTCTGGCGCGGCAGAAGCGACAGGTCTCCTCGCTGGGCGCGAACTCGCCTTCGCCCTTATCCGCGAGCTTTGCCCGCGGCTTGACGGTCTTGGTCCCCCAGGACTTGAGCTCCTTAACCGAAAGCTCGGCAGAGTCGCAAACGCCGGAGAGGCGAGGCTGGAAGATCGTCATTCGGACCGTCTGAATGTCGTACAGCGGCTCGTACTCTGCGAGCGCCCCCAGGCCATAGAGCTTCATCTGCGGATTGCCTTCGGCCTCGACGCGGTGGCCCTTTCCATACTTATAGTCGATCACGTCCAGTACAGGCTCGGCGATAATCAGACAGTCGCCGGTGCCGAAGCCTTCGGGCACGTACTTGGAGAAGTCCAGCCGGCTTTCCAGGATTACCACGGGATCGGCGCAGACCTTCTTGGCCTCTGTCAGACGTTCCATGATAAACTTGGCGTAGGACTCAGCGTGCTCCAGCATTTCATCAGTGAAGTAAGAGCTCTTGCTGAGCTCAGCCAGCTTGTCCTCGTAGGTGTTCTCGTCGATCTCGCCGAGGTAGAAGCGCGTCGTCAGCTCGGCGACCGAGTGGGCCAGCGTACCCTCCTCAGCATAAGCGCTCGTGGACTTGGGAAATTGCAGCTCAAACCGGGCGCTCGGCGTACAGGCAAGCCAGCGATGGGCGCCGCTGGCAGACAGGATCGCATGGTCAGCCATTCGCAGCCATCAGCCTTTCCATCAGGGCTGGGTAGTCCTCCTCCTTGATGTCGGACAGCTTCTTGCCGCCGAACTCGGCGAAGATAGCGGACAGCTCCTCGCGCTTGCCGGCCTTAGAGAGGGCCGTCGCGACGGCCCGCACGTCGGTCTTGGAGACCTTCTTGGACTCAGGCCCAGGCTCAGAAGGGAACGCACCGGGCTTGCCATCCGCAGTCTCGCTCGCAGCCGTGCCCTCGTTCTTGGCAGGGGCAGAGGTCTCGCCGGTGCCGGCAAACGTAGGGCCCTCGGTCTCGGTCTTGCCCGGCGCCTTGCCCAGCCGGGCGAGGGCCTCCCGAGTGACCGCCTCGCCCAAAGCGTCGGGGTCGATTGCGGCCTTGGGAACGAGCGAGCTGACAACCTGCTCCAGGGTCTCGGTGCTGGGGTCATAGGTGATCTCGATTTTGATTTGCGCCATTGTTCTTTTCCTCCTTTTAATTTGTAACATCGCACATTTGCAGGATGTTCTCAATGTTCACGCCGCGCGCGCCAAGCTCTGCCAACATAGCTTGGAAAAGCGGCGTGCCTTTAACATAAGAAACCAGCTCCTCACTGGACAAACTGGTAACATTTTGTAAGGACTGCCGACGGTCACACTGGTTATACGCGGTCCACACAACTTCCGAAAAGGCCGTGCTCTCAATGTCCGAAATCAAGATGGACAATACTCGATCCGGTTTTTGAACCAACATTTTTGCGGTATTAAGCAAGTGCGTTGTTTCCATAGCGCGAATAGGGACCGCTATTCCGCAAGCTGGCAGCCAAGTGTCGGGATAATCAAATCTGGTTTTCATTACCAACTTCTTCCTCCTTAGATTTTTTCCAGGCCTGAAAGGCCTTAAGGTTGACGGGGTCCTGGTAGAAGGTTTTCGCGAAGTCGAGGATCAGGGAGCACGCCAGCTCCTCGCTCTGTTGAATCGTTGCCCCTTCCATTCCGGCGCTTGTTCGTTTCCTTTAGGAAACTTCCCGCGCAAAAAAAATCTTGTTGCGGGTGTCCATCGAAAGATTCAGTCTTTCCTCGCAGCTCATGACTTCGCCGAGAGTAAACTGAACCTTGCCACGCATACGCCGGTTGAGCGCGGACGGACTGATCTTGCAGACCTGAGCGAGCTCTTTCATCGAGCAGTCCGCGTCGATCATTGCGTGCCGAAGGGCTTTCGCGTTAAGCATAGGCGGCCTCCTTTCTCCTAAAATGTTTCCTTAAGGCTACTTAATCATAACACGTCTCATTTGATTTGTAAATAGCCTAAACGAAACTTTTTTATTTTTTCTGAAAAAAGCGTTTCCTTTTTGACCCACTCGCGTTATAATGACGTTAGGCTGTCTCATAAGACCTAAGCAGGTCACTAAAAGGAGGTAATTCGCATGACTATGGGCGATCGTATTCATATACTTCGTAAGGACAAAGGCTTGACCCTTGAAGATATAGGCCGCGCGGCGGGTGTTGCTAAGAGCACGGTGCGCAAATGGGAGAGCGGAAGTATTACCAGCATAAGGACTGATAAAGTCCAGAAGGTCGCTGCGGCCCTGGGCACTACTCTGGAATACCTTTTGAATGGGGTGGAGGACAGCGGAACTCTTTATAAAAATATGGAGCCTCTTCCGCAGACCAGACCTGTGCCCGTGATTGGAAATATCGCTTGCGGTACGCCGATTTTAGCCGAGGAAAATGTAGAGGACTATGCGGAGCTCGATATTAGGGTCAAGGCCGACTTCGCGCTTCGCTGTCACGGCGACAGCATGGTCAACGCCCATATCTTCGATGGTGATCTTGTGTTCATCCGCAAACAACCCGACGTGGAAAACGGAGAAATTGCTGCGGTGGTGATCGACGGAGAGGCTACCCTCAAGCGAGTCTACAAATATCCGAACCGTATCGAGCTACGCCCCGAAAATCCCTTGTTTCCCGTTATGCAGTACGAAGACGCCGAGCTTGAGACAATCAGGATCATCGGCAAGGCCGTTTCATTCCTCGGCCAGGTACGCTAATGGGGAAGGGCAAACCGTGGACCAGGGAGGACGTCATTATTGCATACGCGCTTTATTGCGTGATACCTTTCTCAAAGGTCAATAACAGCAATCAGACGATCAAGGACGCCGCAGCTATTATGGAACGGTCGCTCGCGTCGCTCAAAATGCGGATATGCAATCTTGCCGCGCTGGACCCTGACTTTTTAGCCACCGGCCGCGCTGGACTTACCAGCGTCGCGAACTTAGATCGAGAGGTTTACGCCGAATTTTCAAGCGACTGGCAGCGTTTGAGCTCGACCGCTGAGGAACTGCTTGGACTTCCCATCTTTGACATTGCCGAGCCAATCTATAATGGCCCGGATAAGCGCCGCAGAAAGACCTACGCAGAAATATCCGATAAACAGGCAAGGCGGTTTTTCCGCAAGTCTGTCATTGCCGCGTATGAAGGCCGGTGCTGCATATCCGGCATGGCTATCCCGCAAATGCTGATCGCCAGCCATATCAAACCTTACGCCGTCAGCGACATTCAAACCGAGCGAGCCAATCCCGCAAACGGTCTCCTGCTTAATGCTTTTTACGACCGAGCCTTTGACCAAGGTCTTATGACCGTCTTGCCAGACCTCACGATCCTTATTTCCGACCAAGTAAAAGAGGTCTATACAGACGAGCGAACTCAGGAATGGCTGTACTCGATCGAGGGCACAAAGATCAAACGCCCCGCGAGATTTGCGCCAAATAGGGACTTGCTTGCGTACCATAACGAATACGTCTTTTTGAGGTAGCGCCATGAAGAATGCGGTAATTTATGCCAGATATAGCGCAGGTCCGAACCAGACCGAGCAGTCGATCGAGGGCCAGTTGCGGGTTTGTACCGAGTACGCCGAAAAGAACGACCTGCGGATCGTGGGCACGTACATTGACCGGAAAATATCGGGCAAGACAGACAACCGCCGAGAATTTCAAAGAATGATCGACGACAGCGGCAAGAAAATCTTTGAGGTCGTCGTCATGTACCAGACCGACCGCTTTGCCCGTAATCGGTATGACAGCGCCGTTTATAAGCACGCCTTGCGGAAAAACGGCGTCGAGATTAAGTACGCAGTCACGAGCATTCCAGACGGCCCAGAGGGAATCATCCTTGAAAGTCTTATGGAGGGCCTTGCAGAATACTACTCGGCAGAACTGAGCCAGAAGATCAAACGAGGTATGCGAGAGAGTGCGCTCAAATGTCACAGCACCGGAGCCGGGCACTCGCTGGGGTATCGGACCGCGCCTGATAAGTCCATCGTGATCGAGCCAGACGGTGCGAAGGCCGTCCAAATTGTTTTCGACATGTATATTAAGGGCCGGAGTCAAGTGGAGATTTGCGACTATTTGAATGACCTCGGCTTTCGCACTGCACAGGGCAAGCCGTTCGGCAAGAACAGTGTCAACAAGATCATCAAGAACAAGCGTTATATTGGGGTCTACACCTATGACGATATTGTGATCGAGGACGGTATACCTGCCATTATCTCGAAGGACGTTTTTCAGCTTGCTCAGCAAGAAATGGAACGCCGGAGAACTCGCAAGCGGCCTAAATCGCCGAAAGCTGAATACCTGCTGAGCGGCAAAGCGTTTTGCGGACACTGCCAAAAGCCGTTGACTGGGGTGAGCGGAACCGGCAAAACCGGAAATAAATGGTACTACTACTATTGCCCCGACTCTCGATCCAAAAAGGGGTGTCACAAAAAGCCGGTGCGCCGGGAGTGGCTGGAGGAGCTGGTCGTCCAGAAGACCGCCACCGCAGTCTTGCAGCCGGACGTCATTCGGCATATTAGCGAGAAGTGCTTTGAAATGCAGCTGAAATACCGCGAGGACAATAGCGACATCCTCTTTTATGAGAACAAGCTGGCCGAGGTCAAGAAGGCCATCAAGAACACCCTCAAGGCGATCGAGTCCGGCGTCGTAACGAAAACGCTTCCCGCGCGCCTGCAAGAGCTTGAGCAAGAGCAGGAGTCCATCGAGGCGGAGCTGACGATCGCTAAGGCGACCGACGTCGTTATCACCCCCGAGCAGATTGAGTATTTACTCTGGCAATTTTCCAAACCGCAAGAGGGAGAATCCGCAGACGAGTACAGGCGCAGGATCATCAAATGCTTTGTCCATAAGGTTTTCCTGTTTGACGACAAGCTGCTGATCTACTACAATGTGAGCCGCGACGGTCGGACCCGCGAGCAATCCACAGTGGAGCTCCTGAAGGAGGCCCTTTCTGCGGGGTTCGACCAACGCTTCTCTGGGTCCACCAAACACGGAAGCCTTGCGTATCAAGGCTTCCGCTTTTTCATCTACTGCCGCAATGCTTCTGGGTTTTTAAATCGCCATAGCCGTAGCGGTTAATATTTAGTTCGTAGCACTTTCTCGATTAAAAATGCACACGGATTTACACACGAAAAAAAGGAAGGGCTTTCGCCCTTCCTCGTTCTCATTTCACCACGTACTCGTAATATCTGGCCAGCTTCTCCCCGCCCTGGTTCCGGGCGTCCTTGTCCTCCAGGAACGCCTTGGCCATGTAGACGTAGAAGTCCATGCTGTTGGCGTTGACCTTCTCCGCTACCTTGGCGTAGTCGGAGTAGATCATATTCATCGCCACCCAGAATTCCAGGGAATCGCAGTTAATCCCCCTTTGCGCCCGGGCCTCCTCGGTTTTCTCCATAGTCCAGTGCGGGCCGGTGGTGCCGTCTGCGTTTTTCATCCGCTGGACCCACTCTTGGGCCATCTCCCGATCAAAGGGCCGGCCGCCGCTGCCGGAGCCGTGGCCACTCATCCGCTCCCCGCCCCGGTAGGCCATCTCATCCATCCCCCGGTGTCCAGCGTCGGTCCGGTACTCCCGGCCAAACTCCGGGGGGAGCTGGTCCATATCGCCGGACATACGGAAGCCAATCCTGTTCATGGGGTGCTGCCCTCCTCTCTCGCCGCCGTAGTCCTGATATACAGGCGGGACATAGGGCGTGGTCATGGGATAGCGGCTTTCCGGACCTCGATACGCCTCCCGGTCGTCCCAGTAGCGACTTTCTACCCACGACCCGTCGTCATTTTGCGGCGCAAAGCGCCCGTTGTCGTAGTGCTCCCGGCCACGGCGGTCCCGGAAGCGGGAATCAGGGCCGTCACCGTATTCGGACCGGGGATAGTCCCGGCGTTCGTAGTCCTGGCGGCTTCTGTCCCGGCCGGAGGTCATGAGGATCATTCTTCCAATTCGGTTCATGATTTCCCTCCTCTCAGGTCGTGGGCGCGGGCGGTGCGGCAGGGGCCGTGCCGTCAATGCTGGCAAGGGAATTGTCCGGGCAGGGGCAAGTCTTGCCCAGCAGACGGAACGCGCCGCCCGTGGCACTGGTGGAGACCACGGCGGAATACCGGGTCCGGGTGCGGATGCCGCACGCCGTCACCTGGGCGCAGCAGCGGTTAGTCAAGGGGTACTGCTCCGTTCCGGTCCCAATGGTGACGACCACCGGGGCGTTAATGGTGGCCGCCGCGGGAATTGCCTGGGCAATCACAATGCAGTACTTGCACCCGTTGCGGTAGCTTCCGGCGGGCAGATTCACCACCACGTTCCCGCCGGCAAAAGTGACGGCCTGGGAAATCACCAGGCGGTCGCAGAGTTTACAGCTCGTTTTGCAAGCCATTTTAAAACCTCCTAAAAAGTCAGGGGCGGCAGGAATCCCCGCCGCCCCGAAATGGTCACGGCAAAAGCCGGAAAGAATCAGCAGCAGCGATTGCCGCCGCAGTCACAGCCGTTATTCCAGCCGCTGAACTGCCCGCAGCCGTTGGTGGGGAAGTTCACGGGGGTGGGAGGCTGGACAATATAGGCCGCAGAGGGGCAGTCATGTCCAGAACGCCGCAGAATTTCCGCAGTGTTCGCGTCCAGCATTGCGCTGAACGTGGCGTTCTGCCGGTAGGCCTGAATTTCCGCAGCCTGTTCCGCGATTTTCTGATCCTTGCGGGAAGATTCAATCGCGTCCAGCCTCGCCAGAACCCGATCAGTGTCATTGTGGGCGTTCTGGATGATGTTGGCAGCGTTGGTAGCTGCAGCGTAAGCGGCGTCGCAGGAGGTCCGCTCAATCAGCCGCTGAGTCTCGCAGCAGCACTGCTGATTCTGGAAGCTCTGATTGTACAGCTGCTGCATCAGCGCGGCCTGCTGCTGGCAGCGGGCCAGCTCCGCCTGAGAAGCGGTCTGCATGATGGTAGTCCCCAGGCCGTTGATAGCGTTGCTCTGGGCGTAGAAGCCGTCGCACAGGCCCTGGGTGTTGCCGTCCAGCTTGCTGATGATCGTCTGGGTATCAAGGGCCCTCTGGAGTACCGCCTCCGTGGGATAGCCGCCGTAGCAGCTGGGGGCGGGATAAGGAACGACTGTCACATTATCACCTCCGTTGCCGCCGCCGTTTCGGCTTCCGAAGCCGTTCCCGTTGTTGCCCCAGCCGAAGATAATCGCCAGGATGATGACGGCCCACAGGCCTTCATTGCCAAAGAAGCCGCCGCCGTTGTTTCCGCTGTTGTTGTCGGACTGGCCGGCAAGAAAGCCGGTCAAAAGCTCGTTGCCCATAAAAAAACTCCTTTTCAAATATTGCAAGCTGGGGCCGTACGCTCCCCGGACGATGCCGAATGGGAGCGGTTTTGGTCAAGACCGCAAACTGAAAAGAAGTGAAGATTTGACTTCTTATTTGATTTTCTGTCTCAGAAACTTAAAAGTGGATACCCAGGCCGGAGAGAATTTCATCCGGGGTGGTCCCAGCCTCCCGCGCCAGATTCCGTGCTGTCTGCTCCAGCTCTGCCGGGGACTTCCCTTGAATCATCCGACGGGCCTGGACAGCCTTTGGGTCCTGGCCATTCTGTTCGCCAAGGAACTGGGAAATCAGATTCATAGGGTTTCCGCCACCTGCGGCCATCTGAATGATGCTCTGAATCATATCGTTCATGATTTATTTCCTTTCCCGGCGGGCTTTTCAGCAACCGCCGCCTCTTTGACCGGAGGCCGGAGGGTATCCAGCTCCTGCCTCAGCTTTTCTACCTCGCACCGTAGGCACTCCACCGTCTCCAGGGGCGCATAGGTCCCCTCCGGTATGGGCACAGGGGCCGCCGTGGTCGCCTGGGGCGGCTCATAGCGGTAAGAGCGGAAGATGGGGCTGCCGTCGTCCCCCAGGGCCTTAGCGTAGATATAGCCGTGGGCCCAGTCCGGCATGATGGTCAGCGCGCCGGAAAAGTCCGTGGGCACCGCTTTAGCCTCATCCAGGGACGCCACCTGGCGGAAAATCACGCCGGGCTGTTCCTGCCGGGCAGGAGGCTGAGGCGGAGGTGTGGGCGGGGTCTGAGGGACGCCGCTGAGCCATGTGCGGCTGCTGGCAGGTCGCGCCTGGGGAAGCGGCTGGCCGGTGTAGGGGTCGAAACGATATTGTTCCATGTAATTCGCTCCTTCCGTTTTTTCGCTTTCCATCATACACCAAATTTCGGAGGAAAAACTATCAATTTCCTATCAAAAAACTATCAATTTCCTATCAAAAAACTATCACGGCAAAAAGGAGCCGGGGATTAACGCCCCGACTCCTTCACCTTATTCACCTTTTCATAGATGCCGCGAAGCCGTCGGTCTGTCGTGGCAATGGATATCGCCAGGGACGCGGCGATCTTGACCCGGGACATTCCCTTCACCCGCAAATCAAAAACCGCTCTCTCATCGTCCGTGAAGTTGCAGCCGTGACGGAAGTTTTCGCACTCTGCCTCCGTTAGATTGTGCAAGAGCATTGGTGCGAACTCGCAGCCTCCTTGTTTAGATTTTGCCGGTCTTCTTGGCGAAGCGGTACAGCATCGAGCAAAGCTGCTGCCGGGTCACAGGCTGGCTGAGCTTCAGGTCTCCAGAGCTGTCCCCGGTGAGGATGCTGTTTTTCTTGGCCCAATCAACGCCCTCTTTGTGGGCGGGGCTGGGGGTATTGTCCATACGCTTGTCCTCCTTTTGATAGTTCGGGCGCACAACGCCCACGATCTGACTGTAAGGCCGGGTCTTCCGGCAGACCATGCCGCCGTTGGACTGGCTGCCGGCCTCGCTGGTGTTGCCCTCGATCGCCACCACGCCGGTGAGCGTCACTTTCTCAATAATTCCCGTGTGGTCCGTAGCCGCGCCGCCGGGGAAATCGTAGATGACCACGTCGCCGGGGCGGTAATCCTTTGTCACCCAGCAGCCCGCCGCCTTCGCCGCCCGCATCAAATCGCCGCAGGAAGCCGTCCGCTTGGGCAGGAGCTTGAGGGCTACCACCTGGCTGAAGCACCACATGACGAACATCATACACCAGGCGTAACCATCCAGGCCGAACCACTTGCCGTACTTGGTCCGATTGCTGCCGGCGGGGCTCTCCGTATTGCCCAGTTCTCCCCGGGCGACGGCCAGCACCTTCTCCGCCGTCATTCCGCGCCCCCGGAGACAATCTCCCTGGTCTTCACCAGGGCTTTCCGGTTTTCCGTGTTGATCTCCCAGACGGCCCCCTCAATCATGTTAATGACGGCCTCAGTGACTACCACGCCCATGGCCCGCAGCTGCTCCTGGACAAACTGCTGCCGCTTCTCTCCGGAGGGGTCCTGGTCGTGGTACAGCTGCTCCGCCGCCCGGGCGAAGGACTGCACCAGCCGCCGGATGTTCTCCTGGGTGGCGGCGTCGGTATTGGCCTGGATCCATGCTCGGGCTTTGGGGACCAGATAGGCCAGAAGGCCCACGGCGAACGCCGCCAGAAGATTGCCGATGATTTCATACAAATTTTCCATTACGATTCCTTTCCGAGCGGCCCAAAGCCGCCCTGTCGCACTTGACAAAGCGGCTTTGTTTGGTATAATGAATATAGAAGGGCGCTGCCACACGGCGGTCAGCCCTTATCTGATCAGCTTAGAAAGTTGACCGTTCGGGTGCCTGCCGGACGGTCAACACGCTTTTATGGTAAGTATGTAAGCCCAAAAAGCTAAACACACCAGAAACCGGAGCACAAAGTACAACCGTCTTCTCCACATCCGCGTCACCTCCCTTCGATGCAATCTCCGGGAAATGAACCACCCCCTTTCGCAAGGGAATGGGCTGGCCGCCTATTATGTAACAGCGTCCTTCCGGGCTCATCATACCATGCCCCGTCACGCTTTGTCAATTCTCGCCGCCCTTCCGGGCGGCTTTCCTATGCCCTCAGCTAAGGAACTTCTTCATCGTCCTCGCCTCCTTTTCCGGCTCTCACCTTCGAAATCTTAATCCCCGCCAGCAGCAGGGCCTCCACGCCTCCCGCGCCCAGGGTGTACTGGATCAGCGTATCCGGAACCGCGCCCTTGACACAGAAAATGGCGGTCATGGCCACGATGAAGCTAAAGGCGAACAGACCCAGGGCCAGCAGGATGACGTTGGAGGTCTTTGGCCCCCTACTCCGTTTCCCGCTCACAGCCCCACCCTCCCAAGAAGGAAGGCGATTACGGCGGCGCACACGGCCCACAGAGACTTTTCCACCAACCCCTCCCACCGTTTCCCCGGCTTGGACTCCAGCTCCCGGAGCTTCCGGTTCAATTCGTCGTGGCTTTCTTTGAGATTGTCCAGCTTCTCCATAATGTTCTTGTATTGCTCCCCCTGGATTCCCTCCAGGCGCTCCAGTTCCCGAAGCCGGTCAAAGACCTCCCGATGCGTGCTTGCATGCTGTTCATTGGCCCGCTCCAGCGCCTCCACCCGGGGACCCAGCGGGCAGTCCCGCGGATTGTTCTGGCATTTTTCGTTCATGGGGATTCCTCCTAATCTGTGGTTTTGGTGTACTTTACGGTCAAATTCACCGGGGCATTCCGCCAGTCGGCATGCGTAAGAGTCATGAGTTTCTTAGCTATCAGACTGTCCAGATACTTTTTCACTGTGCTTGTCGTCATGTGGACACCTGTTGCGATTACTTCTGGTGTGAGTGTACCAGAAGGACGGTGATAGCAGAGGTAAGAAAAAATCACGAACTCAGCAGGTCTGAGGTGATAGTCCCACACCGCGTTGGGTATAGCGAATCGGTAGTGTCTTGGGTCACGGCGAGGCCAGCCGATGGGAGTGGATCGTCGTATCATCAGTTACCACCTCCGGTCGTGTTCTGCTCCACCCACTGAATAAACTTCTCCTTGGGTACGACCATCCTGTTTCCGATTTTCAGAACCGGGAAGCCCGGTTCGTGCATCAGTTCGTAGCCGCTGGAGGGCGACACGCCAAGTACCTTTGCTACCAACTCCGCATTGAGAAACAGCGGCAGCTCACTGTAGTCTTTGAATTGAGATACTTTCATCTTGTTTCCTTTCTTCTGCTTTTGATTTTGGCCACGCACCGTACACCTTCCTGCCCCTCGTCGTCGCAAGCTTCATATCCTTCGCTTCCGCCTTGCGGCGGAAGCTCACTCATTGCGCTGCTCCTCCTTTCCCCACAAAGCTACAGCTTTGTGGGGGTCCCTTTGAACTGCGGCGTTTTCACTCTGTTGGCACGCTCACTCCGTCTATGGAGGTTCTGGCGCTGCTTCTCCCAGGGAGTATGAACTCCGGTGGTAGGTATTCAGTTGTCGAGGTACAGCTCGCGAAAATTGATTTTGTTCTTCTATATTAAATTCTCTATTCTGCGTTTCCACCTTAACATCCCGCTTGACATTCGTCAATAGGTTTTGTATCATATAAGCAGATACACTATTTCGTGAGTTACATTATCGATTGGAGGCAGAGCCATGGGCGTTTTGGGAAAAGACCTGTTTGACATAGACCGACCACGCACACACGTGAAAGTACAGTTCGGACAGAATGCCTACTGGGTGGAGCATGACCCAACGCCCCATCCATACGGCGAGGTCTTGACTGAGCTGCTGAACTACGATGTCGCACCGTATGAGCACACGCTTTGTGTTTTGGAACAGGCCATAGAGGAGAAGGACGACCAGACAGCACCGCAGGCATTTATGGATGCGATAAAGGGGCTGTCTTCCCTTCCCTATTTTCGCCTGTTCCTGTCTGATCTGCGCCAGCTCAACGATGGTGGGGAAAAGGATGCTGCCTATATGCGGGAGCAGGTCAGCGCCATCTGCTTCATCCGGGAGAGGTACTCCTGGTTTTTAACGGAAGCATTCCAGCGGAGGGCCTTTGAAAAAAAGAAGGGCCAGAGGAAGGTTCCTCTGGCCCAGCAGATCTATGAAAACTGTTTGGACGCTTTTGTAAGCGGTGTGAGCTTGGGAAAGTCGCCGGATGTGGACGCGCCCCAGGTGAACATTCAGTACGCCGTGTTAGAGATCAACGAGGAGCACCATGAGCTGGTGGAGAAGTTGTACTTCGACCGGCTGGAAGATTTCGCCTATGTGGAGTTGATGCGAGGCCTGCAGCGAGGTTTTGTCCCCAAGCGATGTGCCAACTGCGGCAGGTGGTTTTTGCAAACGCCGGGGGCCAGCTACAACTACTGCGACCAGCCCGCACCCAACAGCGAGGAGGGCAAGACCTGCCGGGAGGTGGGCTCCAGCAAAAGCTTCCGGGCCAAGGTGCTCAACAATGAGATCTGGGCTATCCACCAGCGGGCATATAAAAAATACTTTGCCCGCACAAAAAAGGGCACCATGACCAAGCCGGACTTTTTGACATGGGAGATGGAGTCCGAGCGGCTCCGGGACGAGGCGCTGTCAGAGTATAACCGAGCAAAAACAGAGGACGAGAAGGCCGCTATTGCGGAACGGCTGCGTGAGGAACTGAACCGCCAATGAGCGCGGCCCTATCTTTGGAGACACTGGTGCAGCTTATTTGGACAAGGAGGAAGCGATATGTCTATTCTTGGCGCAGTGATCGTCCCTCACCCGCCGCTGATTATTCCCACAGTAGGACGCGGGCGGGAGCAGGAAGTCCAGTCTACCATCGATGCATACCGGACTGCCGCAAAGCAGGTGGCCGACTGGAAACCGGAAGTGCTGATCATTACCTCACCCCACCAGGTGATGTACGCCGATTACTTCCACATCTGTACTTTTTGCGATAGGCCGGAGTGGACTGCCCCATCCTCCGCATCGGCCTATCCGGGTTTTCTCCCCTGGACCACTACCAGCTGGGACAGTGCATCGCTCGGGCTGTGAAGAACCTGGGCCGTCGGGCAGTGTTCGTCGCCAGTGGCGACCTGCCCCACAAGCTGAGGGACGACGGCCCCTACGGCTTCGCCCCGGAGGGGCCGGAGTTCGACCGGCAGATCACCGAGGCTATGGCAGAGGGGGACTTCCGACACTTTTTGACCATGGACCCGGCCCTCTGTGACCGGGCGGCGGAGCAGTGTCATGTGGAGGTGACTACCCTCCTGATTCCCGGTGAGAATGACAGCGAGGAGGAGATCAGGAGCTTGACCCGTTGGCTGGCGTCGGTGGACCGGGATATCCCGCTGCACCTGTCCCGGTTCTTCCCTCGTTATCGGATGATGGACAGGCCTCCCACGTCAGTGGAGCGGGTGTACCGATTGGCCGATGTGGCAAGAGGGTGCTTGTCCTTTGTCTGTACAGGGAATTGCTGATGCAGAAATGTTTGGGGCTTGCCTCTTATTTGCAGGTTGTAAAGCAGCGCAAACTCAAAAATTTCCAAGGGACAAAGGCTGCGCTCGGAGCCCGTTTGAGGTCAGCGTAAAAAATACCCAGCGTGGTTTGTGTAATTTATCTGTTCATATGTGAGCTCCGAACCAAATGGGCAGTTGCATTTACGCAAAAAAATTTTTGTGATAAAATAAGTTTATTCTTATTGTGCCGGTAAGCAGGCAGCAAAACGACAGGAGGAAAAAAATTATGCAAGGTATGTTTGAAGGCGGTTCCCAGGGGGGAAACCGTCATCCGTGCCCCGGCGGACAGTTGTGCGGAGCGGTACGCCAGGGAGAACAACATCAAGTTTCAGCCGCTGTAAAGAAGAGAGGGGCCTGTGTATGAGCGAAGAAGAGCTGCGTGAGCTGCTGCTGGCTGAGGTGTACGCCGGGGCGTTCTCCGGGCTGGGCGCGATGCTTCTGGACGAGGACCGGATTCGGAACGCCGGGGCGGAGGAGCTGGAGGAGCTTGCACGGGATTTATAAAGGTGATATGCTGTATTATACTTACAATAAAATCCCTCATGCCAGCGGACGCATGAGGAAATCTGAATTGCAGCGAAAAAATTATTGATGAAAGATATAGGGAAAACCAGGAAAAGGAGAACTGCCATATGGACAACAGGAAAGAGACTGCGGCTGCCCCGATTTCGCAAATCGATTATAGCGATCTGGCCAAGGACATTGCCGGTGTACTGAGCGCCGCCCCCATGACTGCGGCTGAGATCAACGCCGCTCTGGGGACGGACTATACGCCTCTGCAGATCTCAAACGCAATACAGCGCATCTCCGGCGCGTCCGCCGGGCGGGAGGTTCGCATGACTGTGGGCGCGAACGGGCTGCGGCGGGAAAAGGAGTACGCAGTCTATACCCTATGCGGGACAGGGGCAGTGACCCGGCCTTCCACCGGGGCAAAGCGGGAGAAAAAACCGCTCCAGGCAGCGGAGAAGCAGGCGCGGGTCCAGGCCATCGCGAAGGTTCTGGGAACGGAACCCATGACAGTGCGGGAGATCAACGCCGCGCTGGGCACGGACTACGAGGCGCTGCAGGTGGCCAACGCGGTGAAGTACATCCCTGGGGCTGAATCATGCAAGGTTTGGCGTATGGTGGCCAACCGCAGGGGCGAGAAAGTGGAGCGGGAATATACCGCCTATTTTTTGAAGTAACCGCTTTGGGCTGAAAAAATTTTAAGGAGTGATTTATGGTGGAAAGCAAGCAGGATTTTGTCATTGCAAAGGGTGTTTTGACCAAGTACAACGGTCCCGGCGGGGATGTGATCATCCCGGCGGGCGTGAAGAAAATCGGGGACGGTGCGTTCAAAGGCTGCGCGGCCCTGACCGGCGTGACGATCCCAGATGGCGTAACGTCCATCGGCGAGAGGGCCTTTTACGGCTGTACGGAGCTTCAAAGCGCGGTCATTCCGGAGGGCGTGAAAGAAATTTCCGGCTTTCTGTTTCGCGGCTGCGCGAAATTGCAGAGCGTGACCATCCCGGAGAGCGTGCAGGCGATCGGCAAATACGCGTTTTGCGACTGCAGGAGCCTGCAAAGCGTGACCACCCCGAGGTCCGTGAAGAAAATCGAAAAAAAAGCTTTCAGCGGCTGCCATCGGCGCATGGCGCTGATTGCACCGTATTTTCCTATTTCGGACATTGAAAAGGATGACAAGCTCAAAGCCTGCTGCGGCTTTGCCAGGGCGTATCTGGAAAACGCGGCGCCGGACGGGGAAATCAACGCGGGCTATCTCCGCTACATCAAGAGCCAGAGAAAGAATCTTTACATTGACGCCATTGGGGATGGCGCGCTGCTCCACCTCCTTTTCGCGGCCAAACTGATTCAGCCGAAGGACATAGAGGACCTGATGGGGTATAAGGCGTACTTCCGCAAGGACACAGAGGCTTTGATCCAGGAGTACCGGGTCCGCTATCTGGGGCCGGCGGACCCCGTAAAGGAGGCGGAGCAAAAAAAGAAGGCCGCGGAGAAGTCCGCGAAGAGCATGAAGGAATTTGAGGCCACCGGCGTGATGACGCTGGCAGAGGCGGAAAAGCTGTATACCCTCAAACGGGAAAAAGGCAGTGTCATCATCACCAGGTATAAAGACTATACAAGCCCGGACGCCGATGTGGTGATCCCCCGGATCATCGGCAAGTCCCCGGTGACGGGGATCAACAAAGGCGCCTTCAGCGGCAATGAAAATATCCGAAGCGTGACCATCCCGGAGGGCGTAAAGACAATTGACCAGTACGCTTTTAGCGTGTGCTCCAATCTCCAGAGCGTGACGCTCCCGAAGAGCCTGCGGGAAATGGGCCTGTGCGCCTTTGCGGGCTGCGAGCGGCTGGAGAGCGTGACCATCCCGGGCAGCTTGAAATATATCCCGTCCCAATGCTTTTTCCGCTGTTCGAGCCTGACCAGCGTCACCATCGAAAAGGGCGTGAAGGCCATTGACGAGCTAGCCTTTTCTGAGTGTAATATTGAAAGTCTGACTATCCCGGAAGGCGTCACCGAGATTGGGCAGAATGCCTTTGGGGACTGCAGAATGCTGCGGGAGGTGACCATCCCGAAAAGCGTCACAGAGATCGGCCCCCAAGCCTTTCGAAACTGCGTAAACCTCCAAAGCGTGACCATTCCGAAGCGCGTCAAAGAAATCGGATGGCAGGTTTTTGAGTACTGTGAAAGCCTGCAAAGCGTGACCATACCGGAAAGCGTCACGGAAATTGGCGGCCGTGCCTTCCAGGGATGCGGCAAGCTTCAAAGCGTGACCATACCGGAAAGCGTCACAGAAATTGGCGGCGGTGCCTTCCGGGGATGCGGCAAGCTTCAAAGCGTGACCATACCGGAGAGCATCAAAAAAATCGGCAGCGACGCCTTTAAAGACACGCCGTGGCGCCAGAGTCTGGGTGCGCTGGTCGTGATCAATCACTGCCTGCTGAACTATCTGGGGGAGGAAAAGGACGTGATCCTTCCGGAGGGCCTGGAGGAGATCGGAGACAGCACCTTTCAGGACTGCGCCGGCATCCAAAGCGTAACGATTCCAGACAGCGTCGTCAAAATCGGGAGCTGTGCTTTTTCCAAATGCGAAAACCTTCGGTCCATTACCATTCCAGAGAATGTCACTCGGTTGGGTATGTCCGCTTTTTATGGCTGTAAAAGCTTGCAGAGCGTAACGATCCCGGGGGGTATTAAAGAAATCTACTATGGCGTCTTTGGCGGCTGCGAGAAGCTCCAAAACGTCGCCATCTCGGAGGGTGTCGCCAGTATCGGATATGAAGCTTTCCATGACTGCGTTAATCTGACCGATGTGACAATCCCGGCCAGCGTCAAGAAAATCGATCGAAGCGCTTTCACGCATGGTCCTCAGATTGATATGCTTATCATAGAGGGCCTCACCATCCACGCCCCCGCCGGGAGCTACGCGGAGCAGTACGCCAGGGAGAACGACATCAAATTTCAGCCGCTGTGAAGGTCCCGGCATCATCAAGGCAAGGTGTGTTTGCGGATGGTCTGGCCAACGTAGCTTCCTCCGCTTTGCGGCAGCTTTGCCGGAGGCGGCGGGAGATGCTGTTTTCGCGTTTAATGAGAGACAGGTATTGATATTATTTCGCAAATAGAATATAATATTGCCGAAATAGGCAGTAGGGAGATAGAGTATGGATCGTACAACTATTGTCAGCGATATCAATGCTTTGTTACATATCACAGCTGGCTATCTTGCGAATTGGCTGGACGAGATTTTACCCAGAGTGACGGATTCCTGGTGGGAGGATTGTGTTCTGTCCAGTCTCAGTTATTCGCAGCGGGAGGTTGCTGAAAATAGAAATTTCTCCAAGCTGTCAGATTTCGACCTGGCGGCCCTGCTTCGCATTGCAAATAAATCCTGGTACGATATGCGTACTGTTGCGTATTTACCAACGAGCGAACGGGAGTGCGTCCGCAATATGATAAGCGTCCGCAACAACTGGGCGCATTGCAGCGCGGAACTCCCCGATAAGGATACGATATTGCGCGATTTGAAAATCATCCTCAAATTTGCGCAGCAGGTCAACTGCGAGCATGTGGTATACTCAAAGATCAGCGAATTGACTGCCTTTATCGAGAAGCCAGGCAGCATTGCCTTTACGCCGCAAAGAGCGGAGGATTTATCAAAACCCACAGCGGCCTTACCCGCCGGGAGCAGCGCAATCACGCAGAACTCCATGGTCTGTCTTGTCAGCGATCCCCAGAAGCGCGGCTTTGTCGTTGGCATTGCCGAGCTTGGCGGAACAACAAAGTACAGTGTTTTTATTGATAACGCAATTCACACTTACTATACCGGACAGATCGCTCCCGTTGTAGAAACGGCGGATTATCAATGGATTGATGTGAACCGGTTCCGCAACTTGATGACCGCTTATCAAATCAACAATCCGTCGGGGCAAAATTTGTATTCCTTAAATTCTGCCCGCATTGACTTTGTTCCCTATCAATTCAGGCCCGCACTCAAAATCATTCATGCCGATGAGCCAAGGATTTTGATTGCAGACAGCGTAGGCGTCGGAAAAACGATTGAAGCCGGACTGATTATTAAAGAATTAGCCGCCCGGCAGGAGTTGGAGAAAATCCTGATTATCTGCCCTCGCCCCCTTGTGGCTGAACGCAAGTGGGAATTGGAAATGAAACGCTTTGATGAGGACTTTATTCCGCTGGACGGGGCAACCCTGCGGCAGGCAATCTCGGATACAGATCGTGACGGTGAATGGCCGCAGCGGTATCATAAAGCGATTATTCCGTACTCTATTTTGGATGGTCGTGCATACAGCGGTGAAAGTTCCAATAGAGCGAAAAATTTTGGCCTGTCAGACCTTGAACCAGCTCCACATTTTGATCTTGTTATCGTTGATGAGGCACATCATATTCGAAACGGCAGTGTGGACAAGGAAAAGGCGTTCGCCTATAAATGTACAAAATTTTTCTGCGATCATGCTGACGCGGTTGTTATGCTAACGGCGACCCCGCTTCAGACCGGCGATGATGATCTATTCACGCTGCTTAATATATTGCGCCCGGATATTGTCATAGACCAGAAAACATTCCATATGATGTCCAAGCCCAACGAATACATTTCAAAGTGCGTTCGCACAATCCGAAGTGCGGACGGGAGCTGGCAAACCAGGGCGGCGCAAGAGCTGCTTCAGGTCAGAAAAACGCAGTGGGGGGACAGCGTTATTGCAGGCAACCCGCTGTATGACGACATCCTGACGCGGCTTGAGCGAGAGGACATATCACGTGAGGATCGTGTTCGCTTAATTTCAGATGTCGAGTCATTGCACAGCTTCAGCACCATGATTAACCGAACCCGCAGACGTGATATTCAAGATTTTTGCGTCAGACGCAGCATAACGATTGAAACGGAATTTACGCCTGAGCAGAGGCAGCTTCATGATGAATTGCTGCGGTTTGAGGCCAGCTCACTGGCGGCGCTGCATGGCGCAAGGGCTGTTCCATTCATGATCAGTACGATTCGGCGGCAGGCGGCGAGTTGTATTTTTGGACTTGCTCCCCATATTCGCGATATGATTGAGCATCGCTTTCAGAGCATGAACGATGATCCGGAACTTGATTTTGAAGATTACGACTTGGATTCCGATAGTTCCGAGACGCTGGTTCGCTTGGCAAAGAATGTGCTTTCGCTGGCAGAAGCCCTGCCGGATCGCGATCCGAAGATTGAAAAAGTGTACGAGATCATTCAGCAGAAGCAAGCTGACGGCAACAACAAAATCATGCTGTTCAGCACATTCCGGCACACGTTGGCCTATCTCAAAAAGAAACTTCAATCCAAAGGGCAGCGCGTTGAGCAGGTGGATGGAAGCGTGAAGGATGAACAGCGCTACGAGCTGAAGCGCCGCTTTGAGCTGGAAAGAGAAAATCCGGACGCTATTGATATTCTTCTGTTTACAGAGGTCGGCTCAGAAGGCCTTGACTATCAATTCTGCGACACCATGATCAACTACGACCTGCCCTGGAATCCAATGCGTATCGAGCAGCGTATCGGCCGAATTGATCGCAGAGGCCAAAGAAGCGAAGCCGTAAGCATCTATAATGTCATTACCAAAGGAACGGTAGATGCTGATATTTATGAACGCTGTTTGATGCGTATCGGTGTTTTCGAGAACAGCATTGGCGAGTGCGAAGAAATCCTTGGAGGCATCGCCGCACAAATCGAAAGGATTGTCCTTGACTCCGGGCTTTCCGACAGTGAGCGCAAGAAAAAACTTGAACAGATGGCCGACAACGAGGTTCGTAAAATCATGGAAATGAACCGCCTGGAAGAGGAAGAAAAAGAACTGTTTGGGTTTGACCTTTCCGAATTTACAACCACACAGGAGATTCGCAGAGCGGAAAATCCGTGGCTGACGCAGCAAACGATTCAGCTGCTTGTTACGAACTACCTCAACGAGAAAATCGGCTCCGGAATGTATATTCTGGGCGATAGCGCAAATAAAACCTTGCGCCTATCCGCTGGCGCAAGGGCCGCCATTCTGGCAGACCTGCGGAATCTGCAAGGAGTTAGAAGTGCGGTAAGACGGACATGGGAAAACTATTTAAGCGGCAAAAAGGCGACAATTTCCATTACGTTTGACGCTGAATCCGCATCCAAAAATCGAGACAGTCTGTTCATTACCGCGCTGCATCCGTTCGCAAGGCAGGCGGCTAAGTACTTTACGGCTGAACATACTTCATATCTGAAGATTAAGCATCGGTCCGATACGCTTCCTGTCGGAGTCTATCCCTTCTCCATCTATGCGTGGAGATATACCGGCTCCAATCCTTATTCCCGCCTTGTGACCATATGCGAGAACGCCACGATTTCACGTGAGCTGCCCGACATCCTTGAGAGCAGCCCTGTGGAACTGACGGGTCAAGTGGAGCAAGACCCGTCTTGGGACGCCCTGGAATTGCTCCATGCGCAGGAGTGGAAGGCCGCAAAGGAGAAGTATCTTTCTGATGCGGCGAACACAGCCATGTTTCGGCTCGAAAGTCTTGAAAATACGCATCGAAACAGAGTCAGAGCGTTGGAGCAGCAAATTAGCGATGCTTTTGATGACCAGATAAAGCGAATGAAAATGGGCGAATTGGAGACAGTTCAAGCTGATTTTGACAAAAGAGCAGCAAGTATTCAAGCGGATCAAACACGTTCCGATATTCATACTGCCCTCTTGGCGAACGGCATCATTGTTGTAGAGGAGATGTAATATATGGCCCTACTGGATCGGCTTTTTCAGAAATTCGGAGCTATGCAGCGGGCAGATATCACATTACAGCAATTAGAGGAATTGCGGGACGGGTTAAAGTCGGTGGAAGCGGTGGAAATCGCTTCGCTGACGAATGCGCAGGATTTCTTGTCGTTGCTGAGGAAATTCCGTGAAGGTGTTGCGGAAGCGGACAAGCTCCACGGTGATAACTATCCTCAACTGCTCAATTCTTTGCTGTCGGTCGGGGAGGATGGCCTGTATTCGAATAACCTCCGCTTCATCTTTGAGTTAATTCAAAATGTAGATGACTGTGAATTTGCTAATACTGAGGACCATTCTCTGGACATTCATTTTGACTTTAACCACAACAAGATCGTGCTTCGCTACAACGAGGAAGGTTTTACTCCATTCAACGTATTTGCCATTACCGGCATCGCCGAGGCTGCGAAGAATGTATCTGCCGGGAAAAATGAGATCGGTGAAAAGGGCATTGGCTTTAAGTCTGTTTTTGGCGTTACGAATACCGTTTTGATTCGCAGCGGCTGGTTCTCCTTTGAATTACATAAAGAAAACTTTACAATACCGATTGCAAGCTGCCAAACGCACGAGTATTGTCCTGGAACGGAGATGACATTGTTTGTTCCAGGAGGGAAAGCCCGCAGTATTTATAGTGAAATAAAGGAGCAATATTGCAATAAGGATGCTTTATTTAGCAGAAATCCCCTTCTCTTTCTCAATAAGCTGACTTCTCTCAGGATGTACTATGATGAATTCCGAACAATGGAATTCCGAGTCAGCAGGCCGGGCAGCCTCGCCTCATCAAAATTCTATAAGGATGAGGACGTACATATTTCGGTCGATCTCCATGATTATGAACTGGGCTTAGAGAGAAATGTCGTAGAAGAAATTTACTGCACCCGTTATACATCTTCTGTCGTCTTTGGTGAAGCCGCCTGCAAATCACGATATGGTGCGAAAACAAAGGTGGGCAGTAACGGCGGCAAACCAATGACCTTACAGGTTGTATTTCCTTACCCGGAGTATTTGGACATGGTTGGAAATGGAGCGCTGTATTCTTTCCTGCCAACCCAGCTTCGTTTCAATGTACCTGTGGTCTGCCATGTTCCATTTAAGCTGGACGCATCCAGAGAATTTGTTGATCCTCAGGAGAATAACATTTGGTTCCGGGACGCCATCCGATACTTATCTGAACTGTTGGACTATGCGTATCAGGATTGGGCGAGAATCATTAAGAATGACATTATAGCATATTTGCCAAGCGTGAACCGAAGCTTGTTTGCAGATAACAACGGAAAAGAAAAGTGTCTTAGTTCCCAGAAATCATTCAAAGGAGGGCATTTTTCCAAACTGCCGATTTTCTTTACCAGCAGCGAACACTTTGTTGACATTGATAAAGTATTCTGCTTTGACAGCGCGGAGGAAATCTACGAGCCCGAGGAGGCATATTTTTTACTTCCTCTTTCAAAAGAACTTTTTACGTTTCCGAAACAGAAATCATTTGCCAACATTGGAATTCAGAGCGAGCGGAATATTTATCAGCGGTTGTTTTCGATCGCGCTCAAAGATCCGGCAAAGACAGGGCGGATCTTGCAATATCTGAATGCGGCTGAGTTTCATCCTATGGAGTCCAATATCCCGTCAGAGACATTTGAATTGACGCAGGAGCAGGTTGGCCTTTTCATGCGATATGAGGACATTGCAAAGCTTTTTGGCGAATATGCAAAAAAATGTCTGCAAGCGGGAAGGCGGCCCGTGTATCGGATCCTGTCCGCGATGCAAACGCCGATTCAAGACGCCTTGTATCAGGATTTTAAGCTAAGCGAAACTCCAAAAGCCGTTGAGAGATATTTGAGATGGTGTCAAGAAAAGTGTGTGCTGATCGATATTGGGGAAGATCAGTATTTTCCGTGCTATAACGCGCTTGTGCTGTCTGTAAGGAACCCGTTGACCTCCTTCTCCGCATTTTGCTATGCGGTGGATAGTAAAGATACTTTTTCCATCAGAATGAAGCACAAGGAAATATCCGATCGCTTGAATCGGCTCTCGGAGTCCGACGAAGGCAGTGCCGAAGATTATCTTCGTGAATTACGGAATAACCGCCAGCTTGGCAGAGATGCCATCGGAAAACAGCAATATCAAGATTATATTGACCTGATATTGCGCTCAGGCATCAGCCCTGTGCGCTTTATTCAAGAACTGCTCCAAAATGCTGATGATTGTGAATATGGAGAGGGCATCGTTCCGGAATTTTCCTTACACCAGGACCAATCGAGGATCGTCACAGAGTATAATGAGGTTGGTTTTACCCGGGGAAATATTCGGTCGATCACCGCAATTGGTGAATCTACAAAAACCCATCTCATGAATCAGGATGCCGCCAAAATTGGCGAAAAGGGTGTAGGTTTCAAAACAATTTTTTCGATCGCCTCTGAGGTGCGGATTCATAGCGGAATGTATCATTTTTCTTTGCTTGCAAAAGCGCCGACGATCCCGGAAAGCTTAAAGGATCAGCATGATAATACTCTCGGAACACGGATGGAGATTGTTTTGAAACAGGGGATCCGGTTGTCCAACTACAGCGAAAAGGACATGCTGGAGTTCTGCCTGTGTCTCAGAAAACTCCGTAAAATCAGGATCAACAATACCTTCATTACCATTGAGGATTCCGACAATATCCGGACGGTTACCATTAACAAACGGCAGCACACCTTCAGGCGTTTCATTCATCATTTTTCGATGAGTGATGAAGCCTTAAGGGAAAGAGAAAATGGATTGCGCAGTATTTCCAGCGGCCAAAGCATTGTCTGCTATATCCCGGATAAGGGCGCGGCGAAGGACTATCCTCTGTATTGCGGTCTGCCTACAAGGCACAGGATCAAGATTCCGCTTGTGGTTGACGCCCCGTTTATGCTGACCACCTCAAGAGAAGAAATCGAGCTTGGAAGCCGCCTGTGGAATGATCGTGTCAGGGCAGAGGTATACGCATCATTGCTTTCCATTATGGATGAAACAAAGCGCAATGACCGGCATAAGGTTTTGCGCTTGGTCAGATTTGTTCCTCGCCGCCAGGGGACACAAACGGTATATACGAATGATTTTTCTGACTGTGAGTATCTGAACCAATACGACTTTTTATCGGAAATCAGGGCAGCAAACCTGCTGCCGACTTTTGAAAGAAGCGTATTTGTTTCGGTCAAGAGCAGCGCTGCGTACCGTTTCCCCGAAGCAGCGAATTATTTGTTTGAGGCCGGCCGCTTTGGCGCGATCCCCGCCGCGAGAGCATTGGATATTCCAAAAGACGAATCCTTCGATTCCACGCTGAATGCAATGGGCTGTGCAGAGGCGCCATCCGCGCAGGTGATCCCTCTGTTGAAGAAATATGCAGGCAGCTATATTGAAAATGATATTTTCCGGGACAGTTTTTATGCCTATTTGCAAAGCGTTCCGGAAGAATATCTGCTATCCTTGAAGGAAACTCCCATCATTCCGGTATTCAGCATTCAGGGGGATCAGACGCAATACATTCCATGGAAAGACGATGTGATCTTTGTCAAGAAAAACTGCACAAAGTCAGAGCATAATTACTATGTTTTGAATGAGCGTATCCTGTCTAAATCGACCTGTGAGAAGATATTTGGCGTAAACATCAATGAGATGAACGCCGAATGGGAACGCAGCCGCTATAATGACGGGCTGCGAGATATCATCCGCGGAAACGATACTGCTGAAATCTATCAATACCTGATGGAAGAATTTTTTAAGGGTTCTTTTGTACGATATCGATCACAAGAGATCTTGATGGGTATGAGAGAATTTATTCCCCTCAGGAACCAGCTTGGAAACATTATCGATACAGGAGTATTTATCTGCAACCAACCGATGGGATATTTCCGGTCCAGCATTGTGCTGTCGATCGCCGTGCATGACGAGTGCAGGCAATTGGCGGAATACTTAAAATATCCTCTATTGTCGAAGATTCATTATCAGGATATATTGTATGTTGAGGATTTGACAGAAGATGATATTGAAGACTTTACCGATGATTACTTTGAAAACGGAGAAGAAATTCTTAGAAATTTTCACCGCAGCGGTCAACTGTCCGATGACCTGATTGATGAATATGGCCTTGAGTACATTACAATGCAATCCGGCCAAGATGACGATGATCTCGAATTCCCAGAGAATCCGGTGGCAAACATGGAAAGGCTGAGAAAGCACATTCAGACACTGCTGAAAAATCCAATCAAAATCGTGGCACGAAAAGTCGAGCGCACCGTCCTTAAGGTGAGAGACTCATCGGGCAGGGAGGTTGGACTTGATGACAGAGCTGTTCGCGAACAGACGCTGAAAAAATACACCCCTGACGGTGTCTATGGACGCTGCTTTTGTCAAATGTGCCGCAAGGTAAAGCCTTACGAGTTGATGGAAGTAAACAATATCATTGCCGCCCCTCGATACTTTTTCCCTCAAACAAGAGTTGCGTTGTGTCTTGAATGCAGCAAAAAGTTTGAAGCAATACGATTTGCCAATGCGCCAAAAGGTAAACGTGGTCGTGAAGATCCCTTTGCTGCGGCTCTCAAGGCGGCGAGGATTGTCGGCGGCTGCGTTGATGTAGCAATCGGGAAGGAAAGCATCCGCTTTACTGCTACGCACCTTGCGGAAATTCAAGAAATCTTGCGCTCTATGCCTGATAAATAATTTTTTTATCATGATAAGCAGGTAAATGGAACCCAAATTTCTAATTTAGTAAAGGTATTGGGATATGATAACTTAAATATGCTGACCTGCAGGAGCAATCTATACCGAAGTATTACTTTTTCACAGCTATTACCTACCGAACAAATTTGATGAATCGTGCAATACTTACGATCAAAGTCACTTCTCATTGTAGACGGAGGTGCAATTCATCGCTTGATACCTCCCCAGAGTTGACAGTCGGTTTAAGACAGCCTGATTCAAATTTGACCACTTTCTTGGCCTGGGACAATATTGCTTCAGGACTGGAACTCCAAGCGCCGCAAGGGTTTCTGACCACATAATCAGCCACAGACAGACGTGGAATATACGGAAACCCTGTTTGTAAAGAGTGTCGGAAAGCAAATGAAAAAGAGCAAAAATGGCTATAAACAAGCGGAAAATATGTAAAAAATATTGCCATGGCAGTTGGGCGTCATAGGTAGGCGGTGTATTCACTGTTACCTCAACTACATAGCTGTAACTGTCATCCACAAAACTGTATTGAACGATTACCTTCCATGTAATCTTCCCATCTTCAAACCAGTCTTCCTGTCCAGCTTGTGGAATCGCAACAACAGGTTCGATATTATCGCCCGAATTAGTACGATAAAGCACAGACGACTTGATTACCGTTCCAGCCTCCGTATTTTTCGGAATGAGAACCTTTTCAACTTTGATAGTTGCCCCTGCGGTCCTTCCATCCACATACTCCTTGGTGGCGGCGTCGTCCGGGATGGAGGGAGCGGCAAGGTTGCCAATCTTTGTTTTCGTTTTAACCGATGTGAAAACAAGGTCTGAATAGTTTGGTTGGCCAATAAGACTTATAACCCCATCATCGCCAAACGCAAACGAGCCAAGCTGGGTATAACTCGCGCCCGGATAGCTCCCCCCAGGCTGGATATACCTCGCGTCCGCCTCCGCCTGGGTCATGCCGCCGGAAGGCGCTTTCTGCGCCACGGCCTTGCCGCTTTCGTCAAACCCCACCACCTGCCCGGCGGCGCCCGTCAGCTTGTCCTGCTTGGCCGCCAGGGCCTCCGGGAGTCCGGCAATCTGTTCGGCGGAGTAGTCCCCCGCCTCCGGCGTGACGTCCCCCGCGCGGCCATTGAAGCTTGTCACCGAGCCTCCGCCCCCGTTCCCATCCGTGATGAGGTAGAGGACGTCCGCCGCTTTCTCCTCCTCGCTCAGGGCCTCGTATTCCGCCTGGGTCAGCGCCCGCTTGGTGGGGATGCCTACCAGGGCTTTTATCTTGGCCCAGAGCCGGGTCAGGCCCGCGTTATCCAGAAAGCCCATCCTCACGCCTCCCCGGTGATGGCGTCGATCTCCTCGTTTGTAATGGCCTGGATTTCAAAGGAGGCCCCCAGGGCGTCCCATTTCTCCCCGTCCCAGGCGTAGTTCATACCCGTGTCCTCCACGTTCCACACGTCGCCCACCTGGTTGCCGCTCTCTGGCAGAGCGGCGTAATTGACCTTACTGCCCTTGTACTTATAAAGCCCGGTGATGTCGCTTTTCAGCGCCAGGTCCGGTTTATTCTGGATGTTGGACCAATCCACACTGTCCGCCGTACCGCCGCCGGTGGCAGAGAGAAGCCCATCCACGACGTTCAGCCCGGCCCCCACCTTCACACCGCCCAGGGTCTCCGCCGTGGCGGCGGGCAGAGTATAGTTCTCCAGGCCCTCCAGTTTGGTTTTCTCCGCCGAGGTGAAGTCGTTGCTGGAAAGGCCCTTGCCCTCCACCTTGTCCACCTTGCCGGCCGCCAAGCTCTTGATCTTGGCCCACAGATACAGGACACCGTTGCTGTCTAACCATTTACTCATTTTAAAAGCTCCTCCAAATCTTCATTTGTCAGCGGCTCCACCGGGGCAGGGATGCGCCGGAGCTCTTCCGCCAAACCTTCAATCGCCTCCATAGGGTGCTGCCCCTCCGCGTCCCGGTGCGTCAGCTGCCGGTGGTCCGTTACGCCGCCCGGGGACGGGACGGGCTCCGGCGGCGCTTCTCCGCTCACAACGGAGTCGGAGACGAACAGAAACCCCATATCGGACTTCTTGACAACCCCGGCTTCCGCCCGGATATTCACCGTCACTTCCCCGGGAATGGACAGGTAGGCCCCCGGGAGCTCCGCCCAGAGCTTCCCCTCCTCCCAGGTCAGGGGGAGGGCAGCGAAGGTCCCGTCGCTGTACTCCATGTCGAGGTAGTAAAGCCACTCCGGCCCCGTGTCTGTCTCGATTTCCAGCCGGGAGGACAGGTTTTCCCCCTCGTAGCCCAGGGACCGCTCACAGGGTGGAATCTCCAGCCTCCAGTTTTTCAATGTAATCATAGGCATGTCCCTTTCTCATTCCACAACCGTCTTGACGCCGTAGTACAAGATGATACAGCCCGCGGCCCCGTTGCCGCCCTGGCTGCCCGCGCCTCCCGCGCCGGCGGCTCCGCCGTAAACCGTGATACGCCCTCCATTCATAGCGGCCGCGAGGGTTCCCCCTCCGCCGCCTCCGCCGCCTCCGCCGTTTCCGCCGTTTCCGCCGGACCCGGCCCGGGAGGGTGTCCCGGGCTTGGTGCCTGCCGCGCCCTTTCCGCCAGCGCCAGCACGGGTACCGGTGCCTGTCCCGCCAGCGCCGCCGGGGGCGCTGTAGGCCGCTCCGGCTCCGCCGCCGCCGCCAGTTCCTGTGGCGTATTGGCTCCCGGACCCGGTTGTGCTTCCTTTTCCTCCGGTTCCTCCATTATTGGGTCCGGCGGAAGAACCGTTTTCACCCGTCACACCCTCCGATGTCGTGGGGGCGCCGCCGGCGCCGCCGCCGGAACCGTCTTGTCCTTCCTCGCCTTGAGTTCCGTAGATGGTTCCCGCCACAAGGTCCTGATACCCAGACGCGCTGGGAGACCCCGAGGCGCTGGAGTATGTGGCCCCGTTGACCTTCAGTGTCGTGTCCCCTCCGGCGCTTCCCGCGCCGCCGTTGGACGCCCCGCCGGAACCGCCGGCCCCGATGGAGGCCGTAATGGTCTTGATGGAAGAGCCCGTGATGTCGAAGACGGCGATTTTCCCGCCGGAACCGCCGGAGCCCTTTTTGCCTCCGGCCCCGCCACGTCCAGGTGCGCCCTTGGTGATGGTTGGGTTATAGGAGCCGGATGAGCTGGAGGCGGATGTGTTGGAGCCCGCTCCTCCGTTCTCTCCGTTGGCGCCCCCGGTTCCTCCCGTCCCTCCGCCGATCAGGATTGCACGGACCTGGGTCACGCCGTCCGGCAAGGTGACGGTTCCAGAGGAGGTTATCAGCAGGTGCTTGTCCAGGAGAATGGTGTTTTGGGGCCGGGTATAGCCCACCAGGGCCTTCACGTCTCCCCGGAGGATGCCGGAGGCCGCTATGTCGATGCTCTCCACACACGCCTTGACAGTATTTTTGTTGTACGGGTGATAGATGTTCAGCATATTCCCGGCGGTCTGTGTTCCCAGGAAAACGCCGCACTGGATGGTCTCCAGGCAGCGGTAATACGCCGCCGCGCGGTCCGCCGCCGAACCGGAGTTCACCACGGAAACCAACGTGGCGTCGGAAATGGACTTCATGTTCTCCGCCGCCCCGGCGGCGACGGTCCGGGTGACCTGCCGGGTGTTGTGGATATACTTCCGCCCCGTCAGGACCCCGGTTCCGCCGGAGAGCTTCGCGTAATTGGCGTTGCTCTCCTGGATGGTGAAGCCTGTGGCTTTCAGGCCGTACACGGGTTCGGAGAAGGTGATGATATCCCCGGCGGAAGCCGTCCCTTCAAACAGTTTGGTTTCTTCCCCGCCCTGCATGTATTGGTGTTCCGTCACCACGACGGAGGACACGGGGGCCCCGTATTTGACGCTGGCCCCGCTGAAAATAGAGCCGCTTCCGATGCTGCCCGCCACGGTGTTGGAAAGAGGTTCTATAATGAGGCCCCCATTCGCGTTGCTCCGGACGGAGCAGCCCAGGGCAAAGAGCGCCTGGCAAAGGTTGTCCCGGGCGGACCGCTCCGGCGGCTTGGCGTAGGGAAGCCAGCCGTACAGGGGCACGGTCTTGAAGCTGGCTTTTAAGGTAAAGGAAATGTTTCCCACAATCTCCCGAATCACCGTCTCCGCCGTCTGCCCGGTGTAGATGCCGCCCTTGTGGAGCCGGTCCATCAAAAGCCCAATGGCGGAGGTCCCCGTCAGGCGGTATTTGTTCGGTCCCTCCCGTTCCACGGACTGGATATAGGCCAGGAACCGCTGCACGTCCCGGTGGTAGTACCGGAGCGGCGTGTTTTTCGTGAAACTGGTGATAGTCCGGTCCGTGGTCTTCACCACCGCCGTGAAGGTGTCGGCCTCCAGCAGATTAGAAAGCGGGCTCGACGCCGTATGTATGGAGATGGACGCAATAGCGTCGTGGTTAAAAGTCCACTTGGAGTATACAATTTTATTCCGCATTGCCGTCTCCTTACGGTGCCGCCCGCTGAGGCTTCTTGGCCCGGATGGTCAGGCTCAGGTTCCCCCACCACGTCCCGTCGTCCATGGGAATCAGTTCATCCTTTCCGGACTGGATCATAGCCGTGAAGCTGAGGGTCCCCGCGCCATAGGGCATTTCCACCGTGTGACTGTTCACCGGAGCGGAGAGGGTTTCAAAAAGGGCGTCGTATTCGTTTTCCAGGAGGTCGGAGACCGAAAGCACAAGGTCATAGTCGTAATAGGTGCCTATCAGGTCTCGTTCGTGGTCTCCGGACAGCATGTCATCCGCAAGGGGCCCGTCCGGTATCCGGAAAGACCGATGGAGCTCTTCTACTCCTACGCCGGAATACTCCTTGCCGTCGATTTTAAACAGGGAAGGCATGAAATCACTCCTTTCAAACGCCGTGGCCAAGCCTGTGTTCGTCGTCTTTGACAATGGGGTTCAGGACCCGGCCCAGCTGAGCTATATCTCCTTGAAATTGCATTGTCCAGTTAGGGCGAAGAATAATGGGCGCTTGCCGGTTTCCGGCATCGCCGCCTCCGCCGGAAACGGGAGGAGGAGCGGAGTATCCCGCAGCCGGGGCCATGGATGCGTTTGCCAGGGCGACCCGGCTTTCTACGTTGGGGATTGCGCTCTCCAGGGCCCGGATGGTTGCCGCGCGGGAGAAGGTTCCCGCGGTAATGCTGGCCCCTTCGCCGTTGTTTCCGTCGGTTTCGTTGTCTGTAAATGCTGCCATGCGGGCGCGGGGGCGGGGTGCGCCGCCGGAGGGGTTCCCACCAGATGGGATTTCAATATCTCCAACAGAAGAACTGACCCCAAACAGTTTCCCAAACCATTCTATAAGGGAACTTATTTTTTCAATTAGCCACTGGATTCCCTCGCCGATTGCGTCAAAAAGCGCTGACATTGCGTTTCTGAAATCTTCGCTTGCGAGAGTGAGGGAAACGATCGCCGCAATAACGGTAGCAATAACCGTGGCAATCAAGACAAACGGATTTGCGTTCATAACTGCGTTTAGAGCGGCCTGCGCAATCGTCTGCCCTTCGGTAGCCGCAGTAAGCATTTGGATAACCTTTGCCACCGCGCTTGCCGCCTGATAGGCCATTGTGGCAGTTTTTAGCGTAACAAACGCCACCGCAGCAGCAGTTACAACGGAATCAAGGTTTTCAAATAAGCCGGATAAGAATGGAATTTTTTCTGCAAGGGCTTGTCCTATGGAATCTATTGACTGATGTACTGCGTCCATAACGACATCCAGCAAATCCGGCAACGCAGTTGCAAGCCCCTGAATGAGAAGCCCTGCTGCTTGAATGAGGGGAGGGAGAAGTGCTTCCATCATCCCAGGCAACTTTTCGGCGATAACAGGCGCAAGTTTTGTAACCAGTTCCCCTATCCCTGACAATATGACTTCTAGTCTGGGAATCAGGTTGTTTAACGCAGTTTCGACGCTGCTGACAAAATTCTCTATCAGAACATCTGTGTTTGCGTTTTCGTCCCCCATACCAGTTATGAGGTTTTCCCAGGCGCTCTTCATGGCGTTTACGCTGCCCTGGATGGTCTCGCTTGCTTCCTGGGCGGTGGTGCCTGTGATACCAATCCGCTCCTGGACAACGTGGATAGCCTCGATAATCTTGTCAAAGGAGACTTGATTTACCGTTTGAGCGGTGACCTGCATGGTATCGCCCAGGACGCCGCTATCGTTGATGAGCCGGGCCATTTCCGCCTGGGTACCGCCGTAGCCAAGTTTGAGATTGTCAAGCGTCGTATAGTTTTGCTTGGCAAACCCTTGATAGGCATATTGGATGGACGCCATATCGGTGCCCATTTTGTTGGCGTTGTCCGCCATGTCGACGATGGCCTTGTCCGCGATTTGAGCCGCCGCCTCCGTGTCTCCGCCCAAGCCCTGCAAAAGGCTGGCAGAAAAGCTGGTGACGGTGTCCATGTACTCATTTGCAGACAGCCCAGCGGTTTTGTAGGCGTTGTTGGCGTACTCCATCACCGTGGCGCTGGAGGTTTTGAACAGCGTTTCAACGCCGCCCACCAGCTGCTCATAGTCGGAGTAAGCCGAAATGGCGGATTGCGCCAGCTTGCCTACCGCAACGGTTCCGGCAGTTGCCGCAGCGGTCGCCGCGCCAAAAGCCGCCGTTGCTCCGGTAAGCCCCGCTTTTGCAACGCTGCTCAGCTTAGAAAGCCCGGATTTAAACTCCTTTTCATCAATTTCCGCGCCGATCTTTACGGTGCCGTCATTTGCCACGCGCTCACCTCCTGCATCTGAAAATATCGAAAAAATCTCTTGACATAGTGCATTACCTATGCTATAATGAGTTTATCCTAAAGAAAGGGGGCCGACCACATGCCAAGCGAAACCGAGATTAAACGTATGGATTTGGCAATGCTCTATGAACTCCGGTTGATTTTTACAGAGGGTGAAAAAGAAAATTACACCAAAACCGAGATTGTGGAGCTGTTGGACCAAATCGCTATCAGCAAGAAGTAGCCGGGGAAGGGGCCGGGGATCCGGCCCCCTTTTCCAAAAGGAGGGAATCACTATAGCAGAGAAAAAGGAAACGCCGCAGGAACGTTATCATAAAGCGCACACGACAAGCGTTACTATTCGCTTTATGAATAACACGGAGGCCGATTTGCTGAAAAAGCTCGGAAGCGTCCCCAATAAAGCGGGTTATATCAAGGCTCTAATAAGAGCTGATATAGGGAAATGAGAATCTCGGATATCTCAATATGATGGTTTCAAGGTTTTTTCTCACGCGCCTCCGCCGCCTGGCGCTCCGCCTCAGCGAAACGCCGCTTGACATAATCGCGCATATCCTTCTCTGTCCGGTACACCGCCTTTTCTCCCAGGCTGTACCGGGCTTTCTGTTCCTGATAAAACCGTTTCTGACTTTTCGGCACGTCCTTCAAGTCAATGGTCCTATACCGCATGATCCGGCAAAACTCGCAATCCTCCGGCAGGGCCTTGAACAGCGCCTTGAAGGTCCACCAGTGGAGGCGGGCCGTGGTCAGGTCGATGTCATAGGCCCCCATGAAGGCGGCGAAAATGTATTCGCTGTCCTTCTCGAAGTCGAATGCGGCGGGCCGGTTCTTCTGCCCGGCCACGGCCTTCTCCGTGGAAGCCGCCGTGTAGAAGTTCAGCATAGCCTCCAGGGCTTCCTCCCCCGGCGGGAGGCCCATTTGCTCCATAAAGGCGCACAGGCGCTCCGCCTTTTCACCGTCCGTCCCCTTTTCCGTCATGGCGGCTTGAAACTGCACCCACGCCCGGAAATCCGTGTCAATGGGGTATTCCAGGCCGCCGACGGTCAGGGATTCCGGCGGGGCATGATAGAGGCTCACTTCTTATAGGCGGCAGAGAGGGCGGGAATTGCCGCGAACAGCTTTTGAACCTCGGGACGGTTCAAGACCTCCCGCAGTTCCACCATCTGCGCGTCGTTCTTGGCTTTTCGGGCCGGGGTGGCGTAGGCCGCGATGATGTCCGTACAGGCGGCAGTCAGCTCGTTGGTGTCGGCCTCCTCCAGGGAGGGGAACGCGCCGGGGGCAAAGTCCTCCACAAAGGCGTGCATACGCTCCACCACTTCGCGGCGGGTCATGCGTTTGGCCTTGTATTCTGCGTCCAGGCTTCCAACTTCCTCGATTTGTTCATCCACCGCCAGCGTCCGGGCGGGCAGGTCGTAGGACTTGCCCAGGATATTCACCTTGTAATTCATGGTCGCTCCTCCTTAAACTCCGGCGCTGCTGCCGTTGTAGGTGTATTCGGTGGGCTTGGTGCCCACGCTCCGCAGATCAATGGAAATGGCGGAGTTTTCCCCGGCGTTGCCGCCGCCGTCGCTGTTGACGATAATGGAGGCGGTGCCCTTTTCCCCCTTGCCGGTCAAAACGGAAAAATAGACGTAGGGGACGATCACTTTCTGACCAACGCCGAAAGCAATGCCCAAGCTAAAACAGTGGTCCTGGAACGCGTCGCCGATGTAACGGTCGCCGGAAATGGCAAACGTCCGCTGGGTGCCGGTCTTGGTGGTGCTGGTTCCGGTGCGGATGTACTGCTTGTCCTGGGTCACGGGGTTCATCTGCGGGTCAAGGCCCGCAATGCCCATTTGGACGACGGTGTAGTCCGCTTCCGTGGCCCCGTCTTCCAAGTTGATGCCCACGGCAAGAACCCAATCGTCGTTGGTGGCGAACCCCTCAAAGGTGTTAGAGGGCGTGTAGCCCGCCATAAGTTCAGAAACTTTCATCTTTTCACTCCTTTACTCGTAATACCTCACCCGGCATTGAAACATATATTTCGCCACGTTTCCGGCGGCGCTTACCCCCGCCAGGTTCGGCATGTTCTGTAGATTCTCAATGGAGAGGACCTTGCAGCCCTCGAAGTCCGGGAAGTTCCGGGCTTTCCGCTGCTGGTCAATCCACTCCATAAACTTCTGGGCCTCCTGCATCTGCTCCGCGTTGACGGAGCTGGTGCCGGGGTCCTGGGGGACCATGGAAACCACCGCGAAGTCATACCGCTTAATGCCGTGGCCCCCTATATAGCGCTTTTCCCACTCGCTGCTGTACACCGTCTGCACGCTGACGTTCCCCAGCTTATCCGTTACGGAGTTGAAGCGGAGGAACGCGTCCAGGCCGGGGTACTTGGCAAGATAGTCCAGCATAGCTTGGTGCTTGTTGTCCATTTACTTTTTCCTCAGATAGTCCGTGATGTCCTTGCACAGCTCATCGCTTTTTGCCGCCATCGCAGCCTGCTCCCAATGGGCAGTTGCGAGAGGGTGCTTGTCCTTGCTGTAATTTAGGTCTTTGCTGGTTGCGTGCTTGGATTCGCTCCGGCGGGCGTAGGTGCTGCCACGATCGTCCACAAAAACCTTTCCTTCCCATTGGAAATGGCTGTAAGGTGATTTGTAATGGTCGTACTCCGGCTTGATGTCCACCGTCTGGTCCATCATGCCGCTGTCCATAGGGACATATGGAGACATATAAGCGTGGAGCCGGGTATGGATATAGGTCATAGTCTCGTCGTCGAAAATCCGGTTTAAAATCTCTTTGGGAGCTTTGTTCCACTTGATTTCCATGCTATTTCCCCTCAAGCCGGTAATGGTCCAGATACCCGGACCCGGTGTTGTCCCGGAACAACCGGACCTCAAAGGCGTCGGGGCGGTGCTGGCTGACCACGCTCTGCACAGTCTCCGCCGTGACCTCCTCGGTGATTTCGCCTTTGATGATGTAATCCCCAGGAGAGAAGGTAAAGCCCTCCATATCCTCTTTCCAAGCGCTGTAGGGCCGGTATTCCTCAGAGGGCGGAACCCGGACAAGATATTCAGCCCCCTCGCTTATCTCCGTATCATCGCTGACCCGCCCGGACTGCGACCGGGTTTCCGTCTGCTTCCAGGCACATTTCTGGAGCACAGTTTTCTTCCAGGTGTCCAAGTGGTCAGGGCTGTCCAGCCCATCCCGTTTGTTTAGGACGGTGACGGTATGCTTGAAGGTAGGAAGCTGTTTCACATCGAACATCAGCGAATCACCACACTTACAAGTTCAATGGGGAGAATTTCCACAACCTGGTCATATACGGAGGACATAATTTCAGATTCCGTCCTCACCGGCTTGCTCAGGCTGACCGAAACGCCGTCGTTGCTGAAGCTGGAGGCAGTCCCAGCCTGATTCTCTTGAACTTCCGCCAGGGCATCCACAATCAGCGTCATGCAAAGTTGAACGTCGCAGTCGGCGTTTTGAATGCGGTTCTGAGTCCAGTAGTCCAGCTTCTTCCGCGCCAGACGTTCCAGCCGGGGGAAAGCGGAAATCTCCGCTTTTCCCCCATTGGCCTGATACTGATTGAACGTGAGGTACTGGATCATACCGACGCCTTACGGGCCGCGCGGGCGGTTTCAGCCCCGGATCCGCTGCCGAATTTCACAACAGCGATACCGTCAAGGTACTCCGCCCACAGCTTCATACCCATCAGCACATGCGTTTCGCCCATGACACGGCCATAGTTCGGCTCAGCGTGGACGCCGATCAGGTTGGTCTCTCCGTAGGTGGTGTACTGGAGGCCAAGCTGCTGGAAATCGCCGTCAGAGGGGTCAATGTAATACAGATCGATGTTATCGGTGGGCGTGGTAATGACGGTTCCCTGGGGGATCTCAGAGGAGAGAATCATGGAGGAAGCGCCCAGGAAATCCTTTAAGTACTGGATACCGTTTTGGTTCTGGACACTGATGGCGGCGGCGCCCAGGTAGTGGTACACGTCCAGGGTGTTGACGAAGGTCACAAGGCCCGTCATGCCCTTGCGCATTTCCTTGAATTTGTTGGTCACAAGACCCAGGCTCATGGCAACGGACATCTGGAAATCCGCCTCCGTGGAGGTCAGAGAGCCGGTCTGGAGGAAGGTGTAGAAGCGATCCATGACATTGCCCTGGAGCTCGTGAAGCAGGGCCTCGTCGGTCTTCTGGACCGCCAGCGCCGCGCCGAATTTCTCCACCGCCTCGGCGGTCACCGCCCGGCGGAACTTCTCCAGCGTCAGGTCCTCGTAGGCGACGGGGGTAAGGGTTGCCTTGGACAGCGGAACCTCTTCGCCCTCGGGGATGTTGCCGTCTTTGAGGTCGACAGTGGCCTTGACGGATACCAGCTTAGTGCCGGGGGTCTTGCGGATAGGCCGCATGATGCCCAGAATCTCCCGCAGCGCGTCCCAGGTATTATTGAAACGGGAAATGAAATCAATCTCCCGGGCCTGGAGCTTGATATCCGTGGTCATAGTGGTGTTTTCAATAACTGCCATAATCATTCATCCTTTCTGAATAGGTTGATATTGGCGGCAATAGCCTTTTGCCGTTCCACCGCGTCGGTGATTTTGAAAATGTCTTCCTTGCTCATAGGGGGTCCGGCGTGCTTGTCCACGCCAGGGAGCTTCAGCGGCTCCAGCTGGGGGTTGCGGAAAATGTTGTCCAGCTCCTTCGTCATTTCCTCAAAGAGCTTGGCAGCACGCTTTCCCTTGTTGGCGGGGTCTGCAATGGCCTTTTTCAGCTCCGCGACAAAATGATTCCGGGTGAACTCGTTGACGAATTCCTTGCCGTCCAGGGCCTGCTCCGCCGCCTCGGTGAGGATGCGGTCGGTTTCGGCCTCCTTTTCGGCCTTCTTCCGGTCAGCCTCTTCCTGCTTGTAGCGCTCCAGCTCCTTCCGAGTGGCCTCGGCGTCACCGCTGGCCTCTTCCAGCCTCTTGATGGTTTCGTCACGCTGGGAAAGGTCATTTTTCAGCCGCTCCATCTCGTCGGAGAGGTCTTTTGCCTTGCCCTTAGCCACGTACTCGCCGCCGGAGAGGTCCGCCAGCTTCATGCCTTTGGTTTTCTCGTTGAACTGCTCCAGAGTCAGGGATTCGCCGTTAAAAATGCTTTTGAAGTCCATGAGGTTCCTTTCTGCCCCGAGATGGTTTTGATTTGTAAAGCCGCTGCACCACAGCGCGGGGGCGGGCGCTCTTTAAGCCTCCGCGCCGGGAGGAAAGTTGTATAAAAACCGCCTGAGCGGGTTTTACCAAACAAAAAGAGCCAACCGCCGGGAGATACCCGTCAGCTGGCTCCTATTGCCCTTGCCCCGCGCCAATTCGCGGGGCGCTGTATTGGATTGTCTTTTTTACTTCCAGGACAATGATTCCGTCCCCTTTTCGCCGGACCTCTGCGTCGTGGCCCCGCTTTAATATGGCCTCTATGGCCTCTATGGCCGCAATACTTGCTTTGTCCATTTACCGAAGCCGCCCTTCCAGCGCCATTTTCGCAAGAGTTGCCATTGCGCGGCTGTGGTCGCGCTCTCCATCCAGAACGTCCCAAATTGGGTCGTCTTCCGGATATGGTTCTGCCTTTTTAAGGATTTCCTCAAAAAAAGCTTTATCTTCCGGAGATAAAACGTACGCCATAGTTGCCAACCCCTTCCAAAAAACGGTTTATTATTTCAGCGAATTCTTCTGGTGTTTTTGCCGAGTCTAATTTTCCCATTTCAGACAAAAACGCTTTGGACAACCCAACAGGGTTATACTCTTCGGTTTTTTGCAGTATGTACACGGTCCCATTGTGCCCAACCGCCGTCAAAATTTTCATATCAAAGCGTTTCCCGAAGCCCTCTATGTCTGCCGGTGAAAATGTAAGCCCATCCGGATGGTTATGTATCAAGATATGTTCCCCAGAATAGCGCGGCATGCGGATTTCTTGAACCCTTCCCATTCTCCGCTCCAGCAGCTTCATATCCAGTGAGTATATTGCCCCAGCCTCTATGCCAACCGGCTGACCCTCCACAAACCGGAGTAAATCCTTGTGAGCTTCCTGCAAAAGGACGGCTTTCCCGGCGCTCCAACCGGACGGCGTTATCAGAGGCACCCGGCTGATTGCTTCCTCCGTAACGGGAATCCCTTGCACCCCTGTGCTTTTTAGTATACCATTTCCACCCGGATTTGCAAGTCCTCCAGTGGTGGCCCCTTTCATGGACCGCGTCCTTTCCGGCCTGGGCGTCAGGCCCGTTTTTTCGCAGAAGGCTTTGTATTCCCGCCCAAGGGCGGCGGACTTCTTCCGGGCCTGGGCGGCTCCCAGCTTGTCCCCCGCCTCCGTCATAGCGTCCCGTTCATCCTTGGCATACCGGATGGCCGTTTCCAGCTGACGCTGCTTCTGACTCGCATCATAGCGGGTCATTTCCCAGCCCTTCCACTCCACCGTCTCACTGCTCCGGCGGTTGATCTCCGACAGCTCCTTTTTGCTGTACACCGGACGGGAGACGCCGTAGATAATCGGCGTTGCGTAGTGGTGGCAGTTTAAGGTCCCGATAGGCCGTTTGAGGCCGCTGTTGATGCGGTCCCACTCCGCCTTGCGGTACTGTCGCCCTTGGATGTCAATGTGGTCTGGGGCGCACAAGGCATGAGCGGAGATTTCCACGCCGTCGGCCCCGAAGCGACGCCCGGTCTCCTCCATCATCTCCCCATTCAGCCGCCGCACGCCCTCCAGGATATTCATTCGGGCTTGGCTGTCCAGGCGGCGGGAGTATCCGGAATCGAACGTCACCCGCCGGAGGCCGCTTTTCGCCATGTCCTTGACGGTGGAGCGGACGGCGGTGTGGTAGTCCACTGTTCCTATTTTCAAAAAGGTAATGGCCCGGTCAATGGCGGATATGTAGTACTCTCGGAGAGGAAGCACAGTCCGGCCCCGCTTGAAACCGATCATGTACGTGTTGCTGATGTTGGTGACGCCGTCCATGGCCTGAGCCTTTGCCGCCCGGACGAAGGATTCCAGCGCGGCCACCTGGGCATAGTTTTGGATAGGGTCCATATCCCTGGCAACAAAGTAGACGCTGGCAAAGTCCAGGTTTTCAGCCGCCACCTCCTCAAACAGAGCGTCGATGTCTTTGACGTTCTGTTTGGTGATCCGGGCAATCTCCGCCTCAATGGCTCGTAGGTCCCCGGCGGCGTACTCCACGGCGCTTTTCAGCCTGTGCGCGTCCGCCGCGCCGATATCGCCGATCTTGCGTAGCCGCTCACAGATTCGCAGCACCACATAGCGGTTCAGCGCCTCCAGGTTTTCCACAATGGGGTCCGGCAGGCCCTCTATCCAGGATTCATTTAACAGGCGGCTCACGGTGTGTCTCCTTCCGCATAAAGAATCCCCGCTACCTCATATCGAGATAGCGGGGGTGGGCCGGTCATGCGTCGTCGCCCAGGAACATGTTGACAAAATACTGCTGGCCTTTCCCGGTCACTTTCGGGGTCTTGTTGACGCTGGTGTGTCCGTCGGCGTGGTTGATGACGGTTTCCTTGATCTCGAACAGGCCCATTTCCATGGCTTTCTGAGTAGGCATATTATAGTCGTTCCCTTTGCGCCTGATGAGGAAGCCCTTTTCCCGCAGCGTCTCAAAGAGCCGGTTCTGCCCTGTCTCAATACCATTCTGTTTCAGCAGCTTCGCCATTTCGCCCACAAGGATGGAGCTCTTGGAGGCAGTAACAGAATCCGCAAACAGGACTTTGGGACGGTCGGCCTCCGCCTGGACTTCCAGGGCCTTGCGCTTCTCTTGTTCGTCCTTCAAGGCAGTCAACAGCTTAATGCCAAACTCGGGTGAGGTAATCATCCTGTCCAGCGTATCAGGGGTCATGTAGGCTCCGTGCCTGCGGATGGAGGGGATCACTTCATCCGCAATCTTGGCCTGAAATGCTTCCGCAACAGCGTTCTTTGCCTTCATGGCAAGGCGGTAGAAAATGTTTTCGGAGATGTAATCGGGGAGCTTATCACCGTCGCAACTTGTTGCGATGCCAAAATCTGACAGGTATTTTCGCACTGTACGCCAACGAACACATTCATTTCCGCTTGCGGCGGTTTCGGTAAACCCCAGCCCACGGGCACAAGTTTCGAGGTTCAGGTAGGCCACGCCGTCCTTCTCATAGCACTCGATACCCTTGATGTTCATAATTTCCAGTTCATTCATGCTAAATAGCCTCCTTTTTAATCGGCTGTGCGGCAAGCACCAGTTCAAAAACGCCCTCCTTCTCGGCGCGGACGTTATCAACAAGGTAACTGCCCCACACTTCCACTTCAATGCTGTTGCGGAAGTTGAAGTAAACAAGGTCTCCGTTCCAGCTGATATTGACCTCGTTTACTCCTCCAAGCATCGCAATCATTTCTTTTACGGTCATGGTGAAAATCCTCCTTGCATTTCATCCCACGCCCATGCTATACTGGTGGTGGGAGGCTTTCTATTTGGGAGGGGCCGGTTTCCCGGCCCCATGGCCTTACTTGGGCCAATTGGCTACTAGGGCTTCGTGGAGACTCTTATAAGTCTTGCCCTTATAGTACCACACGCCGTGGTAATGTCTCATGCCTTGCCTCCCTTCTTCTCTCCGGTCTCGTACACCGGAGAGATTTTATTTGTCTTGGGGTTTCCCCCCTTGACAATACCTATTATAGCATAATGACATCAATATGCAATCGACATTTTACATAAAGATATCAATATGCAATTGTTTGGTTTGCATATTGATATCACGGCGTGACAGGTATATAATAAGTATTGGGGGGTGAAAGGATGGGCGGGAAAAATAGCTATGAAAGCATCAAACGATACCAGGATAAAGCGTATGATGCAATCCCATTACGCGTCCATAAAGGGAAAAAGGATACCATCAAAGCCCACGCCGCCGCTCAGGGTGAATCCGTCAACGCTTTTATCAACCGAGCTATTGACCATGAAATGGAGCGGGACAAGGAAGGAGGTGACTAGGAATGACGGAGAAAGAACGTAAAGACACAAAGATGGCCACGATCTACGAATTGCGGTTACTTTTTACCAACGGGGAAAAGCAAACCTACACCGTCGAGGAAATTGCCGAGCTTCTGGACAAGATCGCAGCCGCGAAAGACCAGGAAACCTGATTTCAGAGAGCCGGGGAGTAATCCCCGGTTTTCTTTTCCGCTATCTCGATATGAGGCTGTCAAGGTGCAATGTTGATAAGTGTCAGTCGGAGGGCGAGCCAGCGGCTTCCTCCATGTACTCCGCTCCGCTCTCCTCGGCGATTTGTTTTACCCGTTCTTTTGCGGCCTCGTAGTCCTGGTCCATGGTGTAAGATCGAACTTCTGCTGTATCAACAGCGCCTAACCCGTGGGCAAGTACAAGCTGATTGAATCGTTCGTTCAGCTGCTCAATATAAGCCGTAGACCAATCATACTGAACGTTCCACGGGCCAATTGGGGAAAGGTTGTTCCGGTTTGCGATGGCCTCCACCGCGTCCAGCAGGTCATTGGTGCCCTTCTCCAACTGGCGGCGGAATTTTGTGATTACCGAAAAGGTGTTGCTCAGCGCCGCCCGCATTTCCGTGGCCGTGGCGTAGGAGGTCGTCGGCGGCGTCAGGATGCCCTGGGAGAGGCCCGCCAGCAGCTCCACCATGCGGTTGTTGACCTCGATGCCCTTCTCCAGGTCGGCGGAGCGGATGTCCGGAGTGTGTTCCTGGAGAAGGTCATCCTTATTCCCCACACCCTTCATCAGCATAAACATGTTTTTCTTTCCGTCGGGGTATATGGGATTTCCCTTCCCATCCTTGTCCACCAAGGTCTTGCTGATAAATGTCAACTTCTCACCGCTGGCATACTCCCGGTTAAATCGGTTGTATGCCTCCACAGCCTGGGACATAACGCCGTCCAGACCGTTTGTAATCTTCACGCCGCCCACTCCGTTGACATCGGCCCGGTTTACGGCTGGGCTCTTGTATCGGCCAAACAGAGGTTTCTGAACGCCTGGAATGATTTCTTCTGCCGGGATGTCCGCCCAGGCGGGAACCTCCGTCAGAGGGATTTCCTTTCCGTTTCGAAAAGCCATGTTGCGGATGATCAGAGCGTCCACGATCTTTCCATCGACGGTCTCTGACTGGCGCACCATCTGAAGTTGGAACCGCTCATACGCAGGGCCTTGGTTTTCCTTGATTTCCCCAAGCTTCATGATGCAGGACAGGATATCGTTGCCTATGGACTCGCAAACAACAAAGTCGCTGTTTTTGATGATGTCCACGCCCAGCCTTTTCCCGTCGGTGTAGGGTAAAATGATGCAGTCCCCGGTCCCGAGGGCTACCTCAGCGGCTATATCCATTTGGCTGCCAAGGTAGTAATCTAGGAACGATTGCATAAAGCGGGCGCGGGCGCTGACACCCTCTATCGCGATATCGCTGTCCTGCAAAGAAAGCGTCGCCAGCTTCCCGGCAATGACCGCCGTCAGGGATATGTTGGTCACATTGCCCCTTTTGTCAATCGCGTCCCCGGCGCGGAGGGTGTAATCGTCCAAAGACAGCGGCTTATCCTGGAGCTGGAGCCCAAACCGCTCCGCGATCTTTACGATGATGCTTTGGAACAGGTTCAAAGGCTCACCCCCAATTTAACCAGTCGAATTCATTTCGCAAAATCGTGTGGCAAAAGTAGCGTGTTTCGTCCATGGCGTGGTCGTTCTCCTTGACCACTTCTTCTTTTAAAACGTCGTCGTTATCGGCAGCCCAGGCATAGAGGCCGAATTCCGAAATGCAGTTTGTACAGGCGGACCCGATTTTGAGCCGCCCAGCCGACAGCAGGGAGGAAACCGTGGCGATTCCCGGCAGCACGTCGTTTACAGCCTTCGCCACCGCAAAAATCCCGTGCCGGTTGACTGTGGTGATGAAGCTGGAGGCGGAGGGGTCGACGACCATCAGTTCTATGGGCAGGTCCCCCGCCACCTCCACCATTAAAATCGCTGGTCGAACCCAAAGCTATGAGATCATTGTCTTGTGGCATGGGTTCTGGCTGGCCCTCGACTTGACCGCTCAGGTTTGACCTGGGCGGTCAAGCCGCGTTTTAGGGAGGTCAGGCCGTCGCGGGTGACCTCGGTCCCGATCATGCGGTAGCGGTAGGACTGACCGAGCTTGTCCCTTGCGGTGAATTCCGTTCCAGTGAAGAGCACGACCTGGCCGCCAGCCGCTTCGAGCTTCTCCTCGGCGCTAATGCGCGGAGGCAATTTTTCACGTAACTGCTTAGATAGTGCCATCAATCAATGAGGAGCCAAATAGCAATACAACGAATTTGGACAGCAGCGACGAAGGAGGCGACATTTTTAGCGCAGCGCGCAGCAATGCCGCGCCAACGTTTGAGAAGAAGAAAAGCGTTCTCAACGAGATGACGAAGTTTGTAAAGATATTTATCGAATTCACGTAATTCTTTGCGGTTTTTCTTTGGAGGGATGACTGGCGTCATCCCCTCGTCAGCAGCTTTGAGAAGGATTGCATCGGTATCATAGCCCCGATCAGCCAAAAGATATTCCGCTTGGAATCCCTCGATCAACTGCGCTGCAATTGTGCAATCCGCTGTGGTACCAGAAGTGACAAAGAATCGCACCGGCATACCATGCGCATCCACGGCCAGATGTATCTTGGTGTTGAGCCCCCTTTTGTACGGCCCATGGCTTGATTTCCACCTCGAGCGCCAGCAGCGTCAGGATGTACTTTGACATGACTGGCGTCGATCATCAGCTGTTCTGTCTGCTCCATATTTTTATCGGGTTCCGACAACAATTCCGCCAAATGATCAAGTTCATACAACTCACGTTCACGCAGCGCCTGTATGCCGCCGCGAAGATATAAGGTCTGATAAGAATAAAAAATTTCATTGTTCATCAAGGCATGAAAATCCATGAACAAATAATCGCATAAACCTTCCAAAGCGGTTGGTGTAAAAACGTCTAATTTTTTATTTAATGTGTTTTGTCTCATACCAATCCATGCTTCGGACGCGGTTACAAACTTCCGGCGCGGTAAATCAAATTGGCTGCAACCAAAACGGTTTTCATACTCATAATAACCATCAACATCTGCCAAAACCCATCTGTTTTCATTCAAATCCCAGTATTCGTTAACCCAATGCTCCATATAGCTGTCACCCTCATCACCATAATCCATAAATCCAGCTCTGGGGCGGCAGGGGGATTCAATGGGTGTGTAATTTGATCGCACACTAATCTCCCTATGGAAGGTATGCCGTCTGGTAGTGATCATATAAAATCCTTATATACCCCTACATAGGTATAAATGCTGGTTTCCAAATAACGCTGGCATATTTCTCTGTTCATGTAATTTTTTGACCTCCCGGTATTTTTAGAGGTAGATGTCCGCTCTGATAAAATGCTGTCAAAATAAAAAATTACGTCAATGAAAAAATGTTCGCCTGTTTACCGTTCCATTTCGCTCCAGGTACTCCGGAACCGGTTCGCGGTCTGCCCAAGAGCCATCTTCGCGCTTGTAGGATCGATACCGCAGTTTACAATTTATGCCTTGTATTGCCCTCTGGCTTTCCTATATAATTTGGATTAACGCTACCAAGCTCAGGAGACGCAAGTATGGATAAAATTCTATTGCTGGAAGACGATGTGAGTCTGATGGATGGACTGACCTATTCCCTGCGGCGGCAGGGTTACGAATTAGACGTTGTCCGGACGGTCGCTGAGGCGCTTGCGCTTCTGCCCAACCTCAGTCAGTATGTTCTGCTGCTTCTGGATGTCACTCTGCCGGACGGAACGGGGTTTGAAG